>CALMVA010000022.1 GCA_937873035.1 uncultured Sphingomonadaceae bacterium | reverse complement strand
GCCGCCATTCATGAAATATTCGACTTCATTGGCGGTATCGATGCGGCACAGCGCGGTGAAAGTGAAGGTCGAGCCATCCTTGCGCGTGACTTCAACCGTCACATCCTGCCGCGGCTTGAGATCGGCGACACCCTTGATGGTGAAGCTGTCATCGCCCGTCAGGCCCAGCGACGTGCGGGTATCGCCATCCTTGAACTGCAGCGGCAGCACGCCCATGCCGACAAGGTTGGAGCGGTGGATGCGCTCGAAGCTTTCGACGATGACCGCGCGGACGCCAAGCAGATTGGTGCCCTTCGCCGCCCAGTCGCGCGACGAGCCGGTGCCATATTCCTTGCCTGCGACGACGACCATCGGTGTGCCATTGGCCTTGTACTTCATCGCGACGTCGTAGATCGGGAGGACTTCTTCACCGTAGCGGCTCATGCCGCCTTCGATGCCGGGGACCATTTCGTTCTTGATGCGGATATTGGCGAAGGTGCCGCGCATCATGACTTCGTGGTGGCCGCGGCGGGCGCCGTAGGAGTTGAAGTCCGCCTTGGCGACCTGATGCTCCATAAGCCATTGACCTGCGGGCGAATCTGCCTTGATCGACCCCGCCGGCGAAATGTGGTCGGTGGTGATCGAATCGCCCAGAATCGCGAGCGGCCTGGCATCGACGATGTCGGTGACCGGCGCGGGCGTCATGCTCATGCCTTCAAAGTAAGGCGGGTTGGCGACATAGGTCGACCCGGCGCGCCACTGATAAGTTTCCGAGCCCGTGACGTTGATCGCCTGCCAGTGCTCATCGCCCTTATAGACATTGGCGTAACGCGCCTGGAACATCGCGCGGTCCATGCAGCCCGCCATCGTGCTCGCGACTTCGAGATTGGTCGGCCAGATGTCCTTGAGATAGACGTCCTGCCCATCCTTGCCCTTGCCAATGGGCGTGGTCGTGAAGTCCTCGATGACCGTGCCCTTGAGCGCATAAGCGACGACGAGCGGCGGCGAGGCGAGGAAGTTGGCGCGCACGTCGGGCGACACGCGGCCTTCAAAGTTGCGGTTGCCCGAAATGACGGCAGCCGCAACCAGACCGTTCTCGTTGATCGCCTTCGAGATCGGCTCGGCGAGCGGGCCCGAATTGCCGATGCAGGTCGTGCAGCCATAGCCGACAAGGTTGAAGCCGACATTGTCGAGGTGCGGCTGGAGGCCGGCGCGGTTGAAATAGTCGGTGACGACCTGCGAACCCGGCGCGAGCGATGTCTTGACCCAGGGCTTGGGGCGAAGGCCCAGCTCGTCAGCCTTTTTGGCGACGAGGCCAGCGGCCACCATAACGCCGGGGTTCGAGGTGTTGGTGCAGCTGGTGATCGCCGCGATCATCACGTCACCATCGCCAATGTCGAAGTCCTTGCCGTCGACCGCCACGCGCGCATTGGCCTTTTTGTAGGTTTCGGCCATATCCTTGGCGAACACATCATCCACCTGCGTCAGATCGACGCGGTCCTGCGGGCGCTTGGGGCCGGCAAGCGACGGAACCACCGTCGCCATATCGAGTTCCAGCGTCGACGAGAAGACGGCATCGGGTGCCGACGGATCGATCCAGAAGCCCTGCTCCTTGGCATAGGCTTCGACGAGCGCGATCTGCTCTTCTTCGCGGCCCGTAAGACGCAGATAATCAAGCGTCTTGTCGTCGATGCCGAAGAAGCCGCAGGTCGCGCCATATTCCGGCGCCATATTGGCCAGCGTCGCGCGGTCAGCAAGGCTCAGCGAGGCAAGGCCGGGGCCGTAATATTCAACGAAACGGCCCACCACACCGTGCTTGCGCAGCATATTGGTGGCGGTGAGCACAAGGTCAGTCGCGGTCACGCCTTCCTTCAGCTCGCCCGTCAGCTTGAAGCCGACGACTTCGGGGATGAGCATCGACACCGGCTGGCCGAGCATCGCGGCTTCGGCTTCGATGCCGCCCACGCCCCAGCCCAGCACGCCAAGGCCGTTAATCATCGTGGTGTGGCTGTCGGTGCCGACACAGGTATCGGGATAGGCCACCGTCACGCCGTTCGCGTCGGTCGAAGTCCACACCGTCTGCGCGATGTTTTCAAGGTTCACCTGATGGCAGATGCCCGTGCCCGGCGGCACCGCGTAGAAATTGTTGAGCGACTTGGAACCCCATTTCAGGAAGTCATAGCGCTCCATGTTGCGCTGATATTCGATCTCGACATTTTCCTCGAAGGCCTTGGGGTGGCCGAATTCATCGACCATCACCGAGTGGTCGATCACGAGGTTGACGGGAACGAGCGGATTGATCTTCGAGGTGTCGCCACCCAGCTTGGCAATCGCATCGCGCATCGCGGCGAGATCGACCACGCAGGGAACGCCCGTGAAATCCTGCAACAGCACGCGCGCCGGGCGATACTGGATTTCGTTCTGCGATTCACTGGGGTTCTTCTGCCAATCCACCAGCGCCTGCGCGTCGGCGGTGGAAACGGTGAAGCCGCCATCTTCAAAGCGCAGCAGGTTTTCCAGCAGCACCTTCATCGAGAACGGAAGGCGCGAGACATCGCCCAGCTTCGCCGCCGCCTTTTTGAGCGAATAATAAGCGTAGCTCTTGCCGCCCACATTAAGCGTGTCGCGGGTGCCGAGCGTGTCCTGGCCGGTCGTTGTCATGATTGCGCGTCCTCATTCGTCGCTAAGATGCCCCGCGCCGGTTGGGGAGGACGACAGAGCGCGCAAGCACGCCTGCCTGAACCCGGCGAAAAGCTGGTTGAAATTTCACGTGAGCCGTTGCGACGGACAGGGGGGAGAGTCAAGGGGTGGAGGCGGGTTTCGGGGCGCAAACTGCGGGATTCACCCCGCGCGCGACTCTCGCCCCAGCCGTCATGCCAGCGCAGGCTGGCATCTCAGCGCGCCCGTCATGCCCCTCCAACTGTCATGCCAGCGAAGGCTGGCATCTCAGCGCACCCAACCCGACAAGACCCCAGCCTGCGCTGGGGTGACGATGACGGGTAAATCATTTCAAATTTCCATTTTCCTACACGAACCATATTGGTTATATATTGAAACATCCCAAAACCAAATGGAGATTGTCATGGCCCGCAAAATCCGCCCCGATGACCCTGCCCTTGCGTCCGCCAACCCTGCACAGGCCATTCCACAACTGCGCCGCGTGGACGCTACGGCGCTGATGCCGGGCTTGCGTGTGCGGCAGGATGGGTGGACGGCGGAGCGAACACAGCGTTTCATTGATACGCTCGCACACACTGGCTGCGTGCGCGATGCGGCGCGCGTTTCGGGCGTATCCTCCACCGGCGCATATCGTCAAAAAGCGCGCTTTCCCGCTTTTTCCGCAGCGTGGGAAGATGCGCTGGAGCGCGCGCG
Organism: uncultured Sphingomonadaceae bacterium; assembly: GCA_937873035.1. Lineage (GTDB taxonomy): Bacteria > Pseudomonadota > Alphaproteobacteria > Sphingomonadales > Sphingomonadaceae > Aquisediminimonas. Next base: position 793 of record CALMVA010000022.1, on the reverse strand, counting down.
ACAGGGGCTGATTGCCATTGCCTATCGCCGCGCTGTGGAGGGCAGGGAAACAGTCATTTACCGCAACGGCGCGGAATATGAGCGACGCGTGGCACCTTCAGACTCGATCCTTGGATTATTGCTGAAGCAGGGCGATATGAGTGCAGAAAAGCCAGCCGCCGCGCGTGTGGAGACGATCAGCTTTGCCGAGCATGAAGAAGGCTGGTATTTCGATGCCCACGGCAAGAAGCAGCTGGACAGCACACGCCCCGCCCTGCGTGACAAGGTGGAGGCCAAGCTGTTCGACATCCGAATGAGAATTCTTGGCCAGGAACTCGACAATAACAGCTGCCGAATGTGCAGCGGGCCGCTTCCTGCGCCCTATCGCGCAAAACTTGAGGCCGAGTTTGACAAGAAATTTCCCCTCGATCCAGCAACCGGCCGCCGCGCGCCGGTTTTCCCAAGGTAGCCGGGGGCGTTGAGACCGCCCCGCCCGTCATATCCCATCCCCCGTCATGCCCCTCCACCCGTCATGCCAGCGAAGGCTGGCATCTCACGCACCCAGCCCAACAAGACCCCAGCCTGCGCTGGGGTGACGGTGACGGGAACGGCGGGCTGAAATCCTCCGTCCGTCCTGCCAGTTCCACCCGCCATATCCCTCCTCCCCGTCATGCCCCACACCCGTCATGCCAGCGTAGGCTGGCATCTCATGCACCCAGCCCGAAGAGACCCCAGCCTGCGCTGGGGTGACGATGACGGGAACGGCGGGCTGAAATCCCCTGTCCGTCCTGCCAGTTCCACCTGCCCTGCCCCT
>CALMVA010000021.1 GCA_937873035.1 uncultured Sphingomonadaceae bacterium | reverse complement strand
ACGCCTATTCCAAGGACTTTGTCGAATATGTCGCGAAGAAGGTCATGCCGGGTGCTCCGACAGGCCAATAAGGGCAAGAAGCCCCGCCGATTACGAGAGCCGGCGGGGCTTAGCTAGATCAGTCGATTTTTCTGGCTTGCCGATTGTCACTCAACTTGATGACTGCTTGAGCTCCATCATTCAGCAGCCACACCCGCTGCTTCGAACATATCCTTTTCGGCCACGGCCTCTTCCGGCCCGTCATTGGCGGCTTTGGCGGCCTTGCGGCGGTCGAAATTATCCCACACGTCGTTCCAGTTGCCGCGGGTGGCGGCTTTGGCATATTCTGTGGCGCGGGTTTCGAAGAAGTTGGCGTGCTCCACCCCGTTGAGCAGCGGCGCGAGCCACGGCAGCGGGTGCTCTTCGATCATATACATCGGCGCAAAACCGAGCTGACCGAGCCGCCAGTCGGCAATGTAGCGGATGTAACGCTTGATTTCCTTGGGGGTCATGCCCGGCACCGGCCCCTGCTCGAAGGCGAGGTCGATAAAGGCGTCTTCCAGCCGCACCGTCTTCTGGCAGCAGTCCAGAATATCGTCCTTCACGGCCTTGGTCAGGCAATCGCGTTCCTTGGTGAAGGTGTGGAAAAGCTTGGTGATACCTTCGCAGTGCAGGCTTTCATCGCGGATCGACCAGGTAACGATCTGCCCCATGCCCTTCATCTTGTTGAAGCGCGGGAAGTTCATCAGCATCGCGAAAGATGCAAAGAGTTGCAGGCCTTCGGTAAAGCCGCCGAACATGGCGAGCGTGCGGGCAATATCCTCATCATTCTCAACGCCAAAGGTGCTGAGATAATCGTGCTTGTCCTTCATTTCCTTATACTGAAGGAACATCCCATATTCGCTTTCGGGCATCCCGATCGTGTCGAGCAGGTGCGAGTAAGCGGCGATGTGCACCGTCTCCATGTTGGAGAAGGCCGTCAGCATCATCTTGATTTCGGTCGGCTTGAAGACGCGACCGTAATTTTCGTGGTAGCAATTCTGCACCTCGACATCGGCCTGCGTGAAGAAGCGGAAGATCTGCGTCAGCAGGTTGCGCTCATGATCGGAAAGCTTCTGCGCCCAATCGCGGCAATCCTCGCCCAGCGGCACTTCTTCCGGCAGCCAGTGGATCTGCTGCTGGCGCTTCCAGAATTCATAGGCCCAGGGATATTCAAAGGGCTTATACTGCTTGCGGGCTTCGAGAAGGGACATGATCGTCTTCCTTGCTTCAATACTGTGTGCGTAAGTGGTCTTGGCGCCTTATTGGCACGCCAAACACTCATCATAATCGGTGGTCGAGGCGAGCTCGAACTTGGGCGCTTCCGCGGTATTATCCGCTTCCACGCCGCCGGCAAAGCCTGCGCGCTGGATCGACTTCGAGCGGAGATAATAAAGCGACTTCACGCCCAGCTCCCACGCGCGGAAGTGGAGCATCAGCAGATCCCACTTCTCGACGTCTGCCGGGATGAACAGATTGAGCGAGGTCGCCTGATCGATATAGGGCGTGCGGTCTGCCGCAAGCTCGATCAGCCAGCGCTGGTCAATCTCGAAGCTGGTCTTGTACACATCCTTCTCGTCCTGCGTCAGGAAGTCGAGATGCTGGACCGAGCCGCCCTGCTCAAGAATTGAGTTCCACACATTGTCGCTGTTCTTCGACTTTTCGATGAGCAGCTTTTCGAGATGCGGGTTGCGGATCGAGAAGGATCCACTGAGCGTCTTGTGCGTGTAGATGTTCGCGGGAATCGGCTCGATGCAAGCGCTGGTGCCACCGCAGATGATCGAGATCGACGCCGTGGGCGCAATCGCGGTCTTGCAGCTGAAGCGTTCCATCACGCCGCGTTCCTCAGCATCGGGACAAGCGCCGCGCTCGGTCGCGAGCAGCATCGAGGCTTCGTTCACCTTGGCCGAGATGTGCTTGAACACGCGCAGGTTCCAGCTCTTGGCCATTGCGCCTTCAAACGGAATGTTGCGGGCCTGCAAGAAGCTGTGGAAGCCCATGACGCCAAGGCCGACCGAACGTTCACGGCTGGCCGAATATTTGGCGCGCGCCATTTCGGGCGGAGCACGATCAATATAGTCGGTCAGCACATTATCGAGGAAGCGCATCACGTCTTCCACGAACTGCTTGTCGCCATTCCACTCATCCCATGTTTCCATGTTGAGCGAGGAGAGGCAGCACACGGCGGTGCGGTCATTGCCGAGATGGTCGCGGCCCGTGGGCAGCGTGATTTCCGAACAGAGGTTGGAGGTCGAGACCTTGAGGCCCAGCTCGCGGTGATGCTTGGGCATCGCCTTGTTCACATGATCGGAAAAGACGATGTAAGGCTCACCCGTTGCGAGGCGGGTTTCGACGAGCTTCTGGAAAAGCGCGCGCGCATCGACCGAGCCGCGCACCGAACCATCCTTGGGGCTCTTCAACTCCCATTCCGCACCATCGCGCACGGCTTCCATAAAGGCATCGGGAATGAGCACGCCATGGTGGAGGTTCAGCGCCTTGCGATTGAAATCACCCGATGGTTTGCGGATTTCGAGAAACTCTTCGATTTCGGGGTGGCTGACATCCAGATAGCAGGCCGCCGAGCCACGACGCAGCGAGCCTTGCGAAATCGCCAGCGTCAGACTGTCCATCACGCGAACGAAGGGAATGATGCCACTCGTCTTGCCGTTGAGGCCCACAGGCTCGCCAATGCCGCGCACGCTGCCCCAATAGGTGCCGATGCCGCCGCCGCGCGAGGCGAGCCACACATTCTCGTTCCACGTGTTGACGATGCCTTCCAGACTGTCGTCAACCGAGTTCAGATAGCAGCTGATCGGCAGGCCGCGGCCCGTGCCGCCATTGGAGAGAACGGGCGTGGCGGGCATGAACCACAGCTTTGAGATATAATCATAGATGCGCTGGGCGTGCGCCTGATCGTCGGCATAGGCAGAGGCCACACGCACGAAGAGGTCCTGATAGCTTTCACCCGGCAGCAGATAGCGATCACGCAGCGTTTCCTTGCCGAAGTCAGTCAGCCTGTCGTCGCGCGTGCGATCAATTTCGAGCGGATAGGACGCATCGACCGTGCGCGTGTCCTTGGCCGCCTTTTTCGCCTTGGGCGCTTCTGCTTCATCGATGATCGTCGTCACATCATCCCCACCGGCTGTTGCGTGCGTATCCCGAAAATCCATTCTAGCCCCCAAATCGCCCTCGGCGATGTTCTGCACTTGTTCGACTCGGAGCCGAAGCTCCTTTCATACCATTTTGCCGGGCGAGCGCTTGGAAAAATCAGGACTACCCCCGATTTCCACAGAGGCAAAAAGCCCCGCCTCGCAAATTGCTTTGCGACCCGTCAACCACTATCTCTTGGGTTGCCCCCCGGCCTAGCCACTATCTATAGTGCCCTATCCAGTGCCGGACGCAAGAGGGTAAATTGCATTTCGATGACCCGTTCGTCGCACAGGCGACTCGCTTCATGGCATGGAGTCTTAAGTGCAGCGCAGCGACGCGCGGACTTTCCTTGGCTTCCTGAATTGCAAGTGTAGATGATGGATGCGCAAAAAAATTTGCGTCGCCGTCATCTCCAAAGTGGAAGCGATTAAAACCGCCAACACAAGATATGGTGTCAGACCTTGAGGATCACCCGAACGCTATCGCCTTCGCCGAATCCCTCTGCCCTGCGCACCGCCGCTTTGAGCGGAAGCATAAATCCACCCGCCGACTTGCTGGGGAAGAGCGACGTCCGCCAATGGGTGCGGCCGATCGTCGCTTCCACCGGCACCGATCCGAAGCCCCGCGTCATCCCCATGGAAGCATAGCGGATCTCGGCCGCCGCTTCGCCTTCCACGGTCAGAAAATGCCAGGACGCGCCATTGGATGTCCAAAGCCAGACGCTGGCCTCAAGCTCGATCTTCGCGCCATCCATGCCAGTCTCCCCATTCCTTCGGCGTCATGCCAGCGAAGGCTGGCATCTCATCGCACCCGGCCAACAAGACCCCAGCCTGTGCCGGGGTGACGACGTATCGACGGCAAGCGCCTAACCCACCAGCGTCATGCCAGCGAAGGCTGGCATCTCACCACACTCGGCCAACAAGACCCCAACCTTCGTTGGGGTGACGGACCGTTTGCGCAGCCTTTCCCCAATTCTTCCCTACTCCGCCGTCTTGGCCGCCGCCTTCTTCTTGGCAGCAGGTTTCTTGGCGGCGGGTTTCTTGGCAGCCGCCTTTTTCGTGGGCGCTTTTTTCTTGCCCTTGGCGGGTGCCTTGGCGGCGCGCTCATCGAGAAGCTGTGCGGCCTCCTCCAGCGTCAGCGCCTCTGGGGCGATGGTCTTGGGCAGGGTCGCATTGGTCGTGCCGTCGGTCACATACGCGCCGTAGCGGCCTTCCATCAGCTTGATCTCAAGCTCGGTGCGCGGATGTGCACCCAGCACGCGCAGCGGCTCACGCGCGGCCCCACGCGCGCGGCCACCGCCGCTGGCCGCTTCGGCCAGCTTCACGACCGCCGCGTTCATCCCCGTTTCAAACACGTCGCGCGTCGATTGAAGGCGCGCATACTTCCCATCATGTGCAAGATACGGACCGTAACGTCCTATACTTGCAGTGATTGGCTTGCCGGTTTCAGGATGATCGCCAATCGTGCGCGGCAGGCTCAGCAGCTTGACCGCCCAGTCGAGGCCAAATTCGTCTCCCGGCACATCCTTGGGAATGGAAGCGCGCTTGGCCTCCTTGCCCTCACCCATTTCGACATAGGGACCAAAGCGGCCCGATTTGCGCGAAATATCTTCCCCGGTGTCGGGGTGCTGGCCAAGGATTTCAGGGCCGTTCGATCCGGCATCGCCCTCGCTGCCCGGCTGGCCGAACTTTCGGGTGAACTTGCACTCAGGATAGTTGGAGCAGGCGACAAAGGCGCCAAAGCGCCCGCCACGCAGGGCAAGGCGCCCTGCTTCGCACGCCGGGCACTGGCGCGGATCGCCGCCATCCTCGCGCACCGGGAAGAGGAAGGGTGCCAGAAACTCGTCAATCGCCGCCGTCACTTCAGAGGGCTTCTGCTCCATCACCTCGGCGGTCTTGGGCTTGAAATCGCGCCAGAAAGCTTCAAGCACGGCCTGCCACTGGGCACGACCGCCGGACACGTCGTCAAGCTCCTCTTCCAGCCCCGCGGTGAAGTCATAGCTCACATAACGCTCAAAGAAGCGTTCAAGGAACGCGGTGAGCAGACGCCCGCTTTCACTGGGGAAGAAGCGGTTCTTCTCCAGCGTCACATAAGCTCGGTCCTTCAAGACCTGAAGCACCGAGGCGTAGGTGGACGGCCGCCCGATGCCAAGCTCTTCCATCTTCTTGACGAGGCTTGCTTCGGAATAGCGCGGCGGCGGCTGCGTGAAATGCTGCTCGGCCTCGACCAACTTCTTGGCGGGCGCATCACCCTCGCTCATGCGCGGCAGGCGCTTGGCGTCGTCATCTCCCTCATCGTCAACGCCCTCTTCGTAGAGCGCGAGATAGCCGGGGAAGAGCACGACCTGCCCGGTCGCGCGCAGGCCGGTTTGCCCTGTTGCGTCGGCGAGCTCCACAGTCGTCCGCTCAAGCCGCGCAGACGCCATCTGGCTGGCAAGCGCCCGCTTGTAGATGAGGTCATAGAGACGGCCATGATCGCCGCTGCCCGCGCGATCCTTCGAGAAATCGGTGGGGCGGATGGCCTCGTGCGCTTCCTGCGCGTTCTTGGCCTTGGCCTGATATTGGCGCGGCTTATCGGGCACGTAGCTCGCATCATAGCGATTGGCGATGGCACCCCGCGCCGCGCTGATGGCCGAGCCATCCATCTGGACGCCATCGGTGCGCATATAGGTGATCGCGCCATCCTCGTAGAGCGACTGGGCAAGGCGCATCGTGTGCGTTGCCGAAAAGCCAAGCTTGCGCGCGGCTTCCTGCTGGAGCGTCGAGGTGGTGAAGGGCGGCGGGGGATTGCGGGTGAGCGGCTTCGTCTCGACCGAGATGACCGAGAAGCGCCCGGCCTCGACCGCCGCCTTGGCGGATGCCGCATCGCCTGCATTGCCGATGGTCAGCCGCTCGACCTTCTCGCCCTTGTGGCGCACGAGGCGCGCGATGAAGGGCACGCCATCCTGCTCCATATTGGCGATGACCGACCAATATTCCTGCGCGCGGAACACTTCGATCTCGCGCTCGCGATCCACCACAAGACGCAGCGCGACGGACTGGACGCGCCCGGCCGACTTGGCCCCCGGCAGCTTGCGCCACAGCACGGGCGAAAGTGTGAAGCCGACCAGATAGTCGAGTGCGCGGCGCGCGCGATAGGCGTCGATCAGATCATGGTCGAGATCGCGCGGATGCGCCATCGCCTCGGTGACCGCCGCTTTTGTGATTGCGTTAAAGGTAACGCGCTCAACATTTTGTGGTAGCGCCTTTTTCTTCGCGAGAACTTCCTGAACGTGCCAGCTGATCGCCTCGCCTTCGCGATCAGGGTCGGTGGCGAGAATCAGCGTATCCGCCCCCTTGGCCTCATCAGCGATGGCCTTTAGCTGCTTCGATTTATCGGCATAGGTTTCCCACGTCATGGCAAACCCATCATCCGGGTTCACCGACCCGTCCTTCGCCGGCAGGTCGCGGATGTGGCCAAAGCTCGCGAGAACGCGGTGGCCTGGGCCGAGATATTTCTCAATGGTCTTCGCCTTGGCGGGCGATTCGACGACGACAAGCTTCATGGCTGAATGAACTTCCCTCATGTGTATACGCGCGAGGGTGATGGCCTTAAGGGGAAATCGTCAAGGGACCATTTCGATTGCAGCCGCACTTGCGACCGCCCCCGACAGGGCCTAGCAGTCCGCAATCGTTATCCAACGGGAGCGGGCAGCGGGATGAACACGGCACTTCGATTGGCAGCACTGGCGGGCGCACTCGCCTTTCCCGCCGTCGCTCATGCCCAACCCGCCATCGTGTCGGATAGCGGCGATACCGCCTGGGTGCTAACCGCTTCGGCGCTTGTCCTGATGATGACCATTCCCGGCCTTGGCCTTTTTTATGGCGGGCTTGTGCGCTCACGCAACGTGCTGTCGGTCATCATGCACAGCTTCGTCATCCTTTGCACCGTCTCGCTGCTTTGGGCGATGTTCGGCTACAGCCTTGTTTTTGGCGAAGGCAGTTCATGGCTGGGCGGCTTTGGCAATGCGATGCTGGCGAACCTCTCTGACATCCGCGCCGACACCACGATTCCCGAATCAACCTATGCGCTGTTCCAGATGACATTTGCCGTCATCACGCCCGCGCTCGTCATCGGCGCGTTCGTGGAGCGCGTTCGCTTTGGCTGGGTCGTCGCCTTTTCAACGCTGTGGACGGTCCTTGTCTATCTGCCCGTGGCCCGCTGGGTCTGGGGTGGCGGCTGGCTGGCGACCGACATTGGCACGATGGACTTTGCGGGCGGCATCGTCGTGCACACGACGGCAGGCATCGCCGCCATCATCGTCGCCAAGCTGCTGGGGCCGCGCAAAGGCTTCAACAAATCACTCCTGCTGCCGCACAGCCCGACGCTGACGATGGTTGGCGCTGGCCTGCTGTGGGTGGGCTGGTTCGGCTTCAACGGCGGCTCGGCGCTGGCCGCGGGCGATGATGCCTCAACGGCCATCTTCAACACCCACCTTGCGGCCTCCACGGCGGCACTGGCGTGGATCCTCATCGAGCGTATCCGCATCGGCAAGGCAACCTCGATCGGCATCGTTACCGGCGCTGTTGCGGGGCTGGCAACCGTAACGCCGGCGGCGGGCTTCATCGGCCCGGCAGGCGCGATCCTGCTGGGCTTGATCGGCGGCACCGGGTGTTTCTTCATGGTGCAGCTCGTGAAGCACAAATGGCAGATCGACGATTCACTCGACGTTTTTGCGGTGCACGGCGTGGGGGGTATTCTCGGCTCGCTGCTGATGCCGATCTTCTTTGCGGAAATCTTTGGCGGCGGCGGCTTTGCCGAAGGCGCAAATGTGACGCGTCAGCTTGTTGCGCAGCTTGTGGGCGTTCTCGTGGTCGCGGGCTGGACCGCAATCATGACGCTGATCTCCGCCTGGGCCGTCTCATTCGTCCTCCCGATGCGGGTCGACGAAGAAGCCGAGCATGATGGGCTTGACCTCCACAGCCATGGCGAGCGTGGCTGGGAGTTCGACTAAGGGACGCGTTCGACTGAAGGGCGCGCGCCCTCCCTTCATCCCCAACACGTCACCCCAGCGAATAAGTCAGTATAAAAAGCCCTGCCAAAGCACTCGCTCTGGCAGGGCCGGGTTTTAGCGCCTTTTTTGAAGCAGAATCAGGCGCAGGTAACAGCCCGCTTTTCACGACGACGCATTGCGGTGCCGACAAGGCCAAAACCCGCGAGCATCATCGCCCAGGCTGCTGGTTCGGGCACGCCGACACTGCTGCCAAGCGCGATGCTGTCGAGCGTCAATTTGGTTGTCGCGCTGGTGCTGAACTGGCCGAGGGTGCTCTGCTGCAACCAGACTTCATCAAAGCCGCCGCCCGAAAAGCCATAAAACTGATGAAAAATATCAAGCTTACCGGCAGTGCCGGTCGCCACGCTCACGCCGTTGTTCAGAAGGTTATAGTAAAGTCGATCATCTGCAGAAAAATTTCTGCTCGCCGCGAGAAACTGAATCGAGCTAAAATCTGATCCGTCACTGCGCGTGATGCGCGTATAGCCACTTCCAACGACGCTCCACACATATGGTGAAACAGAATAAAAGTCTCTAGTGTTGATTGAATTCCTGCCCACTGCACCAACATGATTTACGCTGATGCCGTCTTCCGTATGCGTTACCGTTCCGGGGATTGTGAAGTTAGGTCGAAATTGCGGATTGAGATTAATCGCCTCAAATCCGTTGAAATTGGTCGGCGTGGTGATGAATTTTGTGGTTTGCACAACGATAGCGGCGTTCGCCATTGCAGGCATGGCAAATAATGCAGCAGATGCCAAAAGAATATTCTTCACGCCAATTCCCCCATGGTAACTAAGTGCTTTGATAATGAAGCGGGACCATTTCTTTCCCGTTTGCATAAACGGTGTCTCTAGTCAGGCCGCCGGGGCGCGCATCCCCTAATCAGGGTATGTCTCACTTCGGGACGGCCAGGGAGGGAAGTATTAACGACGGCGGTCTTTCCCGCTTCCCCGGTAACACCCCCTCCCATCACCCCAGCGAAGACTGGGGTCTCACAGGCCGGGCGCACAAGGTGCCAGCCTGTGCTGGCATGACGACATGGGTTTGGGCGATCAATCGCCCGTCAGGATGCGATCCACCAGCTGCTTCACCGTCGGCACAAAGCCATTCGAGTAGAAGGGGTCGGTCTTGAAGTTATAGGCATTATGGCCTGCAAACATCAGGTTCTGCTCAACATCGCCGCCATGCGCGATGTCCTGAAGCGTCTTCTGGATGCAGAAGCTGCGCGGGTCCGCCAGATAGCCGGTCGTATAGTCGTCATGGTCCTTCCATGCCGAAAAGCCGCAGTGCGACAGACAGCCCATGCAATCGGCCTGATCCTTCTGAATTTCCTTGCGCTCTTCAGGCGTGACGAACACCAGAGTGTTGTCCGGCGTCTTGAGCGCCATGGTGAACCCGGCGCCAAACCATTCGCGCGCGCGCATCAGATCATCAAGCGACACCCAATAATTCTTGCCCTTCACGCCGACATCAAGCTCATGCGTGTGCTCGCCGCCTTCATCACGCGAATAGCTGATCTGCCGCGCGCTGCGCCCTTCAAGGTTGCGCAGAAAAGGATTGCGGACCGCGCTTGAATAAAAGCCGGTGGGTGAGAAGCGATGGAGCAGCACGTCACCCGGCTCCAGCGTCATCAGCCGGTCTTTCCAGCCTTGCGGAATGGGGCTTTCCTGCGTGAGCAAGGGACGCGTGCCATATTGGAAGGCAATCTGCCCAAGCTCTGGATTGTCGATCCAGTTATTCCAGTCGCGCAGATACCAGACGCCGCCTGCCATCACGATGGGAACGCTGTCGGGAATACCGCCTTCACGCATCGTTTCACGCAGCGCCTTGACGCGCGGATAGGGGTCTTCAGGCTTCAGCGGATCTTCGGCGTTCGACAGGCCGTTATGCCCGCCTGCCAGCCACGGGTCTTCATAAACGACCGCACCAAGAAGCTCCGGCACCTTGGAATAAGCACGCTTCCACAGGGCACGGAAGGCGCGGCCAGAGCTGACAATCGGCAGATAAGACACGCCGTGCTGCGCGGCGATTTCGGAGAGCTTATAGGGCATACCGGCACCGCAGGTAACGCCATGCACCAGCCCCTTGGTCTGCTCAAGAATCCCTTGCAGAATTTCCTGCGCGCCGCCCATTTCCCACAGCACGTTGATGTTGATCGCGCCCTTGCCGCCGGAAATATCATGCGCGCGTTTCACCTGCTCAACGCCCCCGGCGATGCCGTAGCGGATCAGTTGATCATGACGCTCACGCCGGGTGCTCGCATCATAAACCTGCGGCACGATCTTGCCTGTCGGATCATAGCTGTCGGCATTGACTGCCGAGACGGTTCCGATGCCACCGGCAGCCGCCCAGGCGCCAGCACTCGCATGGTTCGTCGCCGAAACACCCTTACCACCTTCGACAAGCGGCCACACTTCGCGACCGTGATAGATAATCGGCTTCAAACCCTTGAACATCTTGCCCCTGCACACTTCCCGTTGAATGGACTGCCTATAACCCGTCCATCACAAAATGCGCGGCTTTTCTCTCGGCCCCGGACAGATTTTTGACGCTTACGTCAAGCGCCAGGGTCGGGCAGTCCGTAGAGCGTAGCATAGCGCGAAATCATCGCGCGTTCATCATATTCCGCACGGGCACGCTGGCGGTTTGCAGCCCCCAGTTTCTGCCGCTGCACCGCGTCGCCCACCAGCCCCTCAAGCGCCATGCCAAAAGCCGCTTCATCACGCACCGGAACGACCAGCGCCGCATTGTCTGCCGCAACCATCGCTTTCACATCGCCGACATCGGTCGAAACGACCGGCAAGCCCGCCGCCATTGCCTCGACAAGCGAAATCGGAAACTGCTCGCTGTCTGAAGAGAGCGCGAACACATCGAAATGGCCGATATAGCGATGGGGTTGCGCCAGAAACCCCGGCATCACGATGCGGCCCGCAACACCCAGTCGCTGCGCTTCGGCCATGATCGCCGCGCGCTCTGGCCCCTCGCCCACGATCACCAGCTTCGCATTGCCCGGCAGCGTCGCAAAGGCGCGCACGAGACGCGGCAGGTTCTTGACCGTGCGCAGGCCCGCCAGCGTGCCGATAACGACATCCCCCTCGCACCGCTCCAACCCTGCGATGCTCCCCGGCTCTGGCGGCTGCGCATAAAGCCGCGTCTCAATGCCGTTGGGAATATGGTGCAGCTTTGGTGCGGGCTGACGCCACACCGATGCCGCAATGCCCTTCAACCGCCCACTGGGCACGACCAGCGCCTGCGCGGCTGGCAGCATCAGACGCCGAAACAGGTTGCGCTTCCAGTTCAGCCGCTCCGCTTCATCTGCATTGAAGCCATCTTCATGATGAATGAGCGGCGGGCAGCCTGCCGGAAACAGCCGCCGCGCGCCCACCGCATCCATCGCGCCCCAATTATAGGTGAGAACGAGGTCGAACCCCTTCATGTAGCGGGCAATCTCCCGATAACGCCCCGGCGCGGGTTTGCCCTGCAAGCTTGGTGCATCACGCGGAAAATCGACCTTAATGCCGGGGTCAATCGCATCGCGCGCGCCCATCTGGTCGGGCATGGCTGAAAGGATGCTGTGGTGCGCCGCATCCCCGAACACGTTCATCAGCCGAACAGCGCGCGCTTCCTTGCCGCCAAGCGAAAAGGTGGAATGGCAATGGAGAACACGCTTTGGCGTCACGCCATGACGGCCTTGAGCAGCGCGCCAATGGCGCGCGTCGCTGCCGGCTCATCCAGGGCAGGCGCATGGCCCACGCCCGATACCGTGGTAAGCTTGGCGTTGGGCAGACGCTTGACCATCTCCTTGGCCGTCGCCTCGGCAAACAGATCGGAGAGCGCACCGCGCAGGATTGCGACCGGAGCAGCCCCCAGCGCCTCATAGGATGGCCAAAGGTCAAAAGCTTCTGCCTGGAGCTTCATCGGCTCGGAAATGCGCATATCATAGTCCAGCACGATGCGGCCTTGCTGGGTGAGGCGACAGACGCGCTTGGCATAAACGAGCCAATCTTCGAGCGTGTATTTGGGATAGACCGCCGCCTGCATCTCCCCCAGTTCACGCGCGGCATGAACCCATGTGGGCCAGCTGTGCGTTTTGCCGGTGGTCGAGCGGATGCGGTCCAGCCCCTTGATTGCCAGCTCTGGCCCGATGTCGTTGAGCAGCGCGCCTGCGATCCGGCCCGGCTTGAGGCCCGCCAGCAGCATTGTGACCAGCCCGCCCAGCGACGTGCCGATGGCAACGAACCGCTTGATCTTGAGCTCTGCAAGCAACGCCTCAATGTCCTGCGCATAGGTGAGCGGAACATAGGTCATCGCGTCCTTGGCATAGGCACTCTCGCCACGTCCGCGCAGATCGACGCAGATCACCCGCCAGTCTCCAGACAAACGGCGCGCAACAGACTCAAAATCACGCGCATTGCGCGTCAGGCCCGGCAAACAGATAATCGGCGGGCGCGATTTATCCCCCGCATAGTCCCGATAGTGCAGCCGCAGCCCGTCGTTCGACCACCAAAATCCGTCGGTGTATTGCGCTTTTATCCCCATCCCCCCCATATCGCCTTATGTCCGCCTTCCCGCAAGCTCCGCATTTTCACCCCGCACGCGCGATTGATGAGGTCGCCGACTTTCTGGCTGACCCCGTGAAAGCTGCGGATTTTCCGCACATATTGCTGCGCTTTCGCAATGATCGCGCGGCAGACGAAGTGGGCCTGGCCGATCTGGATGATGCGCAGTGGGTGGCGCATTTCGGGCGTTTTGCACCGCTTCCTGGCAGCCTGCCAGAGCCGCTGGCGCTGCGCTATCACGGCCATCAGTTTCGCGTTTACAATCCCGATATTGGTGATGGACGCGGCTTTCTGTTCGCGCAGATGCATGATCGCAATGGCCGCCTGATCGACTTTGGCACCAAGGGGTCAGGTCAGACGCCCTACAGCCGCTTTGGCGATGGCCGCCTGACGCTCAAAGGCGCCGTCCGCGAAATACTGGCAACCGAAATGCTCGAAGCCTTGGGCGTGGAAACGAGCCGCACGCTCTCCGTCATCGAAACGGGCGAGCAACTCCACCGTGGCGACGAGCCAAGCCCCACCCGCTCGGCCGTGCTCGTGCGGATGTCGCACGGCCATATCCGCATCGGCAGCTTCCAGCGGCTCGCCAATCTGGGTGAGGACGAAAATCTCCGCCGCCTCGTCGGTTATGCACTCAAGCATTATTATGGCGAGGAGGCTGGCGAAGATGGCCCGGTGCGGCTGCTGCGCCATGTGGTCGCGCGCACCGCGCGGCTTGCCGCGAGCTTCATGGCGTCGGGCTTTGTCCATGGCGTGCTCAACAGCGACAACATCAACATTTCGGGCGAGAGCTTCGATTACGGCCCATGGCGCTGGACGCCCAGCTTCGACCCCGGCTTCACCGCCGCCTATTTTGACGAGCAGGGGCTTTATGCCTTTGGGCGGCAGGCAGAAGCCATCCATTGGGATGTCGCCCAACTCGCCAATTCGCTGCTCGGCATTGCAGACCGTGATGCGCTCGTTGAGGCGATTGAAGGCTATGCGCCCGCCTATCGCGAAGCGATTGTCACGCGGGTGTTGTGGCGGCTTGGCGTCGCACCGCGCGGGCCACGCGACGACATTGCCGCCGTCACCGCCCTTGAGACGGCGCTTTACGCCACGCGTGCCAGCATAGACCGCTTCTATTTCGACTGGGCAGGCGGACGCCTGCGCCACCCGGACGAAGAAGGCTTATATGCGGGTGACGAGTTTACGGCACTTGCCGCAGCGCTGGCCAGCCATCAATCCGCCCGTTCGCTCGACCATGACTATTGGGCGCGCCCGCAGCCTTGTGCGATGCTGATCGACGAGGTGGAGGCCATATGGGCACCCATCGCCGCGTCGGACGACTGGTCGGCGCTTGAAAATAAAATCCGCGACATCCGGCAATTGGGCGAGGCGATGTCGTTATAACCTTAGAAGGGGTGCGCAACCGCCCAAACAAGGTTAAAGACTTGAAGTGCGGGCCACATTCCGCATGACCTGCGAGTATCCGAAAAGCCGATATGCCGTTGTCCGAACTGATCTCAACCGAACCCGCAACCGGCGCTGAATTTTGGCGCAGCGCAATCAGCGATGTTGACGCCGAAGTGGCGATCGCCCGCGCGGCGTGGCCGGATTGGGGCGCCCGCCCGCTCACCGTCCGCATCGAAACCATGCGTCGCTTCGTCAATGTGGTGCGGCAAAAAGCCGAAGCACTTGCAAACTGCATCGCGCGTGAAACCGGCAAGCCGTTGTGGGAAGCTCGCACCGAAGTCGAATCGGTGATGAACAAGGTTGATATTTCGGTTCGCGCTTATGCCGAGCGGACACCGCAGCGGCGGCTGGAAGGCAATATGGGCGCACGCACAGCGGTTCGTCACAAGCCGCATGGCGTCATGGCCGTGCTTGGCCCCTATAATTTCCCGGCGCACTTGCCCAATGGCCACATTGTGCCTGCGCTCATTGCGGGCAACGCTATTGTTTTCAAGCCCTCGGAAAAAACCCCCGCAACCGGCCAGATGCTCGTGGAATGTTTCCATGAGGCGGGCGTGCCAACGGGCGTGCTCCGTCTCGTTATCGGCGGCATTGACGAAGGCAAGAGGCTGGTCGCGCATCCGCACGTCGATGGCATCCTCTTTACCGGCTCTGCGCGCACCGGGGTCATCCTGAACCGCCAGTTTGCAGATCAGCCGGGAAAAATGCTTGCGCTTGAAATGGGCGGCAACAACCCCATGGTCGTGTGGGACACGCCAGATGTTCACACCGCTGCCGTGCTTGTCGTGCAATCGGCCTATCTCAGCGCGGGGCAGCGCTGCACCGCCGCCAGCCGCCTGATCGTGCGTGATGGGATGCACGAGCCGCTCATAGCTGAAATCGCCAAGCTTGTTGACCGGCTGATCGTCGATGAACCCTTTGCAGACCCCGCGCCCTTCATGGGCCCGGTGATCGACGATGAAACGGCAGACGGACTTCAGGAGAGTTTTCTTGAATTGATGATGAAGGGCGGTGTGCCCATCAAGCAGCTACACCGCCCTGCCAGTGATCGCCCTTTCCTGACGCCTGCGCTTATTGACATGACAAACGCGAGCGAGCGGCCCGATACAGAGCTTTTCGGCCCCATCCTCCAGATGGTGCGTGTGCCGGATTTTGACGCCGCGATCACCGAGGCGAACGCCACGCGATTCGGTCTTTCAGCGTCGTTGGTGGGCGGCACGCCTGAAGAATATGACCGCTTCTGGGTCAATGTGCGCGCGGGCGTCATCAACTGGAACCGACCGACCAACGGCGCCCCCTCATCCGCGCCGTTCGGCGGCGTCGGACTTTCGGGCAACCACCGCCCAAGCGCCTTCTACGCCGCAGACTATTGCGCCTATCCGGTGGTTTCGACCGAGGAAGATCAGGCCCGCGCCGTGATCGGCATTGGCCTGCGCGACACCTCTTCCAAGTTTCACTAAATAGCCGCCAATATTCTCTGCTTTGCGAGCAGGAAGCGGAAGGCCCATCTGCGCGGTCATGAATTCTGGCAAAGTCATCCTTGTGGGCGCAGGCCCCGGCGATCCCGACCTGCTTACGGTGAAGGCCGTGCACGCACTTCAAGCCGCAGAGGTCATCGTGCATGACGGGCTGGTCGACGATGCGATCCTCGCGCTCGGCAACCCCAAGGCGCGCTACGTATCGGTCGCCAAGCAGCGTAGCCTCCACACCGTGCCGCAAGACAAGATCAACGCGCTACTGGTGGAAGAAGCGCAGGCGGGCCGCCTCGTTATCCGCCTCAAATGCGGCGATCCCTTCATCTTCGGGCGCGGCGGCGAAGAGGCAGAGGAATGTCGCGCCTTTGGCGTGCAGGTAGAGGTCATCCCCGGCATTTCGGCCGCCGTCGGCTGTGCTGCAGAGGCGATGCTCCCTCTCACCCACCGCGATGCCGCCAGCGCCGTCAGCTTCGTCGCAGGCCAGTGCAAAGGTCTGACAGATCAGGACTGGTCGGGCCTTGCAGGCAAGGGCCGCACGCTCGTGATCTACATGGGCGTCGCCACGGCAAATGACATTGCTGAAAAGCTGATTGCCGATGGCGTGTCGCCCGATATGCCCGTGGCCGTGCTGGAGCGCGGCACGCGCAAGGGGGCACGCGCGCTGCGCACACTGCTGACCGATCTGGGCGACATGATCGCCCGTGAAGACGTGAAGAGTCCCGCGATCATCGTCGTGGGCGAAACGGTTCTGCGTTCGGATGCCGTAGATCGGCTCCGCGCGCTCGCAAGACAGGCGGAAAAGACGAAATGAAACTGCTGACCGGAAATGACCTCGCCTCAGGCGCGGTTACGTGGTGGACGGGCAATGGCTGGTCGCTCCATGTGGAAGACGCCATTGACGTGGACGAACATGGCGATGCCGTGCTGGCCGTGGAAGAGGCCGCGCGCCGCGTAAATGCCGCCTATATCATCGATGCTGTCGGCACGGCGGAAGGCCCGCGCCCCGCGCACATCAAGGACCGCATCCGCGCGCTCGGCCCGACTGTGCGCCCCGACCTGACTTTGAAGCCGGCTGATCCCAATGCCGGTGATTGGGTGATCTGATGTATAAATATGATGATTACGATCAGGCGATCGTCGATGCGCGCGTCGCGGAATTTGCCGATCAGGTGCGCCGTCGCCTGGCGGGCGAAATCACCGAGGACCAGTTCAAGCCGCTGCGCCTGATGAACGGCCTCTATCTCCAGTTGCACGCCTATATGCTGCGCGTCGCCATTCCCTATGGCACGCTCGACAGCCGGCAAATGCGGATGCTCGCGCACATCGCGCGCAAATATGATCGCGATTACGGCCACTTCACCACGCGCCAGAACATCCAGTACAACTGGATCAAGCTGGAAGATGCGCCCGCCATTCTGGCAGACCTCGCCACGGTGGAGATGCACGCCATCCAGACATCCGGCAACTGCATCCGCAACATCTCGTCAGACCAATATGCGGGCGCTGCGGCGGACGAAATCGCCGATCCGCGCCCCTGGGCAGAGCTGCTGCGCCAATGGTCGACCTTCCATCCGGAATTCAGCTACCTGCCCCGCAAGTTCAAGATCGCCGTCATTGCGGCGGACGAGGACCGCGCGGCGATGCGCCTGCACGATATTGGCATCCAGCTTGTGGAACGCGACGGGAAGCTCGGCGCTGCCTTCTATGTGGGTGGCGGCATGGGCCGCACCCCAATGGTCGCACCGCTCATCAAGGACTTTGTGCCCGCCGAGGACCTTCTCAGCTATGCCGAGGCGTGCCTGCGCGTTTACAATCGCTATGGCCGCCGCGACAACATCTACAAGGCGCGCATCAAGATCCTCATCCATGAACTGGGCGCCGCTGAATATGCCCGTCAGGTTGAGGAAGAATTCGCCCATGTGAAGTCGCTGGGCATCGACCCGCCCGTGGCAGAGCTTGAGCGCATCAGTGCCTTCTTCGCCGCCCCTGCTTTCGAAGCCGGGCTGTCGGACGAGATCGACCGGGCCGACCCTGACTTTGCCGTGTGGCTTGACCAGAATGTGAAGGCGCACAAGCAGCCGGGCTATGCCATCGTCAACATCAGCCTGAAGAAGACGGGCGAAATCCCCGGCGACGCATCGTCCGCACAGATTGACGTGATGGCCGACATCGCCGAAGCCTACAGCTTTGACGAGCTGCGCGTGACGCACGCCCAGAACATCGTGCTGCCCCATGTCGCCAAGCGCGATCTCTACACCGTCTGGCAAAAGCTGGTGGAGGCAGACCTTGCCGCCCCCAATCTTGACCTGATTGGCGACATCATCGCCTGCCCCGGCCTTGATTATTGCAGCCTGGCCAACGCCCGCTCAATCCCGATCGCGCAGAAGATCGCCCAGCGCTTTGCCGATCTCGATCGCCAGCGTGATCTGGGGGAACTCAAGCTCAAAATCTCAGGCTGCATCAACGCCTGTGGCCACCACCATGCCGGGCACATCGGCATCCTTGGCGTCGATCGCAAGGGCACCGAGAACTACCAGCTACTGCTGGGCGGTTCGGGCGCTGAAGACACGAGCCTCGGCAAGATCACCGGCCCCGGCTTTGATGAAGACGGCATTGTCGATGCCATCGAACGCGTCACCGATAAATATGTGGAACTGCGCGAAGGCGGCGAGCGTTTCCTCGACACCTATCGCCGCGTTGGCTTTGATCCCTTCAAGGAGGCTATTTATGGGTGAGCTTCGGTTCCGCGACGATGAAGCGCTTGAGCAGCCTGCCGTGACGCTCGACGCTTTTCTGGACCAGTCGAACGCAACCGCCGTTCGCCTTGAACCCGATGAGGATGCCCGGCTGCTGATCCCGCATCTGGACCGGCTGGCGCTTGTGGAAGTCGCCTTCCCCAAGTTCCGCGATGGTCGCGGCTACTCCTCGGCGCGCATCCTGCGTGAAGCGGGCTATACCGGTGAACTGCGCGCGCAGGGCGACGTTCTGGTTGACCAGCTCCTCTATATGCGCCGCTGCGGCTTTGACAGTTTCGTGCCGGACAAGCCGCTCGATACGGCTGTGGTGGAGAGCACGCTTTCGCGTTTCGACAATGTCTATCAGGGCGCGGCCGATGCCGGCGTGCCCGTATGGAAACTGCGCCATGGCTGAAACGGCTGCCCGCCCCATCGACCGCATCGATACCGCACCCCGCTATACCGAGGCTGACGCCATCCGCCTGAACAATATGTTCCGCGGCCGCGACACGCTTGAGATGCTGGAGACGGTGCTCAAGGAGCAGATGCTGGGCGATGTGGCGGCAGTCTCGTCGTTCGGTGCGGAAGCCGTGGTGCTCCTGCACCTCATTTCGCGCGTCGATCCGTCGCTTCCGGTGCTCTTCCTTGAAACGGGCAAGCACTTCCCCGAAACGCTCGCCTATCGCGACGAAGTGGTGCTGCGCCTTGGCCTGACGGGCGTGCGCAACCTGACGCCCGATGCCGACGCGATTGCCAAGAAGGACGAAACGGGCCTGCGCTGGTCTTACGACCCCGATGGCTGCTGCGAAATCCGCAAGGTCATTCCGCTGGAAAACGCGCTGGCAGGCTTCGACGCGCAGATCACGGGGCGCAAGGCCTTCCAGTCCTCAACCCGCACAGCATTGCCGCGCTTCGAGATCGAGGCCGGGCGCATCAAGTTCAACCCGCTCGCCGATTGGGACAAGGCCCGCATCGAGGCGTATTTCGCCGAACATGATCTTCCCCGCCACCCGCTTGAAGCGCAGGGCTATCTCTCCATCGGCTGCGCGCCCTGCACCAGCATCGTGAAGCCCGGCGAAGACCCCCGCGCCGGCCGCTGGCGCGGCTGGGACAAGGTGGAATGTGGCATCCACACCGCCGTCACGCCGCTCGACGACGATGGAGCCAACGACCCGGCATTTTGACGGCCGTATTCGTGATGCAGCAAAGGCTGGCGTCATGCGCTTCTCCGCGCCAGATACCCCATCCTCGTCATGCCAGCGCAGGCTGGCATCTCGCGCACCCGACCCA
>CALMVA010000020.1 GCA_937873035.1 uncultured Sphingomonadaceae bacterium | reverse complement strand
CCAGTGTGGCTGATCATCCTCTCAGACCAGCTAAAGATCGTCGCCTTGGTAGGCCATTACCCCACCAACAAGCTAATCTTACGCGGGCTCATCCCTGGGCGATAAATCTTTGGACTTTCGTCATCATCCGGTATTAGCTCAAATTTCTCTGAGTTATTCCGAACCCAAGGGCAGATTCCCACGCGTTACGCACCCGTGCGCCACTAGACCCGCCAACCGAAGTCAGGGGTCTCGTTCGACTTGCATGTGTTAGGCATGCCGCCAGCGTTCGTTCTGAGCCAGGATCAAACTCTCAAGTTTGATGTCCGATCCGCAATCAGGAGGAATAGTCCCAATCGCGAACCGCTCATTTCAAGGAGCCGTTCCTGCACAAATCTTATTACGTAATGGATACGTGATAGGACATGATCGACCTTCGGCAAAAAGCCGAAAGCCATGGAACGGCATAATTTGGTTACCCGGTGAAACTGACGCCTTGAAGCCGCCAGAACCGGGGCCGCCGCCCACATGTCCCTTCATCTAAACCAACAATGAGAAAGAGCGCAAAAGGCCCGACACTATCCCCACCCCACCTTCGCAGGGTGAACCCAGTGCCTGATCTCTTGCAAAACAACAACTTGGCGTTCCAGCCCGTCGCTGCGGTCCGGTCCCTCTACGGACCATCCCCAAACCCGTCAACAGGCTTGTGACATTTTATTTCAATTTTTTTTCATCCCCAAGGCAAACCCGTGTTCATGATTGCGTGCTAAGGGGCATCCATGTCCACTTCTGGTACCCCCGATGCTGATAGCCTTCAGAACCGCGTGAGAAGCGCGGTTTTTTGGCGTTCGGGCAGCCAGATCATCTCACAGGCCGTGGCCTGGACGGCGACAATTATCGTCGTTCGCCTGCTCGATCCGCACGATTACGGCCTTTTCGCCATGTCACAGGTCGTGCTGGTCGCGCTCAATTTTTTGAACGGGCAGAGCTTTGCCAGCTCGCTCATCCAGCAAGACGAGGTCGATAAACGCCGAATCGCACAGGTCTTTGGGATGCTGTTGCTGTTCAATGTGATTCTCGCCACCGCCCAATTCACACTCGCGCCGTTGGTTGCAGAGTATTTCCGTCAGCCCATCGTCGCGGATATGCTGCGGGCGCAAACGCTGATCTACCTCATCACACCGTTCATTGCTCTGCCCAATGTGCTGTTGGCGCGGACACTCAATTTCCGCGCACAAGCCAAGGCCGATTTTTCAGGCGCGCTAGCGGGCGCAACCGCCGCGTTGACCGGCGCATCGCTTGGCTATGGGGTATGGACGCTTGTTACCGCGCCCATCATCCAGATCTCGGTGCGCGCGATTGCGCTGGCAGTGGCCGCTGGGCGGCTCCCCCTGCCCTCCTTCAACTTCCGGGGAATCGACAAGATCATCGCCTTTGGATCGGCGCTGATTCTCTGCCAGCTTTTCTGGGTCATCCAAAGCCAGTCCGACATCTTCATTGCCGGCCGCACCTTCGATCCGCATCATCTGGGCCTCTATTCCGAGGCGCTGTTCCTGACGCTCATCTTCTCGGCCAAGTTCATTCCACCGCTGAATGAAGTGGCCTTCCCCGCCTATACACATCTCGTGCGGCAGGGGGGCAATCTCGGCGCAGCCTTCCTGACGGCGGCGCGAATGTTGATGTTTGTGGCCCTGCCACTCTATCTGGGCATCAGCGTGACCGCCCAGCCACTAGTCGACACATTGATGGGCCCCAAATGGCACGAAATGGTGCCGCTTGTGGAAGGTCTGCCGCTCGCCATGCCCTTCTTCGCGCTTCAGATCATCTGCTCCCCAACCACAAACGCGCTGGGGCGTCCGCAAATCTATGTCCGCACCAGCCTTGCAGGCGCGATAATCATGCCCCTCTCCTTCCTCGTCGGATCACGCTGGGGCGCGCAGGGGCTGGTCCATGCCTGGCAGGTTGCAGCGCCCCTGCTCCTGATCGTCACGCTGTCGCTGACATTACCCGTCATCGGCGTGCGCGCGCGTGATTTGCTGGCGGCGATTGCACCAAGCGCACTGGCCGCGTTGGCAATGGCCGTCGCCGTCCACTTTGCCTCGCCCTATGTTGCAGACCAACCACCGCCCGTTCACCTTGCGATTCTCGTCGCCCTTGGAGCGGCAATCTATTTTGCCCTGCTTTGGCGATTCGCCCGCCCGATGCTCAACGAGCTTGTGACCTTTGTGACTCGCAAGCAGTTGACCATCGACTGAACGCTCAGGCCTCACGCCATCTGGATGTAGTCGCGCATCGCCGCCGCTTCCGCCTCGATCTTCTCGATTCGGTGCTTCACCAGATCGCCAATAGAAATAAAGCCCGCCACACCGGCAGCTTCCACCACGGGCAAATGCCGGATGCGGCGCTTGGTCATCAGCGACAGGGCACTCAGCACCGCACATTCGGGGCCAATGGTGACCGCAGGCGATGTCATGACGTCAGACACCGGCATATCGAGCGCCACACCACCAGACCGGGCGAGGCAGTAAATTACGTCACGTTCGGAAAATATGCCGACGACGGCCCCGCCTTCCATCACGGGAAGCGCGCCGATCCGCTTTTCCGCCAGCAGCGCGATTGCATCGGAAACTTTTGCCGCTCCAGAAATGGAGACGATATCCTGCGACTTGCTTTGCAGGATTGCCTTCACTGTCATCGCCCAGGCCCTCCTCGTTCACGCAGCGGTGAGTCTTTTTTGCCGCGTGGCTTGATGCTCCCATGTTTCCGGCCCAAATGAAAGACATGGAACCGACCAAATCTGCACTTGATGACCCCGAACACGCCGCCTTTGCGTGGCGCCGTTATCGTCGCCTCATGGCATGGATGTCGCTGGCCTCGCTTGCCGCGACTGTCGGCTGCCTCTTACTCCTCAGCAAGATGATCGGCACGATCCCTCTTCACATGATGATCGCCACCTCGGCGGGTGTTTTTCTTTCGGTGCTGCTCGCTTCAGCCTTGATGGGGCTGGTATTCCTCTCGTCCGGCACCGGTCATGACGATGCGATCCGCGATGTGCTGCGCGATGGCGAGGAGGATGCATGAACAAAGAGATTCTCACACCCGTTTTGCGGGTCCTGCCCGAACCGGCTGACATCAACTCCAACGGGCATATCTTCGGCGGCTGGGTTCTGGCCATGATGGATCGCGCGGGCGGCATCGCTGCCAGCCGCATTGCTGCCGGGCGTTGTGCCACGGTCGCCATTGAGGCGATGGAGTTTATCGCGCCCATTTTGCTGGGCGACCTCATCTCAATTTACGCGAGCATTGAGCGCAAGGGCCGGACCTCTATCGGCATCAGGCTGGATGTCGTCGCAGAGCGCGACCGAGGCGAACAGCACGTGAAGGTGACGACCGGAGTCTTCACCTTCGTTGCGCTGGATGACGATTTCAAGCCGCGGCCAATCGGCTGAAGCGGCTCCCCGTTTAGAAGTCGACCTGCGCGCGCACCGTCATCACGTCGAGCTTGTAGGAACGATCCTGAAAGGCACCAGTGGCGGCGGCAAACGGAGCGATTGCCGCGGGTCCGCCCACCACATCGACATGACCATATTGCGCGATGAAACGCAGGTAATCGGTTGGAAGCCAACTGACGCCTAGCTGGTAGCCGGTCTGCTTGCCACCGTTGACAAAATTGAGCGATCCGGGCGTTATTGCGCCAGCAGCGACGCGATCCTGCAGATCGGTGCGATCAATACGCGCATTGAGCTGAACCGCGCCCCAGCCGCCCTTGTCGAACGGGCGAAGAACCTTCGTGCGGTCCCAGCGCCCTCCCTTGTAGCCACGTGTTTCTCCAGTCAGGTAAAGCCCGGCTTCAAGATAGCCTGACCAGAAGCTTGGATCGTCGGCAAGGAAGGCTGCTGCCCCACCCGTTCCGTTATTGGGGGCAAAGATATGGGCCGGATCATTTATGCCGCGCACCTTCAGCCACTGCATTTCGCCAACGACATGAAACGACTTGATAATGCCAGCCGCTTCAAGCCCCACAATCATATCGCCATCCGCTGCGATTCGCCCCGTGTCCAGCGGGCGCTGGTCGGTGGTCTGTGTGTAGGGTCGCTGGCGCAGGCGAACGTTTTGCGCATCGCGCGCCGCCGTGCGATATTGCGCGTTCACCCCAAGGTGAAGCTGCGTGCCGCCAAATTTCGGCATCCACACCGCGCGCGTGCTTGCCTGCCAGCCCGTCCGATTGAAGTTGGCGTTCGCCACATCATCCCCAAACAGCCCCGCTGAAACGAGAAATTCAGGCTTCATGTAGGCGGCACTCAGCCCCAAGCGCCTAGTGTAGCCGAACGCGTCGGTGCCACCCGGACGCTCCATAAACGAGATGAAACGGCTGCTGCTGCTCAACTCAAGGCTCGACAGCGGAAACTGGTAGCCCAGCTTGAGCTGCAACGGGCTGCCCTTGCGCTGATACGTCAGCACGACATCTTCATAGCCGACGCCAGCCTGCGAAAGCTCAAACTCGACATTGTAACCAAAACCGCCCGGCAGCGAACCTTCCGCACCGATGATCGCCCGACGCAAACGCGTGTTGAAGCCCAGATTATTGCTGTTAACGCCCGCCGCGCCGGTAGCTGCGGAAACAGGGCCAAGCGTGCCCGCCGGATCACCCGGATAGCCTACATAACCAGCATCAAATTGAAGCGTGCCCTTGGGCTTGAACGAGAAACCTGTCGCCGCATCATCCGATTGCGGCGCGCCCTTCCAGCTTGGTGTTGCCTTGGGAAGTTGCTGCTTCAACGCGTCAAGCTGAGCCTGAAGCGCCTGCACCTGCTTTTGGAGCGAATCCACCTGCTCCGCAGTCGCGGTTGCCGATGCAGCTTCCCCCGGCGATTGCGCATGGGCAATCACGGGCGCGGTGGAAGCCAAAAGCGTGATGATGGCCAGCGCGAAGCCCCTGCTATATGCCTGCGTCATAATTTTGCGCCCCTAGTTCGTCCGCCCCCAGACGCAAAGAACTTTGTCACATCTTCGCCATCTTTGGAACGCGAAATCGCAGAATTGCGGCATCTACTGAACAAAATAGACAAGGCCGCCGGATCTCTCCGACGGCCTTGTCCATGCTTCAAATCCAGAAAGGACTATTCGGCAGCTTCTGCCTCAGTCTCGGATGCCGCGCGACGCGGGCGTCCGCGGCGGCGCACGGGCGCAGGCTCTTCGTCAATGTCAGCAACCGGATCGGCCGTCACACCGAGTGCCGGGGGAAGGATCGCCACGTCGATTGTAGCGCCCTGATCTGCCCCTGCTTCACTCGATTCGAGCTGTTCACCACGCGCATCCTGACCACCGCGTGGACGATCGAAATTGCGTTTTTCCCGATTCGGACGACGCTCACGGTTCTGGCGCGGCTCACGCGGCGGCTCATCTTCCGATGCATCGACACCTTCGCCTCCGGCCTCTTCGGAGACCTCGCCCTCATAGCCTTCTTCTGCCTGCCATTCATCACGGCGCGGCTGACGATTCTCTTCAAAGCGCGCCTTGTTTTCCGCCACGATGCGGAAATAATGGTCAGCGAACTGAAGATAATATTCGGTCAGAACCCGATCACCCTGAAGCTGTGCTTCTCGCGCCAGATTCTTATATTTTTCGAGCATCTGGGGCGCATTTCCCCGCGCCCGGTTATCGATACGGCTGCCATTGTCCTGGCGTCCACCATTGCCCGGCGATCCACGACCGCGCCCACGCCGGCGACCCGACTGACGATTGTTAAGCAAGTGATCCGATCCTTAAACTCAAGGGGTGGTTCCAAATCTCCGACCTTGCGGAAAAACCTTCATCATGGAGCGCCCATATGGTGCCCCATCAGCCAAGCCGCTTGCTTCGAGGCAGCCCGGAACTGGATGAGATCAGCGGCGCGGTCCCCAGCTTGGCCACAAACGGCGCATCGCCTTTCCATCAAGCCCCTAGCACAGAAAAGAGCGAATCCAAGAAAAATTATGGCGCGTGCCTCACAATAAGGCACCGGTCGCGCGCGCCAAGGTCTTGCAAAACCGCGACGCTCAAGCCCTCTGCGCGGAAAAGCGCAGCGGCGCTTTCTCCCTGATCATGCCCAATCTCGATGCAGGCACAGCCAGATGGCGCGAGCAGTCGGCCAATCTGCGGGGCGAGCACGCGGTAATCGTCCAGCCCATCCACGCCCGCGAAGAGCGCTTCGGCAGGCTCATAGTCAACCACATCGCGCGGCAATGTGCAGCCCGCTTCGATATATGGCGGATTGCACAAGACGAGATCGAACGAACCGTCGACGCCCTCGGCCCAATTGCCCTTCTGGAATACGGCGCGCTGCGCCAGACCGCACCGATGCGCATTTTCTGTGGCGGTGGCCAGTGCTTCAGCCGAGCGATCAACACCCAGCCCGGTAGCTTCGGAATATTCGATCAAGGCGGCAAGCAGCAGCGCGCCTGAGCCGGTCCCCAAGTCCAGAACTGTTCGCGGCGCTTGCGGCCCGAAGTGCGCCAGCGCCGCCTCGATCAGCGTCTCGCTGTCGGGGCGGGGGATGAGAACACCGGGCGCGACCTTAAGGTTCAGACTCCAGAAATCGCGCTGACCTGTGATGTAAGCGACCGGTTCCGATGCCCATCGCCGGGCGATGAGGTCCGCAAAACCTTGTGGCACTTTTCCATCGAGATGATGGAGCAGCAACGCATTGCGATCACAGCCGAGCGCGAAGGCAGCAAGAAGCTCAGCATCGAGCCGCGGCGTTTCGCTGACCGCTTCGAGGCGCCCCGCGGCGTCTCTTAGGGCCTCACGCAGTTTCATCCAACCCTGCCAGCCGCTCGGCCTGATCCGCCGTGATGAGCGCCCCGATCAGCTCGTCCATCTGGCCCATCAGGATTTCTGGCAGACGATGCAGCGTCAGGTTGATGCGGTGATCGGTCACGCGCCCTTGCGGGAAATTATAAGTGCGGATGCGCTCGGAACGGTCGCCCGACCCCACCATGGATTTGCGCGCGCCGGACCGTTCGGCGTGCAGCTTTTCACGCTCACGCTCATAAAGCCGCGTGCGCAACACCTGCATCGCCTTGGCGCGGTTCTTGTGCTGCGAGCGTTCATCCTGCTGAATGACGACAAGGCCCGTCGGAATATGCGTGATGCGCACGGCGCTATCGGTCGTGTTGACCCCCTGCCCGCCCGGACCGGATGCGCGATAAATGTCGATGCGCAGATCCTTGTCGTCAATCTGCACGTCGACTTCCTCCGCCTCCGGGAGAACCGCAACGGTTGCCGCCGACGTATGGATGCGCCCGCCGCTTTCGGTGGCGGGCACGCGCTGGACGCGGTGCACGCCTGATTCAAACTTCAGCTTGGCGAACACGCCCTGCCCCGTGATCGATGCGACAACTTCCTTATAGCCGCCCATTTCGGACTCGCTGGCGGAAATCAGTTCGACCTTCCAGCCCTGCGCTTCAGCGTAACGCTGATACATACGGAAAAGGTCACCCGCAAAGAGTGCCGCTTCATCCCCCCCCGTTCCGGCGCGCACTTCGAGCATCGCCGAGCGCTCGTCCGCCGCGTCCTTGGGCAAGAGGCGGATCGCCATGTCGCGCTCGGCGTCCGGCAGGCGCTGGCGGACTGCCGCCAGTTCTTCCTCGGCCATTTCGCGCATATCGGGATCGGCAAGCATCGCTTCCAGCTCAATGAGATCTGCGCGAAGCGTCTGCAGTTCGGCTGCCGCCGTCGCCACCGGCTCCACCTCGGCATATTCCTTTGAAAGGGCGACGAAGCGGTCGGGCGCAAGCTCTCCAGATGCAAGCTGCCCCTGCAGTTCTTCGCGCCGCGCGAGAATGGCGACGATGCGGTCAGCGGAAATGGTCGTCATTTGGCGAGCACTTCCACCAGGTCGGACAGCGCAACCGGTGCCTGCTCGCCCGTCGTCAGGTTCTTGAGGCTTGCCTCGCCGCGCGCCAGTTCATCATCTCCAAGAATGACGGCATGGCGCGCGCGCCAATCATTCGCCTTCTGCATCCGCTTCTTCATGTTGCCCTTATACGTCATGTCAGCGGACAGCCCTGCGCGACGCAATTGAGCGAGAATCCCCGTGGCCGCCAGTTGCGCGGCATCGCCCATGGGCACCAGCGCAACATCAATGGCAGATGCCACAGGCGCATCGAGCAGCATCGCCAGACGCTCGATCCCCGCCGCCCAGCCGACCGCCGGTGTCGCCGGGCCGCCAAGGCTTTCCATCAAACCATCATAGCGCCCGCCACCCAGCACCGTGCCCTGCGCACCAAGCCGATCCGTCACGAACTCGAAGGCGGTGTGGCGATAATAATCAAGCCCGCGCACAAGGCGGCTGTCACGCGTCCAGGCAACACCCGCCGCCGACAGGCCTTCGGTCACGCTCCCGAAAAAGTCGCGCGCTTCATCGGTGATGAACGTATCAATATCGGGCGCTGCATCCGCGATCGGGCGATCACGCGGATCTTTCGAATCGAGAATACGCAGCGGATTTTTCTCAAGCCGCTCGCGGCTGTCGTCAGACAGATCGGCGCGGTGATCCGAAAAATATTCGATCAGCGCGGCCCGCCATGCGCTGCGCGTTCCTGCATCGCCAAGCGTGTTGAGGTGAAGCGTCACGCCATCCGAAATGCCAAGCTCGCGCAACAATTGATCGGCAAAGACGAGCAATTCAACGTCCGCCGCCGGTTCCGCCGCGCCAATGATTTCAGAATCGATCTGATGGAACTGGCGATAGCGTCCCTTTTGTGGACGCTCATAGCGGAACAACGGGCCATGCGTCGCAAGCTTCAGAGGTGCAAATTGCTGCCAGCCTTCTGTCAGAAAGGCGCGGCAAATTCCCGCCGTAAACTCTGGACGCAGCGTGATTGATTCCCCGCCGCGATCATCAAAACTGTACATTTCCTTGGAAACAACGTCGGTCGTTTCGCCCAAAGAGCGCGCGAAAACCGCCGTTGGCTCGATCACGGGCACTTCCACACGCTTGAAGCCATAAAGCCTGCGCACGCGCTCAAACGTCTCGACGACGCGGACAAATCGGTCGGCCGTCTCGCCGAGCATATCCTGTGTCCCGCGAACAGGGCGCGGCGTTTCAATTTTTGCCATGGGTGCAGCCCCTATCGCCACTGGACCGTCTGCGCAAATGCTTGCATGAACGATCACGATCTAATGTCGAGGATTTGATGTCGCTGCGTTATCTTGTTGCCCCTCTCGCTCTCCTGTCCACCCTCACCGCCGCACAATCAATCCCGGAAGCGCGCGATGTCGCCTATCCGGGCACGATGACGCTGGAGGTCGATGCGACTGACACCGATCAGGGCATCTTCAAGATCCGCCAGATCGTTCCCGTCGCGGCCCCCGGCCCGATGACGCTGCTTTTTCCTGAATGGCTGCCCGGCAATCACGCTGCACGCGGTCAAATCGAAAAGCTTGCAGGCCTCGTTATCAAGGCCAATGGCAAAGTGCTGGAGTGGAAGCGCGACGCCGTGGACGTTTACGCCTTCCATATCGACGTTCCGGCAGGTGCGCGTCAGATCGACATCAGCTTCAAGTTCCTCTCCGCCACCGAGCCGGATCAGGGCCGCGTCGTCGTGACAGCGGAAATGATGAATCTGCAATGGCAGTCTGTTTCGCTCTATCCGGCAGGCTGGTTCACACGGCGTATTCCCGTTTCAGCAAGCGTCACCTGGCCCGCGGGCTGGAAGGCGGCTACTGCGCTTCGTCCTGTGTCCAGCATTGGCAATCTCGTTCGCTACCAGACTGTCGACTACGAGACCCTGGTCGACTCGCCGGTATTTGCCGGTCGGCATTTTCGCGCCGAACAGCTCTCACCCAATGTAACGTTGAACGTGGTTGCAGACGGCGCGAAATATCTGGCGGCAACGCCTGCGCAGATCGATGCGCACAAGCGGCTGATCGATCAGGCAGTCAAGCTCTTCGGCATGACACCGTTTGACCATTATGACTTTCTGCTCGCACTCACAGATCAGATGGGCAGCATCGGGCTGGAGCATCACCGCTCGTCCGAAAATGGTGTAAATCCTGAATATTTCACCGACTGGAATAGCGGTCCCGGTCGCCGCAACCTGCTTCCGCATGAATTCACTCATGCTTGGGCTGGAAAATATCGCCGTCCCGCAGGGCAGATCGTGCCCGATTTCCGCACCCCACTCGTGAATGACCTGCTATGGGGCTATGAAGGGCAAGACCAGTTCTGGGGCTATGTGCTTGGTGCGCGCTCTGGCCTGTTCACCAAGCAGGAAACACTTGACGCACTCGCCAACATCGCCGCCACGCAGGACATTCGTCGCGGACGAGATTGGCGCAACCTTGAAGATACCACGCGCGATCCCATCATCACGGCGCGCCGCCCCAAGGGCTGGGTCAGCTATCAGCGGAGCGAAGACTATTACAATGAAGGGATGCTCGTCTGGCTTGAAGTCGATGCCACACTTCGCGCCCGCACGCGCGGCGAAAAAGGCATGGACGATTTCGCCAAGAGCTTCTTTGCGGGCCCTGACGGAAAATGGGAGGCACGCGGCTTCACACTTGAAGAGATTGCGTCAAAGCTCAACGCATTGAGCCCGTATGACTGGGCGGGCTTCCTCAAGGCGCGCCTTTCGGAAAAGCAACCCAATGCGCCGCTGAGCGGCTTGACGCTGGGCGGCTATCGCCTCGTATATACCAGCGAACCCACCCCCTTCTTCCGCGACACTGAAAAGCGCGGCGGTGAACTGAACCTCAGCTTCTCACTTGGCATGAGCGTCGGCAAGGGTGGTCATGTCTCAAGCATATTGTGGGATGGTCCGGCCTTCAACGCGGGCCTGACAACGGCTGCCGAAATCATCGCTGTCAACGGGCGCGCCTATTCCGAAGATGCCCTGCGCGAAGCCGTGACGGCGGCGGAAGGCGGCAAGGAGCCAATCCGCCTTATCGTGCGCACAGGCCAGCGCGTGCGCGAGGTGCCGATCCAATGGAATGGCGGACTGCGCTATCCACGGCTGGAGCGAATTGGCCTTGGTGATGGCAGTCTGGACTTGCTGCTCGCGCCGCGAAGCTGAAAAAAGCGACTAAATCCGTCATTTCCGGCTTTGCCGCATCGCACAACCGGGCTAATCGCGCCCTCGTCATGAGAATCGACCTGATCCCTGCGGGGGACAATCCGCCTGAATCGCTCAACGTGCTCATCGAAGTTCCGATCGGCGGCGAGCCTGTCAAATATGAATTTGACAAGGCTTCCGGCGCGCTGTTCGTTGATCGCATCCTGCATACCCCGATGCGCTATCCGGCGAACTATGGCTTTGTGCCGCATACGCTGGGCGAAGATGGCGATCCGCTCGACGCGCTCGTCATTGCGCGCTCACCGATCATGCCCGGCGCTGTCATCAAGGTGCGTCCGGTTGGCGTATTGTTGATGGAGGATGATGCGGGCGGAGACGAAAAACTCGTCACCGTACCGCTCGACACGACCTTCCCTTATTACAGCGACATTGGCGACCATGATGATCTGCCATCCATCGTGACACAGCAGATTGAGCACTTCTTCACCCACTATAAGGATCTGGAACCCGGAAAATGGGCAAAGATCAAGGGCTGGGGCGATGTGAACGAAGCCAAGCGCATCATCGGTGAATGCATCGAACGCGCCAAAAAGGTCGGCTTCTGAGCGATTCTATACGGCAGTCGCCTCGACGTGTTCGGGGCGCTGCCGCGTTGCGAACAGGCACCCAATAACGATGAGCGTGGCCCCGGCCACCGTCGCCGCGCTTAACGCCTCGCCAAAAACGAGCCAGCCAATGATCGCCGCCCAGATGAAGGCGGTATATTCGACCGGCACGAGCACCTGTGCCTCAGCCCGTGCATAGGCCCACGACAAGAGCAGCACCGACACATAGGCAAGACCTGCAGAAAGCAGGATCTCTGGGACGTGCTTTACATCGGGGACCACCGCCAGCCATGGCGCGCCGAGCAACATCGTGGCGAACGCAAAAACATTCATGAAAAATGCGACCTGAACCGGCGTCGCGATCTGCGCCTGCTGGCGCTGGAGAATCAAGTTGTAAGCATAAAGGAGCGCCGAGAGGAAGATTGAGGCCGCGCCCCACAGCGCGTCCACATCATGTTGTGCGCTGCCGATCCGCGCAGACAGGATGACACCCACTCCCGCCAACCCAAGCAGCGATGCGAACACCGATGCGCGGCTGATCCTTTCCTTTAACAATATCGCGGCAAGATACAGCGTGATGAGCGGTGCGATAAAGCTGAGCGCAATACCTTCGGCCAAAGGGATGCGCGCAATGCCCCAAAAGAAGGTCAGCGCCATCACCGCCGCGATTGCGCCGCGCAGCACATGGAGCCGCATCGCCGCCCGCGTTGGCCAGGCGCCACGGGTTAGGACAAAAGTGGTGCCACCGATCGCAAGCCCAACCGCCTGCCGCCAAAGCATGGCGTTATAAGCGCCAATCGCCATCGCCAGCCCCTTCATCGCGCCGTCCATCACGGAGAACAACGCGATGCCGACACAGGCGACGGCGAACGGAAGGATGGGTGATCGGCTGGTTTGGCTCACATGAGCACCCTAGTGCCACGCCCCCATACCACCCCCGTCGATGTTGATCTTCTGACCCGATGCATAGGCGTTTGCAGGTGAGACGAACCACACCACTGCTGCAGCCACATCTTCCGGCACGGAGACGCGCCCAAAGGGAAAGCGCTTGTCCAGTTCATGAATGTCGGCCACGCCCGTCACTGCCTTGGCGAGCCGCTCGCCCATATCAGAAACCGTCAGGCTGGGTGCAACGATGTTCACGCGCACGCCATTCTTCTGCTCTTCCTTGGCCAGCGTCAGCGCCAGCGCCTCTCCCGCCGCCTTGCCCATATTATAAGGCGCGCCATTTGCAGCATGGCCCAACGTTGCAACGCTTGAAATCACGATGATGTCCGAGCGATCATTGCGACGCAGGTGGGGAAGCGCGCATTTCGACATATAGTGCGGCGCAAAGGCATGGACGCGCATCACGCGCTCAAGCTCCAACGGATCGGTATCCGCAACCGATTGCCCCCGGCTTGCGATGCCCGCGTTGTTCACAAGGATGGAAAGGCCGCCAAAGTCCGCAGCAACCATTTCGACCATCGCTTCGCAGGCTGCGAAATCATCGACAGCCGCCCCATAAGCCTTGGCGCGACGGCCCATCGCCTTGATTTCGGCAACGACTTTCTCGGCCTCGTCGGCTTCGCGGCGATAGTTAATCGCAACGTCCGCACCTTCACGCGCCAGTGCAAGGGCGATACCCCGCCCAATGCCACGCGAGCCGCCCGTGACCAGCGCAATACGTCCAGCAAGCTGTCCAGAACTCACAGCATCCATCTCCCGTTCGATTATGTCGAGCGGGTGATGAACGCTGTCAGCGATTCCGGCAAGTGCCCCTGATCAGGCCGCCAGCTTGCGCAGCACGTAATGCAGGATGCCGCCATTCATGAAATATTCGACTTCATTGGCGGTATCGATGCGGCACAGCGCG
>CALMVA010000019.1 GCA_937873035.1 uncultured Sphingomonadaceae bacterium | reverse complement strand
AGGCCATCGCCAATTATGAAGACATCACCGATTGGGATGCGGCCAAGCGTATCGTCGATGCAGCCGTTGCCGAATTTGGCGACCTGCACGTGGTCGTGAACAATGCGGGCATCGTGCGCGACCGGATGTTCGTCTCTGCGACCATTGATGAATGGGATGCGACGATGCACGTGCATCTGCGCGGGCATTTCTGCGTGTCGCGCCATGCCGTCGATTATTGGCGCGCGCGCGGCAAGGAAGGCCATAAGGTCGATGCGCGTATCATCAACACGTCGAGCGGCGCGGGGCTTCAAGGCTCGATTGCGCAGGCGGCCTATTCGACGGCCAAGGGCGGTATCGCCTCGCTCACGCTGGTGCAGGCCGCAGAGCTTGGCCGCTATGGCATCACCGCCAATGCACTTGCGCCGTCTGCGCGCACACGGATGACCGAACAGGCCTTTGCCGACAAGATGGCGACCGAAAGTCAGGCGTTTGACGTGATGGACCCGGCCAACATCGCGCCGACCGTCGTGTGGCTCGGCAGCGCGGCAAGCGCGCACGTCACGGGCTGCGTCTTTGAACTCGAAGGCGGCAAGATCATGCTGGAAGATGGCTGGCGCGAAGGTCCGGCTATTGATGCCGGCAAATGCTGGAACCCGGCGGAGGTTGGCGATGCGGTGGACAAGCTGCTCGCAGAGCGGGTTCCGCCGCGCAAAGTGTGGGGGACTGCATAATGGAATTCGCCTTCACCGAAGAACAGCAGATGATCGGAGAGACGGCCAAGGCCTTCTTCTCCGAAAATGCGACGAGCGAGCGCACCCGCAAGGCGATGGCTGCCGACGGTGTCGACCGCGATCTGTGGACATCTTTCTGCACCGAGCTTGGCCTGTCGGGCATCGCCGTTCCAGAAGCGCAGGGCGGCGCAGGGCTTGGTCAGGTTGAATTTGCCATGGTTGCCGAGCACGCCGGTGCGCAGGTTGCGGCCCTGCCGCTTCTTGGCCTCGCCATGGCAAGCAAAGCTCTCTTGGCGGGCGGCACCGATGCGCAGAAGGCGAAATGGCTTCCCGAAATCATCTCAGGCAGCACGATTGCCGCCTGCGCGGGGACGGATGATCTTGTCGTCGATGGTGACACGCTGACAGGCAGCTTCACGCTTGTTCCGCATGGCGGTTCGGCGGATGTCTTCGTGCTGGGCAATGTTGCGGGGGCGTGGGTCGTGATGCGTGACGCAGCGGGCGTTTCCGTCACCAGCCACACCACGATGGACCAGACGCGCCCCTATGCCACGATAACGCTCAAGGGCGTGGCTGGCGATCCTCTGGCAGACGGCGCGGCGGCATTGCAGGCAGCGCGCGAGGCGGGATGGATTTGCGTTGCGGCCGAAGCCCTTGGCGGCGCGCAGGAAACGCTTAACCGCACCGTCGCCTATGCCAAGGAACGCGTGCAGTTCGGTCGGCCCATCGGCTCGTTCCAAGCCTATAAGCACCGGCTTGCCGATATGATGATCGAAATCGAGCAGGCGCGCTCTGCGGTCTATTGGGCGGCGTGCGCCGTCGATGAAGGTGCGGGCGATGCGCAGCTTGCGCTCCATGCCGCCAAGTCCTTCGCGGCTGACACCTATTTCAAATGCGCGGGCGACATGATCCAGCTGCACGGCGGCATCGGCTTTACGTGGGAGCATGATGCGCATCTGTTCTTCAAGCGCGCGCGGGCGATCCAGTCGATGCTGGGGCATGGCAATTGGCACCGCGAACAGGTGGCCACGATGATTTTGGGAGATGCGGCATGAAGCTTGGTTTTTCCGCCGCCGAAGAGGATTTCCGCCGCGAATGTGCCAGCTGGCTCAACGCTCAGATGGCGGGTGAGTTCAAGGACATCAAGGGCATCAGCACCCTCACCGAAAAGGCCGAGCGTCGTAAGGAATGGGAGCAGCAACTGGCCGCGCACAAATGGAGCTGCATCGGCTGGCCTGAACAATGGGGGGGCCGCAACGCCACACTTGCCCAGCAGGTGATCTTTGCTGAAGAATATGCGCGTGCGGGCGTTCCGGGGCGCGTCAATCACATCGGTATCGAACTCGCTGGCCCGACGATCCTCGCTTTCGGCACCGATGAGCAGAAGAAACGCTTCCTGCCTGGCATCGCTGCGGGCCAGACGATCTTCTGTCAGGGCTTTTCAGAGCCGGGCGCCGGGTCTGACCTTGCATCGGTCCGCACCAAGGGGCGGCTCGAAAATGGCGAGTGGGTGGTCAACGGCCAGAAAATCTGGACCAGCCTTGCCCATATTTCGGACTGGATTTTCGTGGTCACACGCACCGAAGAAGGATCGAAAGGCCCCAAGGGCCTGTCGTTCCTGATGATGGACGTGAAGCAGCCGGGCGTCGAAATTCGCGGCATCAAGCAGATCAACGGCGATGCCGAGTTCAACGAAACCTTCTTCACCGATGCGCGCTGTCCTGAAGACAGCATGATCGGCGCGGTGGGCGATGGCTGGAAGATTGCGATGGGGCTTCTCGCCTTTGAACGCGGTGTTTCCACGCTGGGCCAGCAGATGGGCTTCCGCAACGAGTTGAACGAGATCATCGCGGCGGCCAGGGCCAATGGCGCTGCCAATGATCCGCTCATCCGCCAGCGTATCGCCAAGGCCGAAATCGGCCTGCAACTGATGCGCTATGGCGCGATGCGGATGCTCTCCAATACCGATCATTCCAAGATCGACGGCGCGGCGCTGACCTACAAGATCCAGTGGGCAAGCTGGCGTCGTTCGCTCGGTGAACTTGCGATGGACGTTCTGGGGCAGGGTGGAGAAATTGCGGAAGGCGCGGACTATGAATGGGACGCGCTGCCCAATCTGTTTCTCTTCTCGCGCTCGGACACCATCTATGGCGGCACCAACCAGATCCAGCGCAACCTGATTGCCGAACGTGGCCTTGGGATGCCGCGCGAACCGCGGGGAGACATTTGATGCTGCCGGTCTATCCAGAACCCCGCAATCTGCTCAAAGGCAAGACCGTTGTCGTGACGGCTGCCGCTGGCACGGGCATCGGTTATGCGGTCGCGAAGCGTGCGGTGGAAGAGGGCGCGACTGTCCTCATCAGCGACTTTCACGAGCGCCGTCTGGGCGAAGCGGCAGACCGGATCGCGGCGGAAACCGGCTGCGCGCGCCCGGCTAGCTTCGTGTGCGATGTGACCAATCAGGATCAGGTCGATGGCCTGCGCGATGCGGCACTGGCGGAACTCGGCTCGGTTGATGTGCTCATCAACAATGCAGGGCTGGGCGGCGAAGTGCCGGTTGTCGACATGACCGACGACCAGTGGAGCCGTGTGCTCGATGTGACGCTTAACAGTGTGTTCCGCATGACGCGCAGCTTTTTGCCCGCGATGTATGCGCGCAAGTCGGGCGTCATCGTCAACAATGCCTCGGTGCTGGGCTGGCGCGCGCAAAAGGGGCAGGCGCATTATGCCGCCGCCAAGGCGGGCGTGATGGCCTTTACGCGCTGCTCGGCGGTTGAGGCCGCAGAACATGGCGTGCGCATCAACGCGGTGGCGCCGTCGATTGCGATGCACGCCTTCCTCGCCAAGGTGACGACCGACGATCTGCTTGCCAAGCTTTCCGCGCAGGAAGCCTTCGGGCGGCCTGCCGAAGTATGGGAAGTGGCGAATGTGATGATCTTCCTCGCGTCCGATCTTTCCTCTTACATGACAGGCGAGATCGTCTCGGTTTCGAGTCAGCGAGCGTGACGATGGCCAAGATCTATGCCAAGCCAGTCGAACTGATCGGGCAGGAAGGCACCAAGCTTGGCCCGACCGAGTGGCTGCTGATCGATCAGGATCGCGTCAACGGTTTTGCCGATGTGACGGGCGATCATCAGTGGATTCACGTCGATGTCGCGCGCGCGAAGGAAGGCCCGTTCGGCGGCACCATTGCGCATGGCTATCTGACGATGAGCCTCGTCAACTACTTCCTGCCGCAACTCATTGAAGTGCAGGGCTTTGCCCATGCAGTGAATGTGGGGGCAGACAGGTTGCGCTTCCTCGCGCCCGTCAAGGTCGGGTCGCGCATCCGGGGCGTGGGCGAGATCGTGACGGTGGAGGAAATCAAGGGCGCGATCCAGTCCGTCGTGCGCGTGACAGTGGAGATCGAAGGCAGCGACAAGCCTGCCTGCGTGGTTGATACGATCAGCCGTTATTTCCCGTAAGAGAGGAGAGAAGCATGGCAACACCCGAACAGATGACGGCCGCCGTCCATGGCTATGTGGCGGCCTTCGACAAGGGCGATCCCGAAGCTGTGGTGGCGCTGTTTGCGCCTGACGCCACCGTGGAAGACCCCGTGGGCACCGACGCCAAAATTGGCCATGCGGCGATCCGCGAATTCTACACGGCCTCTATGGCCACCGGGGCCAAGCTTCAGCTTGAAGGCCCGATCCGTCTGGCGACCGACTATGCCGCCTTTGCCTTTCGCGTCGAGCTGACGATGGAAGGCAAGCTGCTGACGGTCGATGTCATCGACACGTTCAAGTTCAATGCGGATGGCAAGGTCACCGAAATGCGGGCCTATTTCGGCCCCTCCAACATGACCGGCTTCTAAGGAGAGATTTTATGCGGGATGCAGCGATTGTCGCCACGGCGCGCACAGGGATTGGCAAGGCCTATCGCGGGGCGTTCAACGATACTGAAGCGCCGGTGTTGTCGAGCCATGTCGTCAATGCGGTTCTCGACCGTTCGGGGATTGATCCCGCGCGTGTCGATGATGTTTATCTGGGCGTCGGCAATCACTGGAACACGCAGAGCTACAATCTGGGCCGCCTGACGGTCCATGCGTCGAAGCTGCCCAACAGCGTTGGTGGTTTTACGCTCGACCGCAAATGCTCATCCGGCCTCAACGCCATCGCGCTCGCCGCGCGCGGCATCCGCTCGGACGAGATCGACGTGGCGGTGGCGGGTGGCATGGAGACGATCTCCATGACGCTCAACAAGTTCGCGCCTGCATGGCGTAACCGCTCGCAGGCCGTTATCGCGGCAGACCCTTATGCCTATATGGCGATGATCGAAACGGCGGAAATCGTTGCCGAACGCTATGGCGTGTCGCGCGAGGCGCAGGATGCTTTTTCCGCCCTCAGCCAGCAGCGCGCAGGCGCGGCGCAGGCGGCAGGCCGGTTCGATGATGAGATCGTCCCGATCACCGTCGAAAAGTCGCTGAAGGACAAGGAAGGCAATGAAACCGGCCGCGAGAGCGTGACCGTGACGGCGGACGAAGGCGTGCGCGGCGACACCACGGCGGAAGGCCTTGCGCTGCTCAAGCCGGTCTTCAAAGACGGTATGGTCATCAAGGAAGGCAAGCACATCACAGCGGGCAATGCCTCGCAGCTTTCCGATGGCGCCTCGGCGCAGTTGGTGATGGACCTTGCCACCGCGCAAAAGGAAGGGCTTCCTGTCCTTGGCGTTTATCGCGGCTTTCAGGTGGCGGGTTGCGAGCCCGATGAAATGGGCATCGGCCCGGTTTTCGCCATCCCCAAGCTGCTCCACCGCGCGGGCCTCAGGATCGATGATATTGGCCTGTTCGAAATCAACGAGGCTTTTGCGAGCCAGGCCGTCTATTGCCAGCAGAAGCTGGGCATCGACCCCGACAAGCTCAACGTCAATGGCGGCGGCATTGCGCTGGGCCATCCCTTTGGCATGACGGGGAGCCGACTTGTTGGCCATGCACTCATTGAGGGCAAGCGCCGCGGCGTCAAATATGTCGTCATCTCGATGTGTGTGGCAGGCGGCATGGGTGCGGCCGGGCTGTTCGAAGTCGCCTGATGACCGACGCGCTGCCGCTGACGATACCGCACGCCGCCGCGCGTGCGGCCCGGCTCTGGGGTGATGCGCCTGCCGTGCTGGAGCGCGGCGAGACGTGGAGCTTCAACCAGCTTTGGGAAAAATGCCGGGCGGCGGCATCGGCCATGCTCGCGCGCGGCGTTGGCGAGGGCGACCGGATCGCCATCTGGGCGCCCAACAGCCGGGAGTGGGTGATCGCCGCCGTTGCCGCAATGACTTGCGGCGCGGCCATCGTGCCGCTCAACACGCGGCTCAAAGGGCGCGAGGCGGGCGATATTCTGCGCCGCACCCACGCGCGGATGATGTTCACCGTGCGCGATTTTCTGGGCATCGACTATCCGGCGCTGCTCGCGGCGGAAGACCTGCCTGATCTTGCCGAGACGATCCTGCTCGATGGTGATTTTTCGGGCTTTCTGGCCAGCGGCAAGGGCGCGGAGGATGAGGGCATTGACGCCGCGCTTGCGCGCCTGACGGCGGATCATCTCTCCGACATTCTCTTTACCAGCGGCACCACGGGCGTGCCCAAGGGCGTGATGATGACCTATGGTCGCGTCATCCCGCAATGCGGCGTGTGGATTCACAATACCGGGCTCAAGGCGGGCGAACGCTATCTCATCGTCAACCCGTTCTTCCACAGCTTCGGCCTGAAAGTGGGGTGGGTCGCGTGCCTCATCAGTGGCGCGGTGATGGTGCCGATGCCGCAGTTCGAGGTGCAGGCCGTCATCGAGAGCATCGTGCGTGATCGTATCGCCTTTTTGCCCGGTCCGCCGACGATCTTCCAGATGCTGCTGGCGGAAAAGGACAAGAAGGACTTTGATTGCTCGTCGCTGCGCGGCGGCACGACGGGCGCGGCGACGGTGCCGCCCGTCCTCATCGAGCGCATCCGCAACGAACTGGGGATGACGGACATCATCACGGCATATGGCATGACCGAGTGTGTCAACATCACCAGCTGCCGCCCCGGCGACTCTGCCGAGCGCATCGCCTTTACCTGCGGTGCCGCCATTCCCGGCAATGAAGTCATCATCGCTGGCGACGAGGGCCGCGAAGTGCCGCGCGGCGAAACGGGTGAAATCTGGGTGCGCGGGCAGGGCGTGATGCTTGGCTATCTCGACGACCCCAAGGCGACTGCCGAAACGATCGACGCGCAAGGCTGGATGCATACCGGCGATGTCGGCACAATGGATGCCGAAGGTTATGTGCGCATTACCGACCGGCTGAAGGATATGTATATTTCTGGCGGGTTCAACGTCTATCCGGCGGAAGTGGAAAAGCTGCTCGCCAACCATCCCGCCATCGGGATGGTCGCGGTTGTCGGTGTGGCGGATGAACGCATGGGTGAAGTCGGCAAGGCCTATGTCGTGCTGCGGCCCGGCATGACGGCGACCGAGGCCGAGCTCGTCGCTTGGTCGCGCGAGAATATGGCGAACTACAAGGTGCCGCGCAGCTTTGCCTTTGTTGATGATGTGCCGCGCAACGCCTCTGGTAAGGTGCTGAAAACGGAGTTGCGTTGAGGACTCCCAATATCCGTTTGTCGTGAGCCTGTCGAAGGGCTGTCCTTCCTCTGTGTGCCAAAGCAAAAAGAACAGTGCTTCGACAGGCTCAGCACAAACGGTGTCGTGTGTGCTTCATGCAAAACTCTAGAGTCTGTCCTGATTAGGCTGAATCGTTTGGGGGTTCCCAAGCGGGGCGGA
>CALMVA010000018.1 GCA_937873035.1 uncultured Sphingomonadaceae bacterium | reverse complement strand
CGACATTTGATGCCAAGAAGTTTGTCGGCGACATCATCCCCATGTCGATCTTCGACGCGATGGCCACCAACACCATCCTCCAGATCGTCGTCTTCTCGGTCTTTTTCGGCGTCGCGATGACCGCGATCGGCGAGAAAGCGGCCCCCTTGCAAAAGGGCGTCGATGCGCTGGTTGATGTGATGCT
Source organism: uncultured Sphingomonadaceae bacterium (assembly GCA_937873035.1). GTDB lineage: Bacteria > Pseudomonadota > Alphaproteobacteria > Sphingomonadales > Sphingomonadaceae > Aquisediminimonas. The sequence continues at coordinate 65,380 of CALMVA010000018.1, read as the reverse complement.
GGTGCTGACGGGCTATGTCATGCGCTTCGCGCCCTTTGCCGTTTTTGCCGCCGTCTGCGCTGTCGTTTCAGAAGAAGGCCTGTCGATCCTTGTCGATTATGCCAAGTTCATCGGCACCTTCTATCTTGGCCTTGCGATCTTGTGGGCGGTGCTGCTGGGCGCGGGCTTCCTCGTCACCGGGCCGCGCATCCTTTTGCTGCCGCGCTACATTCGTGAGCCGCTGCTCGTTGCCTTCTCGACCGCCTCGTCCGAAGCCGCCTTTCCGCGCACGCTCGACGCGCTTGACCGCTTCGGCGTGCCGCGCCGCATCGGCAGCTTCGTGCTGCCCTTGGGCTATTCGTTCAATCTCGATGGCTCGATGATGTATATGACCTTCGCGACGATCTTCATCGCGCAGGCCTATGGCATCAACCTGACGCTGGGGCAGGAAGTGCTGATGCTGCTCACGCTCATGCTCACCTCCAAAGGCATGGCTGCCGTGCCGCGCGCAAGTCTTGTCGTCATCTCGGCGACGCTGGCGATGTTCGGCATCCCCGAAGCCGGGCTGCTGCTGATCCTTGGTGTCGACCATTTCCTCGATATGGGCCGCACCGCAACCAATGTCGTCGGCAACACCGTGGCCAGCGTCGTCATCGCCAAATGGGAGGGCGGCCTTGATGCCCCCGAAGCCCCCGATCTGGACCCGCCCCACGCCCCCTCGGCGCATCTGGGCACCGCACACCCCGCCCCCCGCGAAGGCGAACCCGGCGGGGTTAGCTGAACGGGCATGGATAACAGCGCCGCCCCCAACTGGCTGGAACGCTCCGACGGGCTGAAGCTTGCCGTGCGCCACCGGCCCGGCGATGCGACAAAGCCGACGCTGGTTTTTCTGCCGGGCTATGCGTCTGATATGCAGGGTGGAAAGGCTGTGGCGCTCGATGGTTGGGCCGCAGCAAGCGGGCTTGCCATGCTGCGGCTTGACTATGCAGGCTGCGGTGAGAGCGAGGGCGATTTTGCCGATGGCACGCTCGCCATGTGGCGCGACGATGCGCTGTTGGCGATCAAATCCCTTGTCGGTGGGCCGGTGCTGCTCATCGGCTCGTCCATGGGCGGCTGGCTCGCGCTGCTGATCGCACAGGCGCTTGGTGCACAGGTGGCGGGTCTGGTCGGCATCGCCGCCGCGCCCGATTTCACGCGCTGGGGCTTTGACGAGGCCGACAAGCAGATACTCATGGCCGAAGGCCGCCTGCTCCGCCCGTCCGACTATGGGCCAGAGCCGATGCTGACGACGCTCGGCTTCTGGCAATCGGGCGAAATCCTGTGCCTGCTTGACGGCGAGATCGGCGTCGATTGCCCGGTGCGGTTGCTTCAAGGCCAATGCGACACGGCGGTGCCTTGGGAAGTCGCGCTCGACATCGCCCAGCGCCTGCGTTCAGCCGATGTGCAGGTGACGCTGCTTAAGGATGGCGACCATCGCCTTTCGCGCGAGGCAGACATCGCCTTGCTGATCTCAACTGTTGCGCGCCTGATGGAGACATTGTGAGCCTGATCCTTGCCCTCGCAGCGGCCAGCGCTGCCGCATCGCCCGCCGCGCCGCCCCCCAAGGCATCACCGGAGGAAGAACGCTTTACGGCCTGTGTCGCACAGATTGATGGCGATCCGCAGGCCGCGCTCGACACGGCGGGCCAGTGGCGGCTGGCGGGTGGCGGCGTGCTCGCGCGCCAATGCCAGGGCATGGCTTATGCAGCCCAGGCACGCTGGGCATCCGCCATGGCGGCATTTCAGCAGGCCGCCGAGGCTTCCGAAACGACCAAGGACGGGCGCACCGCCAATTTGTGGGTGCAGGCCGCCAATGCAGCACTGGCAGCGGGGGACCATGTGAAGGCGCGCAGCTATCTCGATGCCGCACTCATCCTCGGCACGTTGAAGAATGAGGATGCGGGCGAAGCGCATCTCGACCGCGCCCGTGCGCTTGTTGCCACCAATGATCCCACTGGCGCGCGTGCTGACCTTGATATGGCGCTGAAGCTCGTGCCCGGAGATCCGCTGGCATGGCTCCTCTCAGCCACACTCGCGCGCCGCATGGGTGATCTGGAGCGCGCGCACAAGGACATCGGCGAAGCCGTCAAACGCGCGCCCGACGATGCCTCGGTTGCGCTGGAGGCAGGCAATATCTCGGCGCTGCTGGGCTATGACGCGGCGGCCAAGACGGCATGGGAAGCCGCCGCCCGCATCGCGCCTGAAAGCCCGCAAGGCAAGGCCGCCGCAAAGGCACTCGAACAGTTTGAAACACCACCTGCCTCACCCGCACCAGAGGCGAAGACGCCCCAGCCTCAGCAACACTAAAGCGACGCAATACATACCCACTCCGTTTGGACTGAGCTTGTCGAAGTCCTGTCCTTTTTGCTTTGGAGAACAGCTGAAGGACAGCCCTTCGACAAGCTCAGGGCAAACGGTGCATTTCCAACATGAGCAGCGTTAACCCCGCCTATTTCAGGTAGAAATCAATCGTCGTGACGACACGCACCTTCTTGTAGGGCGTATCGGCAACGCCATAGCCCGCCTGCTCGCCATCGCGCGCTTCGATGGAAAAATATCCCTGGCTGGCGGACTTGATGCCGCCCACGCCCGTGCCGCTGTCATTGGCGAATTGCTCGGCAGACTTGCGCGCATCGCGCGTCGCCTCTGCCACCATCGCGGGCTTGATGTCGTTCAATTTGGTGAAGCTGAAGGCGATGCCAGACCCTTCATCAAGCTGCACGCCGCTGCGCACGAGATCAAATTGCCGGGCAACGGCTGCCTTGGCCTTGGCAATATCGCCCGTGCGCAACTGGAGCCGCTGGCGGATCGTGACGCTTTCATTGCCGTTGAAATTATTCTGGCTCACGCCGACGCCGCTTTGCTTGAGGTCAGCCTCGGCGAAGCCCTGCTTGCGAAAGAAATCCCGGATAGCGGCGGTATCGCCATCAATATCGGCCTGCGCTGCCGCCAGCGTCGGTGCCTGCGCAGAATAGGCGATGGTCCACACCGCAAGGTCCGCCGTCACATTCTTTTCAGCCAGCCCGCGCACCGTAACAGAACGGTCGGCATCCTTGGCGCGCTTCAGCCCGTCTCCCAGCAGATAGCCGCCCAGCACCATGCCGAGCGCCAATACCCCCGCACCGATCACGACGGGGCGGCGCAGAATTTCACGGGTGGGTTCAATATCCGACATAAGTGCTTTCCCCGGCTTTAAGGTCAGCCTAGTTTGTGCCTGCCCCCCGATGAACGCTGAATGAAAGTGCGGGCTGTGCAGAAGAGACGGAGCTTTACGTGATAAAATATCTCCACACCATGATCCGCGTGTCCGATCCCGATGCGACGATCCGGTTTTTTGAACTTCTGGGGCTGAAGGAGCTGCGCCGCTTCGACAATGAGGCGGGCAAATTCTCGCTCATCTTCCTTGCCGCGCCCGGAGACGAGGACGCCCAGATTGAACTCACGCACAATTGGGGCGAGGCGGGCTATGGCGAAGGCCGCAATTTCGGCCATGTCGCTTATGCCGTGTCCAACATTTACGAAGCCTGCCAGCGCCTGATGGAGGGCGGCGTGACAATCAACCGCCCGCCGCGCGATGGCAAGATGGCGTTCGTGCGCACGCCCGACAATATCTCGGTCGAACTGCTCCAGCATGGTGACGCGCTGCCACCCGCCGAGCCCTGGGCCTCCATGCCCAATATCGGCACGTGGTGAGGGCGCGCGCATGACCATCGAGATCGCCCGCATCCCCGTCCTCTCCGACAATTATGTCTGGCTCGCGCATGATGCCGCGTCGGATGAAACCGTTGCCGTTGATCCAGCTGTCGCCGAGCCGGTGCTCGCCGCCGCCGCCGAACGCGGCTGGACCATCACGCAAATCTGGAACACGCACTGGCACCCCGATCACACCGGCGGCAATGTCGAGATCAAGGCCGCAACCGGCTGCACCATCACCGGCCCGGCGGACGAAGCCGAGCGCATCCCGACGCTCGACGTGCTGGTGAAGGGTGGCGATGTCGCGCGGCTTGGTGACATCGAAGCGCGCGTCATGGACGTGCCTGCGCACACGGCCGGGCACATTGCCTTCCATCTGGCGGGCGAGCAGGCAGTGTTCGTCGGCGATACGCTGTTCGCCATGGGCTGCGGGCGGCTGTTTGAGGGCACGGCAGACCAGATGTTCGCCAATATGCAGGCGTTGGCAGCACTTCCGGGCGAGACGCAGGTCTATTGTGCGCATGAATATACGCTCTCCAACGGGCGCTATGCCGTGGTGGCCGAGCCCGACAATGCAGAACTCGCCGCGCGGATGACGCAAGTGGAAGCCGCACGTGAAAAGGGCGAGCCGACCGTGCCGACCAGCATCGCGCTTGAACGCGCGACCAACCCCTTCATGCGCGCGCAATCGGCCGCCGAACTCGCCGAGCGCCGCGCGGCTAAGGATGCGTTCAGATAAGCACGCGCAGACTGCGCCGATACCAATATCAACGGGAGTATGACCATGCGGACCATCCTATTTGCTCTTCCGCTACTGGCGCTCGCCACCGGCTGCGCCAGCACCCCCAGGACCGACGCGCAGTTGAAGGCGCAGGCGCGCGAGGCCGCCAAGCTGGATGAAGCACTGGCAGGCTTTACCCCCGGCAAGGCCGTTGATTGCGTGGAGAACCGCGATCTGCGCAGCCCGGAAAGCTATGGCGACACCACCCTGCTCTTCCGCACCGGCAGCAAGCTCATCTACCGCACCGACACCAGCGGTTCGTGCAGCGGCATCGGCCGCGGCGAAGCGCTCATCACCCGCCAATGGGGCAGCCGCCTGTGCAAGGGCGACATCGCCCGCACCGCAGACCTGACCACCGGCTTCCAGTCCGGCGCGTGCTCCTTCGGGGAATTTGTGCCTTACCGGAAGTGATCGGGGCAGCTGCTGCACTGGATTTGCGGCGCACATCCTAATCCCCGTTTGCGCTGAGCCTGTCGAAGTGCTGCCCTTCGCTTTTTCGCTCGGCCACAAAAGAAGAACCGCCCTTCGACAGGCTCAGGGCAAACGGTTCATGGTGGCGCCACGGGAGTTGCCATTTTCCGCTGCCCCATCTCCACCGTTATGCCAGCGCAGGCGGGCATCTTGTGCGCCGCAACGGGGAGACCCCAGCCTGCGCTGGGGTGACGATCAAGAGAGGTGAACAAAACTCGGCCCACGGCAGGGCCGCTCTCTTGTTCCCCCACCCGTCATGCCAGCGAAGGCTGGCATCTCGTGCGCAAGGATTACCCGCCGTACAGCGCGTCGAGCCGGGCGCCATAATGTGCACGGATGACGTGGCGGCGGATTTTCAGGCTGGGCGTCAGCATCTCATTGTCGATGGTGAAGCCATCAGGCGTGAGCGTGATCTTGCGGACCTTTTCGGTCGTCGCGACGTGCGCGTTGACGCGGTCCACCGCCGCCATGATGGCCGAGCGGAAGACGGGAAGATCGCATAGCGCCTTCATGTCGTAATGCTCGTCATTGGCCTGCGCCCATTCAATCGCCCATTCAGGGTCAGGCACGATCAGCCCCACGAGATGCGGGCGCTTGTCGCCCGACACCATCGCCTGAAAGATTTCAGGCTCAAGCGTGAGCATCCCCTCAATCTTCTGCGGGCTGACATTCTCGCCCTTGTCGTTGACGATGATGTCCTTCTTGCGGTCGGTGATGCGGATGCGGCCCTGCGGGTCGATCTCACCAATATCACCCGTGTGCAGCCAGCCATCCTGAATGGCGCGCGCGGTTTCCGCCTCGTTGCGCCAATAGCCGTGCATCACCAGTTCGCCACGCACGAGAATTTCGCCATCATCGGCAATGCGCACTTCGACGCCCTTCATCGGAGGGCCAACCGTATCCATCTTCAGCCCCGTCTTGGGCCGATTGCACGAGATGACGGGCGCAGACTCGGTCTGCCCATAGCCCTGCAACATGGTGAGACCCATGGCGTGGAAGAAGACGCCAATATCGGGATTGAGCGGCGCGCCGCCCGATACCATGGCCTTCAGCCGCCCGCCAAAGCGTTGCTGGATTTTGGGGCGCAGCGTGTGGTTGATGAGCGCGTTCATCGGCAAATCCCAGACCGGAACACCGCCCGCCAGATCCTTGGCGCCCAGCGCGAGCGCGCGGCGCAGCAAGGCTTGGGGCACCTTGCCCTGTTTTTCGATCTGCTTGAGGATGCGCGCGCGCAGCACCTCGAACAGGCGCGGCACGACGACCATGATCGTGGGGCGCGTCTCCTCGATATTCGCGGCGAGCTTTTCCAGCCCTTCGGCATAGTAAATCTGCCCGCCAAGCCCGATGGGGAGGAACTGCCCGCCGGTATGTTCATAGGCGTGCGAGAGCGGCAGGAAGGAGAGGAACACCTCATTCTCCCAGCCGAAATCCTCGGCGATAATGTCAACACAGCCTTCGACATTACACAGGATCGCGCCGTGATGCTGGCGCACACCGCGCGGCGCGCCGCCCGTGCCGCTCGTGTAGATCAGGCAGGCAAGGTCTTCGCGGCGGAAGCCTTCGGCCTGCGCCTCACACGCCGCCACATCTGCCGGCGCTGACACGAGCGCATCCCAGCTGTGGATCGCAACGCCCGTCGCCTGCCCGACGCGCAGTTCCTCAATGCCGATCAGATGGTGCGTGCGCGTCGCGCGGATCGCCGCGGGCATCACCGTCTGCGCCAGCTTGGGTGTGGAAACGATGATCGCGCTCGCGCCCGAATCCTCGATGATGTGCTGATGATCGCGCTCGGTGTTGGTCGTATAGGTCGGCACGGTCACGCAGCCCGCCGCCATGATGCCCAGATCTGCCAGGCACCATTCGGGCCGGTTTTCGGAAACGAGCATCACCCGGTCTCCGGGTTCCAACCCCAGTCCTTTGAGCGAAGCCGCAAGCGACGCGACCTGTTGTGCAGCCTGCGCCCAGCTTATCGGCGTCCAACCTCCGCCGCGCTTGGCCCAGAGGAAGGGCGCTTCGCCCTGCTCGCGTGCCCGCGTGAAGAACATCGTCACCAGATTCGGGAAATGTTCAAATTCCCTCATGCGCCCCATCTCCTGCCGTCTCCCGACCAGTTTCTTATTGTTATGCCGGATAATGGACGCTTCGGATCATTCGCTCAACCCCACGCCGTCGCTGCGCGGGTCGCCTGCTGCAATCCAGCCATTTTCGCCGCGCTCAGCGGCATTGGCCTTGGACGGAAGGCGGCCATTGGTCACAACGGTGCGGCCAAAGCGCGCCAGATCAGTCGCCATGTCGGCAAGCGGCGTGTTCGCTTCGACGACAACCGCCTCCCCGCCGAAATAGATGTTCGGCGCAGCAATCGCCTGCTGGACGGGCAGCCCCCAATCAAGATGCGCGATCAGCGTCTTGGCGACCTGCATGATGATCGTCTTGCCGCCCGCGGCCCCGACGATGAAAACAGGCTTGCCATCCGGCCCGTAAACGATGGTCGGCGACATGGAGGAGAGCGGGCGCTTGCCCGGCTGCGGACGGTTGGCAACCGGCGCACCATCCTTCATCGGCGCGAAGGTGAAGTCGGTCAGCTCATTGTTGAGGATCATGCCATTGGCAACAAGCTGGCTGCCGAACGGCCCTTCCACGGTAGAGGTCATGCTGGCGACATTGCCGAACCGGTCTGCCGCCACAAAGTGCGTCGTCCCCATCACCTCGCCCGAAATCGCAGCGGTGCGCGGTTCAGCCCCCGGCGGCGTGCCCGCCTCATATTTTGGCAGCGAGCCGGTTTCGGAGATCAGCGCCGAGCGGCTGGCGACATAGGTCTTGTCGAGCAGCCCCGCGACGGGAACCGACACGAAATCGGGATCACCCAGATATTTCTCGCGGTCGGCATAAGCGAGCTGCATGGCTTCGGCAATCAGGTGCCAGCTTGCCGGATTGTCCTTGCCGAGCGCCTTCATGTCGAAGCGTTCGAGCATCCCCAATATCTGAAACACCGTCGTCGCGCCGGACGAAGGCGGCCCCATGCCGCACAGCTTGTAGATGCGGTAGCTGGTGCAGACGGCGGCGCGGCCCTTCGCCTCATAAGCGGCAATGTCTTTCAGCGTCATCGGTGCGGGATTCTTGGGTGCGTTGCTAACGGCAGACGCAATTGCGCGTGCATTTTCGCCAGCGTAAAAAGCGCGCGGTCCCTTGGCCGCAATCGCGCGCAGCAGCTTTGCCATTTGCGGGTTGCGCACAATATCGCCCGCCTGTTTGGGCCGCCCGTCCTGCCAATAGATCGCCTTGGTCGTGTCAAACCCGTCCCACAAAGGCGACATCTGCTTGATGACACCCGCAAGGCGTGGCGTCACCTCATAGCCCTCATCCGCAAGGCGAATGGCGGGCTGGAAAATCTGCGCCCATTTGAGCTTGCCCCATTTGCGGTGCGCCTTGGCGGCAAGCGCGATATTGCCCGGCACGCCCACCGAATGTCCGCCATGAAACGCCTCGCGGAAAGCCATGGGCTGGCCGTTTGCCATCATGAAGCGGTCTTCGCGCGTGGCGGCAGGCGCCTTTTCGCGCCCGTCGATGGTCGCGGGGAGGCCCGTCTTCGCATCGCCATAAACGAAGAAGCCACCGCCGCCGATGCCGGAGGATTGCGGCTCGACGACCGAGAGCGCGAGCATCATGGCAAGTGCTGCATCCGCCGCACTGCCGCCTGCGCGCAGCATCTCCTGCCCGGCAGCAGCCGCTCGCGGATCAGCGGCAGAAACGGCACCCTTCTGGGCGATGGCGGCACTGGGCAGGAAAATAACGACGAGAAGCGAAAGGATGATCTTTTTCATCCCGGCAAACTAGCCAGCTTTGATGCCGGGGCAAGCCCTCTAACGGACATCGACCCCGACAGCATCCGCCACATTGGCAAAGCCATCACGCCGCAACAGCGCGGCCAGCCCGGCGTTGATGCGGCGGGCAAGCCCCGGCCCTTCATAGACCAGCGCCGAATAAAGCTGGACGAGCGAGGCACCGCCACGGATGCGGGCATAGGCATCTTGTGCGCTTGCAATCCCGCCCGCGCCGATCAGCGGCAGCGCGCCGCCGGTCGCTTTGGCAAAGTCGATCATGCGCTGCTGGGCGAGGCTTTTGAGCGGCGCGCCCGACAATCCGCCCGTCTCACCTGCATGGGGCGAGCCGAGCGCAGGCCGCGAGATCGTGGTGTTGGAGACAATGAGCGCATCGACCATGCCAACCGAGAGCCGCGCGATCGCCTCGATGTCGGCGGGTTCAAGGTCAGGTGCGACCTTCAGAAAGACCGGCGGGCCACCTGCGGGCAACGCGCCCTTCACCGCCGCCAGCAACTCCGACAGCGCCGCCTCATCCTGCAACAGCCGCAGGCCCGGCGTGTTGGGCGAACTGATATTGACCGTAAGGTAGGATGCAACCGGAGCCATCTGACGCACCCCCGTTGCGTAATCGGCGATGCGGTCCACCGCGTCCTTGTTCGCGCCGATATTGACGCCGATCAGCCCTTTGCCCCGCACCGCCCTGAGGCGCGGAAGCGCCGCCTGCTGCCCGCCATTGTTGAAACCCATGCGGTTGATGACGGCACGGTCTTCGACCAGACGGAACAAGCGCGGCTTGGGATTGCCCTCTTGCGGCAAGGGCGTGAGCGTGCCCACCTCGACAAAGCCGAACCCCATGCCCAGCATTTCAACCGGAACCTCGGCATCCTTGTCATAGCCCGCTGCGAGCCCGACGGGGTTCGGGAAGTCCAGCCTGGCAACGCGCGTGGCAAGCAGCGGATCAGCTTTTGGGGGAGACGCCGACAACGCCAGCTTCATGCCCGCAAGGCTCAACTTATGGGCGCGCTCGCCATCAAGAAGGAAGATGAGGGGGCGGACCAGGGGGTAGATGCTCATGCGACTCGCCTTAGAGTGATTTCGCATAAGGGGGAAATACCCCAGCATCTGAACGACTCGGCGAAAGAAAAAGGCGGCGCGCCTGAATCAGCGCCGGTGCCACCTGCCCGGCTGGCACGCGCGCCGAGTCGGCGGCCGACACGCGCCTTAGAATCATGCCGAAATGATTATATTTTGCGTAATTTTCGACCATCATAGGTAAGTGGCAGGCTGCATTATTAGCCGGAAATCCAACGAATCACGGTTATCAATGTCGATTTTGTTCTATTTTGTCGATTTCCTCCAATTCGACGGCAAATCGTCGGGCTAGGAAGACTTTGCGACCCGAAGGACTCCTTCTTTTAGGATCCTTTACAAAACTCCACGGCCGACGCTTAGACGCGTCGGCCTTTTTTTTAGCCGTTAAAGGAGTATGGGCTTAGCAGTTAAGTGAAGCTCAGGGGCAATGATACAGGGTCGCATCCTTCATGTTTGATTTGAAATATGCAGCCCCCAGCCCGATGCTGGCCGAGTATATTTCGGCCTTCTACTTGTTTGAAAGCGATGAGGCGGCCTTCGAAGAGATCGAGCGCGCCGACGTCGCCCAATTGCGCTTCATGCTTGCAGGCCAGGGCGAGCTTGTCTTTGGACCCGGCAGACGCGACAGCTTCTGCCCCCTCTCGCTGATCGGCCCGCGCAACAAGGCATCGCGGATTGTCGCGCGCGGCCCCGCCCGGCTGTTCGGGCTGGGGCTTCTGCCTGCGGGATGGCTTGCCGTGACAAGCACACCGGCCCATCAGCTTGCGGACCAGATGGTCGATGGCTTTGGCCCAATTTGCGGCCCCATCGAAGCGGCCCATCGCGCGATTGAAGCCGCCGCCAGTTTTGAAGAGATGGTAGCGGCGGCAGAAGCCTATATGCTGGCCGCCATCGCCTTAGCCGAAAAGCCGCCCTTGTGGCTTATCCACGCCGTTGATGAATGGCTGGAAACAAGCCTTGCGCCCGATGTTTCTGTGTTGCTCGAAAAAACTGGTCTCTCAAACGCACAGGCACAGCGTCAGCTCAAGGCCATCTACGGCGCGCCGCCCAAGCTGCTCGCCCGCAAATATCGCGCGCTGCGGACTGCGGTGCGCATCGCCAATGGCGAAGGCGACTGGCAGGATTATATCGGCGAGGCCTATTATGACCAGTCGCACTGCATCCGCGAGATCAAGGCATTTGCAGGCGTCACCCCGGCCGCGATCAAGCGCACGCCGCGGCTCACCAAGGCGACCTTCGAGCGGCGCAAGTTAAAGGGGCGTATCTCAAAGCTGACATCTGAAATCTGATGCAGTGGAGTTTTGCAGCCCCGGCGCCAGAACTCACCCGCCATATCGGCACCTATTATCTGGCCACGTCTGAACGCTCTGCCATTGATGATATTCAGCGCGCCGATTCCGGCCATTTTCGGATGTTCTTCAAAGGCTCCGGCTATCAGGATTTCGCCTCCGGCAAGCGCGTTCACGCCCCGCCAGCCGCGCTTATCGGGCCAACAAGCCAATGCCACAGCTATTCGGTGTCGGGGCCGCTTCGCTTCTTTGGTGTCAGCCTGTTGCCGGCCGCCTGGGGCGGGATTTTTCCGGCGGCGGCCAATGACCTGAGCGACGATGCCTGCGATGCCGCAGCCCTTATCGGGGCACCTGTTGAGAATGTTTATATGCGGATGCGCGAATGTGACGACATCGCCCAGCTAAAAGCGCTGGCTGACGCGTTTTTCATCCGTCGCCTCATGCCGCTGCCTGCCGGTCATGGCCGCGTGGTTGAAGCGATCCGCGACTGGCTTGCCTCCTCACTCGCGCCCGATCTTGCGACGCTTTATGCAAGCCTGGCTCTTTCAGAACGGCAGATCACGCGGATCGCCAACCGCTATTGGGGTGCGCCGCCCAAGGCGCTTGCCCGCAAATATGCAGCACTCCGCACCGCATCCTGGCTGGTCGAACATGGCGGCACACCAAATGCCGACGCGATTGCACATTATGCCGATCAGTCACACCTCATTCGCGAGGTACGCCGCGTGACCGGGCAGACGCCCCGGCAACTCAGGACGATGGGCAATCTCATCATGCGCGCGTCGCTCCATCCCGCCAATTTCCGCGAGCTGGAAGATCGGGGTTGAAATTCGGACTAATGCGGTCCAATTAGCCGCCCATGCGCCTTTCGAGTCTCGCCGATTATGCGGTCGTCATGATGTCCGCCTGTGCCCGCCATTGCGGCGGCACGCGGACCAATGCCGGCCAGCTTGCCGAAGAAACCGGCATCCCCCTGCCCACCGTGCAAAAGCTGGTGAGCCGGCTTTCTGCCGCAGGCCTGCTGCGCTCCGCGCGCGGGGCTGGCGGCGGCTTCAAGCTTGCGCGCCCGGCCGCCGCCATCAGCCTGGCTGAAATCGTCGAGGCGATTGAAGGCCCGATCGCGATGACAGCGTGCGTGGAAAAGGGCCGCCATGATTGCGGGCTGGAAGGCGCCTGCAATGTTCAGGCGCATTGGCCCATCGTTAATCAGGCGGTGCGCGGCGCGCTTGCGGGCGTGCCACTGACGCAGCTTGTGGAGATGCGGGCATGAGCGACACCCCCCTCAAGGATCAGGCTGCGCGCGATGCGGCTGAAAAGGTCGCCGATTACGAGCATGGCTGGTCTGCCGACATCGAAACCGAATTCGCGCCCAAGGGGCTGAGCGAAGATACCGTCCACTTCATCTCCGCCAAAAAGAACGAGCCGGAGTGGATGCTCGACTGGCGCCTGAAGGCCTATCGTCACTGGCTGACGATGGAGACGCCCGATTGGGCCAAGCTCAACGTGCCGCCGATCGATTATCAGGACGCCTATTATTACGCCGCCCCCAAAGCGAAGAAGACGCTTGAAAGCCTTGACGAGGTCGATCCCGAAATCCTCAAGGTTTATCAAAAGCTCGGCATCCCGATTGAAGAGCAAAAGGTGCTCGCGGGCGTCGAGGGCGCACGCAAGGTTGCGGTCGATGCTGTGTTTGACAGCGTTTCGGTCGCCACCACCTTCCGTGAGGAGTTGAAGAAGGCGGGCGTCATCTTCCTTTCGATTTCCGAAGCGATCCGCGAATATCCTGAGCTGGTGAAGAAGTGGCTCGGCCGCGTGGTGCCTTGCCACGACAATTACTTCGCGGCCTTGAACTGCGCGGTCTTTTCGGACGGGACGTTCGTCTACATCCCTGAAGGCGTCCGCTGCCCGATGGAGCTTTCCACCTATTTCCGCATCAATGCCGAAAATACCGGCCAGTTTGAGCGCACGCTGATCGTTGCCGACAAGGGCAGCTATGTCTCGTATCTCGAAGGCTGCACCGCGCCGATGCGCGATGAAAACCAGCTTCACGCCGCCGTAGTTGAACTGGTCGCGCTTGATGATGCCGAAATCAAATATTCAACCGTGCAGAACTGGTATCCGGGTAATGCGGAAGGGCTGGGCGGCATCTACAACTTCGTCACCAAGCGCGCTTTGTGCCAAGGCCGCAACTCCAAGGTCAGCTGGACGCAGGTCGAGACGGGGTCTGCCATCACCTGGAAATATCCAAGCTGCGTGCTGAACGGTGAAAACTCGGTGGGTGAATTCTATTCGGTCGCCGTCACCAACAATTATCAGCAGGCCGACACCGGCACCAAGATGATCCACAATGGCAAGGGCAGCCGCTCGACCATCGTCTCGAAGGGCATCAGCGCAGGTCGCTCCAGCGGCACCTATCGCGGCCTTGTGAAGGTCGCCGCCAATGCCGACGGCGTGCGCAACTTCACCCAGTGCGACAGCCTGTTGCTGGGCGACCGCTGCGGCGCACACACCGTGCCCTATATCGAAGTCCGCAACCCGACTGCGACGGTCGAGCATGAAGCCACGACCAGCAAGATTTCCGACGACCAGCTCTTCTACGCCATGCAGCGCGGGCTGGGGCAGGAAGAGGCCGTGGCGCTGATCGTCAACGGGTTCGCCAAGGAAGTGCTCCAGCAACTGCCGATGGAATTTGCGGTTGAGGCGCAGAAGCTGCTGGGGATTTCGCTTGAGGGGAGTGTGGGGTGATGATCGCCCTCTCCTTCCTGGCAGCCGCCATGGCGCTGCCTGATCTTGATGTGCTGCGCGGCAATGTCGCCAAGTGCGAGCGCGCGGCTGTGTCCAAGGTGTTTGCCGAAGAGCCGCAGCGCCGCGCCGGCTTCCTCGTGGACTCAGTCAAGGAACAGCAGGACATCGCCTCAGGCCGCCTTGCCATCGCCGAGCGCCGCCGCAAGCTGCGCACGGCGACCAATGGCAACGACACCGCCGACGCCATCACCGCCTCCGCGCTTGAACTCGATGACCGGCAACAGGCCCTGAATGACCGCCGCGCGGTGGACGCCGTATATCGCGAAGCCCTCGACTTTCTCCGCCAGCATTATCTGACAAGCTGCGCGCAAGGATCCGTAAATGCTCTCAATAAATAATCTTCACGCAAATGTTGCCGACAAGCCGATCCTGAAGGGCCTGTCGCTCACGATCAATGCGGGTGAAATCCACGCGATCATGGGCCCGAATGGCGCTGGCAAATCGACGCTGGGCTACACGTTGTCGGGCCGTCCGGGCTATGAAGTGACGGATGGGGAAGTATGGTTCACGCCAAACTCCGTTCGTCCTGAGCCTGTCGAAGGACCGTCCTTTTCGACAACATCAGAGGACAGCAAGAACAGCCCTTCGACAAGCTCAGGGCAAGCGGTGGATTTGTTGAGCCTCGCACCGCATGAGCGCGCGGCTGCAGGCCTCTTCCTCGGCTTTCAATATCCCGTTGAAATCCCCGGCGTGTCAAATGTCCAGTTTCTGCGCGAATGCCTGAACGCCCAGCGCAAGCTGCGCGGCGAAGCCCCGCTGTCTGGCGGCGAATTCCTGAAAATCGCGCGCGCGCAGGCCGATGCGATGGGCATGGACATGGAGATGCTCAAGCGCCCCGTGAATGTCGGTTTTTCGGGCGGCGAGAAAAAGCGTAACGAAATGGTGCAGATGGGAATTCTCGACCCCAAGCTCGCCATTCTTGATGAAACCGATAGCGGGCTCGACATTGATGCGCTGCGTGTGGTGGGTGAAGGCATCAACCGCATCATGCGCAAGCCCGACAAGGCCGTGCTGCTCATCACCCATTATCAGCGCCTGCTGGACTATGTGCAGCCCGATTTCGTCCATGTGCTCGCTGGCGGGCGGATCGTGAAATCGGGCGGGCCAGAGCTTGCGCTTGAGCTTGAGCGCGAAGGTTATGCGGAGATTGCGGCTTGAGCCTGCCTCTTCCCACCCGGCGCGATGAAGCGTGGCGCTATGCCGATCTGGACGCGGTCGCGCGGCTCTGGCCGCTCGCTGCGCCCGAAAGCATCACCGTGCCCGCAGGCGGCAGCTTTTCGCGCGCCATCGTGCAGGATGCAGGCGGTGTCCACCAGATCGAGATGCACCTTGGCAAGGGCGCGCGTGCCGCCCTCCACATCCTCAACATCGGCGGCGATTATGGCCGCATCGAGCTGAATGTGACGCTCAACGAAGGCGCGGACTTCACGCTGGGGGCAGCGCAGATCGGCAGCGACGCACAGACGCTTGAGATCATCACCAACGTCACGCACGCTGAGCCGGGCGCGACGAGCCGTCAGGTCGTGCGTTCGGTGCTGGGGGGGCACGCCACCGGCACCTATCTCGGCAAGGTCGCCGTGGCACGCGGCGCGCAGCAGACGGACAGCGAACAATCAGTGAAGGCCATGCTGCTCGACCGGACGGCAACCGCCAACGCCAAGCCTGAGCTGGAAATCTTTGCCGATGACGTGAAGTGCGCGCATGGCTGCGCGATTGGCGAGCTGGACCCGATGTCGCTCTTCTACCTCCAGTCGCGCGGGCTGACGCCGCCTGCCGCCAAGACGCTGCTCTTGCAGGCCTTTGTCGCAAGCGTGTTCGAAGGCGCGGACGAGGAAGAAGCATTGCAGGACGCCGCCCTTCAAAAACTGGGAGAACTGGTGTGACCGACACGCCCGACCCAAGCGCAAACGCCATTGGCCGTTGGGAGAATGAAGGCGGCGCGCTGCTCTGCCCGTCGATCCGCGCCGACTTTCCCGGTATCGGCAACTGGCATTATCTCGATACGGGGGCGACTGCCCAAAAGCCGCAGGTCGTGCTCGATGCGATGATGCGCGCAGGCGGCGTCGATTATGCGACAGTCCATCGCGGTGTCTATGCGCGCTCGGCAAACATGACGCTCGCCTATGAGGCCGCACGGCGGCGCGTGGCGGCGTTCATCGGGGCTGCGTCCGATCAGGAGATCGTGTTCGTGCGCGGCGCGACCGAGGCGATCAACCTCGTTGCCAACAGCTTCCCCAAGACGGGGCGCATCCTGCTTTCGCAGCTGGAGCATCATTCCAACATCGTGCCGTGGCAGTTGGCGGGCTATGAGATCGACGTCTGCCCGCTGACCGCCGATGGCCGGATTGACCTTGATGCGGCGGAGGCGATGCTCACGCCCGCGCATAGCCTTGTCGCCCTTGCCCATGTGTCGAACGTGCTTGGCTCGGTGCTCGATGCCAAACGCGCGGCCACCCTTGCGCACAAGGTTGGCGCAAAGCTGCTGCTCGACGGCTGCCAGGCGGTGCCGCGCTTGCCCGTGGATGTGCAGGCGCTCGACTGCGATTTCTACGTTTTTTCGGGCCACAAGCTTTATGGCCCCACCGGCATCGGTGCGCTGTGGGCGCGCGGCGAGATTCTCGACGCCATGGCCCCGTGGCAGGGCGGCGGCTCGATGATTGATCGCGTGACGTTTGAAAAGACGACCTATGCGCCTGCGCCGACGCGCTTTGAGGCGGGCACGCCCGCCATCATCGAAGCCATCGGCCTTGCTGCCGCCATGGATTATGTCGACGGCATCGGACGCTCGGCAATCCATGAGCATGAGGCAAAGCTGGTCCGCCAGACGCGCGAGGCGTTGCGCCGGATGAACAGCGTCACGCTCTTTGGCCCCGAAGATGCGGCAGGCATCGTCTCCTTTGCGGTGGAGGGGGTGCATCCGCACGATGTCGGCACCATATTGGACGAGGAGGGCGTGGCGATCCGCGCCGGGCATCATTGCGCGCAGCCGCTGATGGACCATCTGGGTGCCCCCGCGACCGCGCGGGCGAGCTTTGGGATCTACAATGACGAAACCGATGTTGCCGCGCTGGTTCGCGGTCTTGAGCGCGTGAAGAGGATTTTCGGATGAGCGATGAAATCCGGGTCGAAGAAGTTGATGGTGTTCCGCCGCCGCCCAAGGCGCGCGTGGAAGATGCCGAGCTTCCGGCCGAAAAGCTGGAACGCAAGAAGGACTATCTCGAAGGCTTTCTGGCGCAGCAACCTGCCGCGCAACCGACGGGCGAGCCGGGCGGCGACCTTCATGACGCCGTGGTTGGTGCGCTGAAGGAAATTTTCGATCCCGAAATTCCGGTCAACATCTATGACCTTGGCCTGATCTACAATGTCGAGGTGAATGGCGGGCACGTGCACGTCACGATGACGCTTACCACCCCGCATTGCCCCGTGGCGGAATCGATGCCCGGCGAAGTCGAGCTGCGCGTGGGCGCGGTGCCGGGCGTGGGCGATTGTGAAGTCCATCTCGTCTGGGATCCGCCATGGTCGCCCGCGTCCATGACGGACGAGGCCCGTCTGGAGCTTGGAATGCTATGAGCACGACCACAACCGCCCGCACACGCCCTGCCGCCGTCATCCTGACGCCCGCAGCTGAAGCGCGCATAGCCCAGTTGATGCAGAACGCCCCCGAAGGCACGATTGGCGTCAAGCTCTCCACGCCGCGGCGCGGCTGCTCCGGCCTTGCCTATTCGGTCGACTATGTGGCCGAGGCCAACGGCTTTGACGAGAAGATCGAGACGCCGGGCGGCCTCTTCTTCATCGATGGCGCGTCGGTTCTGTACCTTGTCGGCTCGACGATGGACTGGCAGGAAGACGACTTCACCGCAGGGTTCGTGTTCAACAACCCGAATGCCAAAGGCACCTGCGGATGCGGGGAGAGCTTTACGATATGACGAAAAAAGGCCGGATCATCCTCATTCTTTCCGGCCTTCTCCTTGGTGGAGCCGGGCTCGCTTACGCCAGGCGCGATGTCATCATGATGCGCGCCTATGAAAAAGCGGTCGACAAGGCGATGGCCCGCAATGTCATGGCGGAGCTTGATCCAAAGGTGCTCCATGTCGGCTTTTGTGGCACCGGATCGCCGCTTCCCAGCCGGGACCGTGCGTCTGCCTGCACTGTGGTCGTCGCAGGTGGCAAGCTCTTCGTGTTCGATGCGGGCGAGGGTGCTGGCGAAACGCTCTCGATGATGGGGCTTCCGCTTGGCAAGATCGAAGGCGTCTTCCTGACGCATCTCCATTCCGACCATTTCGAAGGCCTTGGCCCGCTTGCGCTCCAGCGTTGGGCGGGTGCCAGCGCACAAACCGCGCTGCCGCTCATCGGCCCCAACGGCACCGACAAGATCGCCGAAGGCCTCAACATCGCTTACGGACCGGACAGCAAGTTCCGCATGGCGCATCACGGCCCGGTCGTCGTGCCGCCTTCGGGCTTCGGCTTTGCCGCCACCGTCATCAATCCCGGTCTGATCTATGATCGTGATGGCGTGAAGATCACCGCCTTTCCCGTCAACCATGGCGTTGTCGGCCCGGCCTATGGCTATCGGCTCGACTGGCAGGGCAAGAGCGTGACGATCAGCGGCGATACCGCAAAGTCGCAGACGCTCATCAGCGCCGCGCGCGGCTCTGACATTCTCGTCCATGAAGTGCTCAACCCGCGCCTTGTGGAAGAAATGGCAAAGGCCGCCGAACGCCATGGCCAGAAGAACCGCGCCAAGATTTTCCGCGACATTCAGGATTATCACTCCTCGCCCGAAGTGGCGGGGGATGCGGCCACGACATCGGGCGCGAAGATGCTGGCCTTCACGCACATCGTCCCTTCGCTGCCGCGTCCGCTGATGCCGCTCGTCACCAAAGGAGCCGAGGCACATTATGCCGGGCCCATCCGCACAATGCGCGATGGCGACTTGCTGAGCATCACCGGCAAGGGTGAGCCGCACTACCGGAATCTGCTGGACTAGCGCCGCACCAATACGGCAGAGCAACGCCATGACTGCAAAACCCCCGCTTCAGGCCGCCATCATCCCCGTTACGCCCTTGCAGCAGAATTGCTGCCTCATCTGGTGCACCGAAACCATGAAAGGCGCCTTTACCGATCCGGGTGGAGATTTACCGCTCCTGAAGGCCGCTGCCGCCAAGCAGGGCGTGACGATTGAAAAGCTGCTCGTGACGCACGGGCATCTCGACCATTGCGGGCAGACGGGGATGTTAGCCCAAGAGCTGGGCGTGCCGATTGAAGGCCCGCATGAGGACGACCGCTTCTGGATTTCGCAACTCGACGATGACGGCAAGCGTTGGGGCATGGACGCCAAGACCTTCGAGCCCGACCGCTGGCTCAAAGATGGCGACACCGTGACCATCGGCAATCTCGTGCTCGATGTCATCCACTGCCCCGGCCACACGCCCGGCCATGTCGTGTTCTACCACGGCCCCTCGCACTTTGCGGTGGTAGGCGACGTGCTGTTTCAGGGCTCCATCGGCCGCACCGACTTCCCCAAGGGCAACCACCAGCAACTGATCGACTCGATCACGCAGAAGCTCTGGCCGCTGGGGTCAGAAACCGCCTTCGTCCCCGGCCACGGCCCGATGTCCACCTTCGGCCATGAGCGCAAGACCAACGGCTATGTGTCGGACTATCTGCTGTCTTAGGACATCGGGAGAAAGTGGCACGCCATAAATATGGGTCACGACCCCGTTTGTGCTGAGCTTGTCGAAGCACCGCCCTTCTGGGTGCCGCAGCCTAAAGAATGAGCAGCCGTTGACTTTCAGTCGCCTTCGGCCTCGACAAGCTCAGGGCGAACGGTGCAGATGTGTCGCTCGATATTCTAACGCCCCAGCATCTTCCTTTCCGTCGCGATGATCGGCGCGAAGCTGGGGCGGGCGTGAATCGCCTCCACCCACGCATAGGTGCGCGGCCATTTGCATTTGTCGATGGCGCAGCGGGCGTGGTCATAATTCACAAACATCGACGCGACCGAAATATCGGCGATTGTGATGCGGTCTCCCACCAGAAAGCCGTCAGCATCGGGCGCGACGCTTTCGAGATAATCGAGCAGCAGCGGCAAGTCTTTCGTTTCGCCTTCCACCGCCAGCGCCTCATCGCCCTGCTGCTGGAGAAAGATTGGCGCGACGATGCGGTTGAAGAAGCATTTGAAGACGACGCCCGACATGATCGTGTCGGCAAATTCCTCAAACCACACGGCCCGCGCGCGGCCTTCGGCATCGGCGGGGAGAAGCGCCGGTTCAGGGTTTTTGGTTTCAAGATAGGTGACGATGGCGGTTGAATCCGAGATCGCGAAATCACCGTCGGCAAAGCCCGGCATCTTGCCGAACGGGCTTGCGCGGCGAAAATCGGGATCGGCATCACCCAAACGGATATTGCGCACGGCCATGTCGAGACCCTTTTCAGCGGCGACGACCATCACCTTGCGCACGAAGGGCGAAAACGAACTGCCGTAAAGGATCATCCCGAACTCCTGATTTTGTGAGTTGCACCGAAACTTGCCAGTGCGCGCCCTGCGTTGCAAGACGGCGGCATGACCCGCTTGTGCATCCTGACGCCGCATCCCGATTATGAAGAGAATTGGCGGCCATCTGCCGAGGCTTTTCGTGCACTCTTTGGTGACGATCTCGATTTTCGCCCCTGGACCGATGCGGGTGATCTTTCTGCTCACGCGCTTGTGCTGCCGCTGCTGGTCTGGGGGTATCAGCGCCGCGCGGCGGACTGGTATTGCGCGCTCGATGCGTGGGAGGCGGCGGGCATCCGCTTTGCCAACGCCCTCCCGCTGCTGCGCTGGAACACGGATAAAGACTATCTGCTCGACCTTGCCGAAAAGGGCGTGGCGACCGTGCCGACCATCGAGTCCGGCGCGCTATGCACGGATGATCTGGCAGCAGCGCGCGCGCAGTTCGGCAGCGAGACGCTTGTCATCAAGCCCGCCATTTCAGGCGGGGCGGACGGCACCTACCGGCTGGCGGCACACGACCCCATTCCCTTTGACGTGCTGGAGCGCGAGATGCTCATCCAGCCGATGATGGCCTCGGTCGCGACCGAAGGCGAATATTCGCTCTTCTATTTCGATGGCGCGTTCAGCCATGCGATCCTGAAAAAGCCCGCTGCGGGTGATTTTCGCGTGCAGGAGCAATTTGGCGGGCATGAAGTGCGCGTCGAACCGCCCGCCTTGGCGCTTGCACTCGCACAGGCAGCGCTTGCCGCCGCGCCCCTCGCCCCGCTTTATGCGCGCGTCGATATGGTCCGCGACGATGCCGATGGCGGCTTTCGCCTGATGGAACTGGAAGTCATCGAGCCTTCGCTCTTCCTCTCCTTCGCAGCAGATGGTGGTGCCCTATTTGCCAAGACGGTGCTGGAACGAGCGATTTCGTAAAGGCACATAATGTAAGGTAGTTGACGAATCACCCATTGCAGCGCAGCTTGCGGGTATGACGCTGGCCGCCTTCCCCAATAATCTTGAAGCACTCAGCTTTCGCTTCGATGAAATCGTGCGCCTCATGAGCCGCCGGATTGACGAGGCGCTGGCGGAATATGGGCTGAGCCGCACGCAATGGCGGCTGCTGGCCTATGTGATGCGCTATGAAGGCATCACCCAGAGCGAACTGGCGCGCGTGCTGGAGCTGGAGCGCGCCAGCGTTGGCAACACCGTCGACATCATGGA
Organism: uncultured Sphingomonadaceae bacterium; assembly: GCA_937873035.1. Classification (GTDB taxonomy): domain Bacteria; phylum Pseudomonadota; class Alphaproteobacteria; order Sphingomonadales; family Sphingomonadaceae; genus Aquisediminimonas. Next base: position 43,711 of record CALMVA010000018.1, on the reverse strand, counting down.
GCGCAAGCAGCTCGTGATCCGCAAGCCCGACCCGGATGACCGGCGTGTCTGGAAGATTGCCGCCACGTTGCGCGCGCATGAGCTGTTGCCCGGCCTGCGCGAGATTATCGACGATATGCTCGCGCGCACATTCAATGGCCTTGCGCCACACGACATCGCGACCCTTGGTGCGCTTCTGGAGCGTCTGGTCGCCAATCTGGGCGAAGAAACAGCCCCCGCTACAAGACAATATGAGGAGAGCCTGACATGACGAGTGTTTCTGCCGACGATCTGGCGACCATCCACCCGGCATCGCCCGCACGCTTTGCCGATGGCTCGGTGCATGAGGTCATGCGTCGCCTGCGGCATGAAGCGCCCATCCACTACACCGCCGACAGCGAATTTGGCGCCTATTGGTCGCTCACCCGCTACAAGGACATTGTGGAGGTGGAGGCGCTGCCGTTGCGCTATTCCTCGGAAATGGAACGCGGCGGGATTTCGCTCGTCGATTCCGACTTTGTCGAGCCGAGCACGGTCGAGGCCAATCGCATGGAAATGTTCATCGCGATGGACCCGCCGCGCCACACCGAAAAGCGCCGCGTCGTCGCGCCTGCCTTCACCCCGTCTGAAATGACGCGCCTTGCGGGCAGCATCCGTGAACGCACCGCAAAGCGGCTCGACTCGCTCCCCAGGGGCGAAGTGTTCGATTGGGTGAAAACGGTGTCGATTGACCTCACCACCGATATGCTCGCCATCCTCTTCGACTTTCCGTGGGAGGAGCGCCACAAGCTGCCCGTCTGGTCCGATGCGATCACCTCGCTCGACATGATAAAGAACCATCCGCAGGAACGTCAGGTCATGATGTTCGAAATGGCGATGAAGTTCTTCGCGCTCTGGCAGGAACGGCTCGCGGCCGAGCCGACGCCCGATCTGCTGTCGATGATGATCCACTCCAACGCGCTGTCGAAGATGGATCAGGTGGAGTTCATCGGCAATATGGCGCTGCTGATCGTCGGCGGAAATGACACGACGCGCAACTCGATGTCGGGGCTGGTGGATGCCATCAATCGCTGGCCGGAGGAATGGGAAAAGGTTCTCGCCAACCCGACGCTGGCGGGCAATGCGGCAAGCGAAGTCATCCGCTGGCAATCGCCCGTCGCGCATATGCGGCGCACCGTGACCGAGGATCACGAATTTCGCGGCCATCAGTTCAAGGCGGGCGACAAGATCGGGATGTGGTATCTCGCGGCCAACCGCGATGAGGAGTTTTTCACCGATGGCGATCGCTTCATTGCCGACCGCGAAAATGCGCGGCGTCATCTCTCTTTCGGTTATGGCGTCCATCGCTGCGTCGGCGCGCGGCTGGCCGAACTCCAGATCGCGACGCTGATCGAGGAAATGGCGAAGCGCAATATGCGCGTCGAGCTGGCAGACAAGGTTGTGCGCGAGGCGCATCCTTTCGTGAACCAGATCCTCTCGGTGCCGGTGCGCGTCACCACCGGCTGACGCGCCGGTCAGTTGCGTTGCTGAAACTGATGCCTCTGACAGCTTGACGTTTACGTCAACGTTGCACAGTGTCGCTTGCAAACGACACAAAAGAGAGGATTCGCTGCCATGAAGACCCGCATCACCGAATTGTTCGGCATCCAGCACCCCATTATTCAGGGCGGGATGCATTATGTGGGCTTTGCAGAAATGGCAGCCGCCGTGTCGAACGCGGGCGGCCTTGGCATCATCACCGGGCTGACGCAGAAGTCGGCAGCCGACCTCGCGAATGAAATCGCCAAGTGCAAGGATTTGACCGACAAGCCCTTCGGCGTGAACCTCACCTTCCTGCCCGTCGTCAACCAGCCCGATTATGCGGGCATGGTGAAGGCGATCATCGAGGGCGGCGTGAAAGTGGTCGAAACCGCGGGCAACAACCCGCAAAGCGTGCTGCCTTACCTCAAGGATGCGGGCATCAAGGTCATCCACAAATGCACCTCGGTGCGCCATTCGCTCAAGGCGCAGGCGATTGGTTGCGACGCGATTTCCGTCGATGGGTTCGAGTGCGGTGGTCATCCGGGTGAGGATGATGTTCCCAACTTCATCCTGCTGCCGCGCGCCGCTGAAGAGCTGGAAATTCCCTTTGTCGCCTCAGGCGGCATGGCCGATGGCCGCAGCCTTGTGGCCGCACTTTCGCTGGGCGCTGAAGGCATGAACATGGGCACGCGCTTCATCGCGACCAAGGAAGCGCCGGTGCACGAGAATGTGAAGCAGGCGCTGCTCGCCGCGAGTGAGCTTGACACCCGCCTTGTCATGCGCCCGCTGCGCAACACCGAGCGGGTGCTGACCAATGCCGGGGTCGAGCGGCTGCTGCAAAAGGAACGCGAGCTTGGCGCCAGCATCAAGTTTGAAGACATCGCCCCCGAAGTCGCGGGTGTCTATCCGCGCATCCTTCAGGATGGCGAGATGGATGCAGGCGCGTGGAGCTGCGGCATGGTTGCCGGGCTGATCCACGACATCCCGACCTGCCAGGAGCTGATCGACCGGATCATGGCGCAGGCGGAGGACATCATCCGTCGCCGCCTTGCGGGCATGATCTCCTAAAGCTGGACTTGCCCGGCAAATCGACAATGTTGCTGTTGCCGTTCGCGGGCTTGACTATGGTCCGCGGCGCACGGGATGAGTCGCGTCGCGTCACGGGGGCAGGAATCTATGGAGCATTTCAATCCGCTACAGTCCTTTGCGGGCCTGCTGGTCGGAATATTGGTCGGCATGACCGGGGTCGGCGGCGGCTCGCTGATGACGCCGCTGCTGGTGCTTCTTTTCGGCTTTCATCCGGCAACGGCGGTGGGCACCGATCTGCTCTATGCGGCGATCACCAAGTCGGTCGGCTCGGCGGTGCATGGCTGGCGCGAAACGGTGGACTGGAAGATCGTGCGCCGACTGGCAAGCGGCAGCGTGCCGACGGCTGCGGCAACGCTGATCGGCCTGCACCTCATCGGCACGCCATCGGACGCGACAAGCAAGCTCATTCTCCCGATCCTCGGCTCGATGCTCATCATCACCGCCGTCGCGGTGCTGTTCCGCGAAAAGCTGGTGTCACGCGCGCGGCCCTGGACCGATGCGCATCACATGACAGGCCGCATCTGGCCCACGGTCTTGCTGGGCGCGGTGCTGGGCTTTCTGGTCTCCATCTCCTCGGTCGGGGCGGGTGCCGTGGGCGTCACGGTGCTGCTTGTGCTCTACCCGCTGCTGCCCACGGCGCGCATCGTTGGATCGGACATTGCGCACGCGGTGCCGCTGACGCTGGTTGCGGGCGCGGGCCACTGGTTCCTCGGCAATGTCGATACGGTGTTGCTGGTCAGTCTGTTGGCAGGGTCGATCCCCGGCGTGATCCTTGGCAGCTATTTTGGCAGCGGCGCATCAGACAAGGTGTTGCGCCCGCTAATGGCCTGTGTGCTTCTCATCGTGGGCGGCAAATTGCTCCTCTGAGCGCCTCGACGCTTGAGCCGTCGCGTGCTTCAGGCATGATGGCGCGCATGATCGACGAATTTCTGGATGATGGGCCGGATGCGGCAGGCGCGCTTGCCGATGTCGCGCGCATTGAACGGATGTTGCAGGTCATCGCCGCACAGGGCCGCGACGTGAGCTATTCCGAAATGCTCCTTTCGCTCGGCTTTCGCTTCACCCGGCCAAAGATGCGCGCGCTGTGCCGCACGCTTGACGAGGTAGACCGGCGGGCCGCCGCTGCGGGCCAGCCCGAACTTGCAGCCCTTGTGGTGCGCGAGAGTGATCGCCTGCCCGGCCAGGGCTGGTGGACGGGCCGCCGCGACTATCAGGGGCAATGGACCGGCAGCGAGGCCCGCGCCTTTCTGAGCCGCATCCAGAGCGCCACATTCAGCTATTGGCAGGCGCACACGCCTGCATCGAACCCCAAGGAGGATATGTGAGTCTCGATCCTGAAATGCTGGCCAGGGCGCTGGCCCGCATGGCCGGTGGCGCGACATTGCCGCTTTCCAACCTCGCCCGCCTGTCTGGTGGCGCCAATATGGAAAGCTGGTCGTTCGACTGGGGCGGTGCTGGCTATGTGCTGCGCCGCGCGCCTTCTGCCGAAATGATGGAAGGCCGCCCGATCAGCCACGCGGTGGAGGCGGCCCTTGTCCGCGCCGCCTGCGCAGGTGGCGTCCGCGCGCCGGAAGTGGTGGGTGAGCTTCATGCCGATGATGATCTGGGCACCGGCTATGTCATGAAGCGCGTCGTTGCCGAAGTTAATCCGGTCAAAATCCTTGCCGATCCACCGCCGAGCCTGATCGCCGATCTGGCGCGGGAAATGGCGCGCATCCACGCCATCACCCCGCGCGATGATCTGGCCTTGCCCTTTGTTGATACAGCCGAGGCGCTTGCCGAACTGCGCAAGCGGTTCATCGCTTATGGCGGCGACCGGCCGATCATCGCGCTCGCGCTCAAATGGTGCGAAGACAATCTTCCCGCCACAACGCCGCCGCGCCTTGTTCATGGCGATTTGCGCATGGGCAATGTGATGGTCGCGCCCGATGGACTTGCCGTGGTGCTCGATTGGGAGCTGGCACATTGGGGCGATGCGCATGAAGACCTGGCCTATGGCTGCATGACGGTGTGGCGCTTCGGCCATATCGACAAGCCCGCCTTTGGCTGTGCCGATCTGGAAAGCTATTTCACCGCCTATGAAGCCGCAGGCGGCGGCCCGGTTGATCGCGCGCGCTTCCGCTTCTGGCTCGTCTATCGCACGCTCTGGTGGGCGCTGGGCTGCATCCAGATGATCGACTTCTGGCGCAGCGGCATGGATCGCAGCCTTGAGCGGGCGGTCATCGGTCGTCGCACCAGCGAGAATGAGCTGGACCTGCTGCTGCTGCTGGAAGACGACGCACCCGAAGCCGAGCGCGGCCCTGTGACGCTTGATGCACCACCGCCCGTGCGGCGCAAAGGTGAACCTTCTCCGGTTGAGCTGCTGGAAGCCGTCCGCGAGTGGGTTGATAATGACATCAAGTCCAAGGCGGAGGGGCGCGACAAGTTTATGGCGGCCGTTGCCATGAATGCGCTGGGGATGCTCATCCGTGAGCAGGAAAACCCGATGGACGTGCATGACAAGGCACTGGCGGACGATATTCTCGCCGGGCACGCAACACTCGCCACGCCCGGCCTTCTCGCGCGTCTGCGCAAGGCGGCGCTCGCCAAATTGTCCAACGACGTGCCCAAATACGCCGCCCTTGGCGCGGCCCGCCAGAAATGGACGGGGGCCGCGTAATTTTGACCCAGAACAAAGCCGGATGCCCCCTGCATCCGGCAAGGCCTTAACAACAGGAATACAGGAAAGAGAGGATCCCCCGAAATGCTGTTCGACATTCCCCAGGACATTACCGACTATCTCGCTGAACTCGATGCCTTTATCGACCGCGAGATCAAGCCGCTTCAGGCGCAGGACGATAATGAACGCTTCTTCGACCATCGCCGTGAATGGGCGCGCACCGATTGGGATAATGACGGCCTTCCCCGCCATGACTGGGAAGAGCTGCTGACCGAAATGCGCCGCCGCGCCGATGCCGCCGGGCATTACCGCTTTGCCACTCCCAAGGAATTTGGCGGCAAGGATGGCTCCAACCTCGCCATGGCGGTGATCCGCCACCATCTCGCCGCCAAGGGCCTTGGCCTTCACAATGATCTTCAGAATGAAAGCTCGGTCGTCGGCAATCTCGTGCAGGTGCTGATGCTGCGCGATTTTGGCACCGAGCAACAGCGCCGCGACTTCATTCCTGAAATGCTCGCGGGCAATATGCGCTGGGCGTTCGGCCTGACCGAAGAGCATCACGGTTCCGACGCGACGCACATGGACACGCGCGCCGTGCCCGAAGTGCGCGATGGCGTGGCGGGCTATCGCATCGATGGCAACAAGATGTGGACCACGGGCCTGCACGTCGCGACGCACGTCATGACCTTTGCACGCACCAATGGCGAAGATGGCAAGGCGCGCGGCATTTCCTGCTTCGTCGTGCCAATCGATGCGCCGGGCTTCAAGGTGGGTGAATATCTGTGGACGTTCAATATGCCCACCGACCACCCCAAATGCTCATATGACAATGTGTGGGTTCCTGAGAGTGCACTGCTCGGCAAGCTGGATGAAGGCCTCGCCGTCGCGCAGCATTTCGTCCATGAAAATCGCATCCGGCAGGCGGCGTCATCGCTGGGTGCTGCGCAATATTGCATCGATGAATCGATCAAATATGCGCAGGAACGCAAGCCCTTCGGCAAGGCGCTGGCGGTCAATCAGGGCATCCAGTTCCCGCTCGTTGAACTCCAGACCGAAGCCGAAATGCTCCGCCTGCTGATCTGGAAAACGGCGGCGCAAATGGACACGATGACCAAGCCCGAAGTCGCCATCCGCCTCTCGGACAAGGTGTCGATGTGCAACTATCGCGCGAACCGGCTGTGCTGCGAAGCGGCGGACTTTGCGATGCAGGTGCATGGCGGCATCGGCTATTCACGCCACAAACCGTTTGAACACATCTACCGCCACCACCGCCGCTACCGCATTACCGAAGGATCGGAACAGATCCAGATGCGCAAGGTTGCCGGCCATATGTTCGGCTTCATGGGCGGCTGACGCGCTTAACTCTTATTTGACGGGTTTCCGGCCATGGTCACACCATCATGGCCGGAAACCGTCTCGTAAACAGGGTGCGGGCAGCGGCGGAGCGCTCCGAAGCGCCCGGCTCCACCGAGGATCGGCAGCACAGCTACCGGGAAGAGTTGGCGCGCGACATTGGCCCGACCACTTTCGGCCGCCCCATGACCGACCCTGAGGATGACCCCGCCCTCACACGGCCCGTGACCATTTTTCTGCTGGCGCTCCTCACATTTACGGTAACACTGGGCGTGCTCTTGTGGCGCGAAGGGGTGTTCGATGGACTTGTTCCAGCACAGGGCGCCGAGGTGCCGGTTGATCGCCAGGGCTGGATATTGGGCCGCAAGGCGGGTGCCGCCCCGGAAGACCTGACGCCCGTGCGTGATCCTGAGGAGGTGCAGGCCAATGCAAGCGCGCCCCACGCAGAAACAACGCCTGCTACTGTGCCCTTGGATGAAGAGCCTGCCGAAGAAACGGAAGACGAAACGCCCTAGCGGGTCAGTTCACGCACATCGGTGAGCTTGCCCGTCACCGCCGCCGCCGCCGCCATCGCCGGTGAAACAAGGTGCGTGCGCGCACCCGGCCCCTGACGACCGACGAAATTGCGGTTGCTGGTCGAGGCGCAGCGTTCGCCCGCGGGCACCTTGTCCGGGTTCATGCCAAGGCAGGCCGAGCAGCCCGGCTCACGCCATTCAAGGCCTGCCTCGATGAAGATGCGGTCCAGCCCTTCGGCCTCAGCCTGTTGCTTGACCAGACCCGACCCCGGCACGACGATGGCCCATTTGACGTTATCGGCCTTTTTGCGTCCCTTGAGGACGGCCGCAGCAGCGCGCAGATCTTCAATGCGGCTGTTGGTGCAGCTTCCGATGAAGATGTTCTGCACCTCCACATCCTGCATCCGCTGGCCGGGCACGAGGCCCATATAATCGAGCGACTTTTGCGCCGCGGTCTGCTTGGACGGATCGGCAAAGCTCATCGGGTCCGGCACCACGCCGGTGATCGCCACGACATCCTCAGGGCTGGTGCCCCAGGTCACATTGGGCGAGATTTCGGATGCGTCGATGATGACGGTCTTGTCATAGGTCGCCCCCGCATCGGTGGCGAGGCTCTTCCAATAGGCAACCGCCTTGTCCCAATCGGCCCCTTTGGGAGCCATCGGGCGATCCTTCAGATAGGCGAACGTCACCTCATCAGGCGCGATAAGCCCGGCGCGCGCGCCGCCTTCAATCGCCATGTTCGAAATCGTCAGTCGGCCTTCGATCGAAAGATTGCGGATCGCCGAACCAGTATATTCGATGACATGGCCCGTGCCGCCCGCAGCGCCCGTGCGGCGCACGATTTCAAGCACGATGTCCTTGGCGGTCACGCCGGGGCCGACTTCGCCCTCAACACGAACTTCCATCGTCTTTGACTGTTTGAGCAACAGCGTCTGCGTGGCAAGCACGTGCTCAACCTCGCTCGTGCCGATGCCAAAGGCGAGTGCGCCAAGCCCGCCATGGCAGGCGGTGTGGCTGTCCCCGCAGACGATGGTTGTACCGGGCAGCGAAAAGCCCTGCTCTGGCCCGACGACATGGACAATGCCCTGCTCGCGGTCGGTCGCGCCGATATAGCGGATGCCAAAGGCAGGTGCATTTGCTTCAAGCGCGGCAAGCTGTGCCGCGCTCTCAGGATCGTCAATCGGAATGTGCTTGCCCGCTGCATCAAGGCGCGCGGTGGTGGGCAGATTATGGTCAGGCACAGCCAGCGTCAGGTCCGGGCGGCGCACCTTGCGGCCCGCCGCGCGCAGACCTTCAAACGCCTGCGGGCTTGTGACCTCATGCACAAGGTGCCGGTCGATGAAGATGAGGCAAGTGCCATCCTCGCGCCGATCGACGATATGCGCGTCCCAGATTTTTTCGTAAAGCGTGCGCGGACCCTTTGACATGATGTGCCCCTACGCCTTGCCCACGACGCTTTCCGGCAAATCCTTGCCGAAGACGCGCTGGTAATATTCCGCCACAAGTGCACGTTCCGCCTCGTCGCACTTGTTGAGGAAGGAAAGACGGAAGGCAAAACCCGGATCCTTGAAGATCGCGGTATTCTGCGCCCAGGTGATGACAGTGCGCGGGCTCATGACGGTCGAGATGTCGCCGTTGATGAAGCCCTGACGGCTGAGGTCCGCCACCTTCACCATATTGGCGATCAGTGCCGGATCGGTGCCGGTCGACTTGGCCGAAACAATATCGGTTTCCACATCGGCGGGCAGATAATTGAGGCCAACAACGATGTTCCAGCGGTCCATCTGGCCCTGGTTGATCTGCTGCGTGCCGTGATAAAGCCCGCTCGTATCGCCAAGACCCACCGTGTTGGCCGTTGCAAACATACGGAACCAGGGGCTGGGGCGGATGACGCGGTTCTGGTCGAGCAGCGTCAGCTTGCCTTCGGTTTCCAGCACGCGCTGGATGACGAACATCACGTCCGGGCGACCGGCGTCATATTCGTCAAACACGAGCGCGGTCGGCGTCTGGAGCGCCCAGGGCAGCAGACCTTCGCGGAATTCGGTGACCTGCTGGCCATCCTTCAGCACGATCGCATCACGACCGATAAGGTCGATACGGCTGATATGCGCATCGAGGTTGATGCGGATGCACGGCCATTTGAGGCGTGCGGCCACCTGCTCGATATGCGTCGATTTGCCCGTGCCGTGATAGCCCTGCACCATCACGCGGCGGTTGAAGGCAAAGCCCGCAAGGATCGCCAGCGTGGTATCAGGGTCGAACACATAGCTCGGATCAAGATCGGGCACCCGCTCATCGGCCACGGAAAAGGCCGGACATTCCATGTCGACATCAATGCCGAACACGTCGCGCACGTTCACCTTGATGTCGGGTGCGGGCAGGATGGTGGTGGAGCCGGGCTGGACGTTGGGCAAATCGGTCATGGATCGACGCGTCTTCTCTTACGTTCACGTGAACCTTGCCCATAGGACGCGCGCGCCGCGTAATGCAAGGCCAATGGCATCCCGGCGTTGCACCTGCCCTGCCCGCCGCAGTGCGCTTGCAGCCGCACGCCGACGCGATATGCTCGTCTCTCCGGCACAGCACCGGCAATAGCGAACATAATTCGACAAGAAGCGACGAGGAGAAGGACGATGGCCTATATCGACGGCTTCGTGATCGCGGTGCCGAAATCAAACCGCGAAAAGTTTACCACACACGCCAACACGGGCGACACCATGTTTATGGAACTGGGCGCCACCCGCATCATCGAATGTTGGGAAGACGATGTGCCCGACGGCAAGCTGACCGACTTTCGCAGGGCCGTGCAGGCCACGCCCGATGAAGCGGTGGTCTTCAGCTGGATCGAATGGCCCGACAAGGAAACCCGCGACAAGGCAATGGCGACCATCATGAACCCGGACAATGCCGACCCACGCATGGACCCGGCAAAAAACCCCGTTCCGTTTGATGGCAAACGCATGATTTATGGCGGCTTCACGCCTGTGGTTACGATGGAGAGGTGACGCTGGGATGGTCTGATTGAAGCGGAATCGCGCTTCGTCAGGAAAAAGCGGGCGATGTCCGTAAATGTTGATACGCCTCCACCACGCCTTGCAGCTTCTTTTCAAAGCTGCGGTCGCCGCCATTACGGTCGGGGTGAAACTTGCGGACAAGCTCCGAATAGCGGGTCCGCAGCTGTTTGCGGCCTGCGTCAGCATCAAGGCCCAGCGTCTTGAGCGCCTTGCGGTCTTCCGGGCTGAGCGGTTTGCCATCCGCCCGCGCCTTGGGCATCGCCTCTTCAGTCCGTTGGCGGAAGCGCGCTGAAATGGCGTCGAGCGGATCATGAAAATCGGCCCAGCGCGGCGGCGTATCGACGCCTGCGGTCGGCCGGAAGGCGCGGGCCTCGCTGTCCCACCCGGCATGGGGCATCTGCGCCAGTTCAATCTCCTCGCGGCTCATGCCCTCAAAATAATTATAGCCTGCGTTGAACGCACGGACGTGATCGAGGCACAGCCATTGCCATTCGCCGGGGCCATCTGCGCCAGACGTGCCGCCGCCCATGACGGGTGCACGAAACTCCCCTGGCTCAGGGCAGCCCGGCACGGCGCAGGCGCGCTGCCTGCCTGTGACGCGCCCATGAAAACGATCATGCGGGCGGGCGCTGCTCATGCCGCACGCCACTCAAACGACCAGCAATGATCGACCGGCGCAGGCCCCCACGCATCGCGCAAGGCAGACACGCGGGCAGCAATGCCCAAAATCATGGCATCGCTCATTTCCGGCAGCGGCACGTGCGAGGCGGTGCATCCGGCGCGCGCCACCTCGCGCAGCGACGACGCATCACAGTCGCCGGACCAAAGCGTCGCTTCAAAACACTCCACCAGCCGTTCAGCCTGTAACAATTCAACGATTGATGCATCGGGAATGTTCGCGCGCCTGGCGCTGGCATGGCCTGCCGCCTTTGCAATCTCCTGCACATCTTCCGGGTGCAGTCCGCCTGCGATCATGCCCCAAAAACCGCGCTTCAGCCCCAATGCCCCTTCAACGATATAATGGACGGCATCGTGCGGGACCGGGCCTTTCTTGGGAAAGCGCGTGTGCGCCGTCGTCCCGTCCGGGCGGGCGATGTCGATCCGGTCATCACCGATGCCTTTGACGATTGTGACACGCATCGCTTCCCCATGACGGGAAGCTTGCTAGAAGGAAAGTCATGAATAACCAGTCCATCGAATCCGAAATCACCACGCGCCTTAATGAAGCCTTCGCGCCAGAGAGCCTCATCGTCTCCAATGACAGCGGCCGCCATCGCGGTCATTCCGGCGATGACGGATCGGGCGAAAGCCATTTTTCGGTTGAGATTGTGGCGGCGGCCTTTGCAGGCGTCAGCCGGCTGGAGCGCCAGCGCATGGTCAACCGTGCATTGGGCGATCTGCCCGGCCAGCGGGTCCATGCCCTTGCCATCAAGGCGCGCGCGCCCGGTGAATGAAGGCGCGCGAATGACTGCCGCGCCCGCCCCTGTCCGCCGCGATACGGCACGACTGATCGTTCTTGATCCTGCGGGCCGCGTTCTTCTGTTTCGCTTCACACCGCCCGGCCGCGATCCCTTTTGGGCGACGCCCGGCGGCGCTGTGGACCCCGGCGAGGATTTTCCAGCAGCGGCGCGACGCGAGCTGTTTGAAGAAACGGGCATCATCGCTGATCCCGGCACGCCGGTGCACATCCGCATGAACCGCTATCACGCCTTTTGGGGTGAAGAGGTGATTGCCGAGGAACAGTATTTTCTCATTCAGGCCATCTCCGCCGAGATCGACATATCGGGCCACGAACCCATTGAGCGCGAAGTGATGACAAGCCATCGCTGGTTCGCGCGCGCGGAGTTGCTTGGCGGTGATGAAGTAATCTACCCTGAAGACATAGCGGACCTTGTGAGGGCCGCACTGTAGGAGCGGACATGACCGAAGCGATTGAGGGCACGTTGCTGCCCGTCACCCATGATCTCGGCCAGTTTCAGGTGCGGCGCGCCCTGCCGGCGCGTGGGCTGACGATGGTAGGTCCGTTCTGCTTTGTCGATCAGTTCGGCCCCGGCGTGCTGCCCGTCGGCATGGGAATGGACGTGCGCCCGCACCCGCATATCGGGCTTTCGACCGTCACCTACATCTTCGACGGCGCGATCGATCACCGCGACTCGCTTGGCTCATTCGCCACCATCCGCCCCGGTGAAGTGAATTTGATGACGGCGGGCAAGGGCATCGTCCATTCCGAACGCTCCCCGCAGGATGAGCGCGCTTCAGGCGCGGCCATGTATGGGATGCAGACATGGCTCGCGCTGCCCGATGCCAAGGAAGAGATGGACCCGGCCTTCGAGCAGGTAAAGCCAGGCCAATTGCCCATCCTCTCGGACAAGGGCGTTTCAGCGCGCGTCATCATGGGCACGCTTTGGGGGCAGACCGCAGCGACGACCTGCCATGCGCCGACAATTTATGCCGACATCATGCTTGATGCGGGCGGCTCCATCCCCATCGAGGCTGAAGCCGATGAGCGCGCGCTGATGCTGGTGGGTGGCCAAGCCGATATATCGGGCGAGGAGATGGAGCTTTACACACTCTATGTGATGCGCCCCGGCGCGCCCGCCACACTGCGCTCCAGCGCGGGTGGCCGCGTGATGCTGATGGGCGGTGAAGACTTCCAGACGCCACGGCGTGTCTGGTGGAATTTCGTCTCCTCCCGGCAGGAGCGCATCGATCAGGCCGCCGCCGACTGGGCCGAAGGGCGCTTCCCCGTGATCGCGCACGACCCGGAACATATTCCGCTGCCAGAGACACCGCTCACCAATAGCGACCCCATCTGACCGCTACGGGCATTGCACCCTCGCCAAAGCATGGCATGGTGCACGAACACCAAAAGACCCGCGAGGAGAGCATGGCAGAGGCAAAGCAGCAGCGCATTGCGCTGACGACCGGCGTTGAACTGGACGTATGGACCGCGGGTGACGCCACCAATCCGCCGATCATCTTCCTCCACGGCTTTCCTGAATCGCACCGCACATGGCGGCACCAGATGGCGGCCTTGTCAGACCGCTTCTTCTGCATCGCGGCCGACCAGCGCGGCTATGCCCGCTCGCAAAAGCTGCCTGAGGTGAAGGATTATCGCATCAACAATCTGGTGGCCGATGTCTTTGCGCTGGCTGACGCCTTTGGGGCGGACCGCTTCACGCTTGTCGGGCATGATTGGGGCGGCGCGATCGCATGGGCCGTTGCCATCAAGAATCAGGCCCGCGTGGAACGCCTCATCCTTTGCAATGCCGCGCACCCTTATATCTTCCAGCACACGCTGATGTTCAACACCGACCAGCGCCGCGCCTCGCAATATATGAAGGCGTTCCGCGAGCGCGACATTGAAGGCGAAGTTGGCCAAAAGGGCATTGAATGGTTTTTTGAAGACCATTTTGCCAAGCTTTCGGATGGCTGCATCTCAGCGCAGGACAAAGCGGATTATCTGGACGAGTGGTCGCAGCCTGGCGCGCTTTCGGCGATGCTCAACTGGTATCGCGCCTCACCCATGCAAGTGCCCGCCATGGATGCGCCCGCTGAAATGACGCCCTTCCTCGCAGCCCCCTTCCCCAAGCTCACCATGCCCGTGCTCGTCATTTGGGGCATGAAGGATGAGGCCCTGCTCCCCTGCCAGCTTGATGGCCTTGAGACGCATATTGACACGCTGACGGTGGTGCGTGTGGCCGATGCGGGGCACTTCATTCCGTGGGAGCGCCCGGCAGCCGTGTCCGCCGCCATGCGGGACTGGCTGGCATGAGGCGCGCGCCCCCGCTGTTCCGCAAGCAGCATGATGGCGAAGTCAGCTATATCGAGCTGTTCTTCGATCTCGTCTTCGTCTTTGCGATCACCCAATTGTCGCACTTTCTGAGCCATCATCCAGGGCTTGCCAGCGCGCTGGAAGGTCTGGTGATGCTGCTCGCGGTCTGGTGGGTGTGGATTTACACCTGCTGGGTCACCAACTGGCTTGATTGCGACCGGGCGATGGTGCGGCTGATGCTGCTCGCCATGATGCTGGGCGGGCTGGCGCTTTCTTCCGCTATTCCCGATGCCTTTGGCGCAGGCGGCCTCCGGTTCGCGCTTGCCTATTGCGGGCTGCAAATTGGCCGCTCGATCTTTCTCATCTTCGCCGCCAGCGTGGTGGATGCCGCGCGGACACGCAATGCGATGCGGCTCACCTTCTGGTTTCTGCTCGCCACACCCTTGTGGATCTGGGGGGCCACCGCCACGCCGGAAGCACGGCTGGCAGCATGGGCAGCGGCCATCGCCATTGAATATGCAGGCCCCTTCCTGCGCTTTGCGACACCGTTTCTCGGCACATCCACATTGGCGGATTGGGATGTTTCCGGCCACCACATGGCGGAACGCTGCGCGCTCTTCATCATCATCGCGCTGGGCGAAGCGGTGCTTGTGACGGGCACAAGCTATGTCGGCATCCCGGCGGATCGCGCGCCGACCGCGGCGCTCGTCACCAGCTTTGTCGGCAGCGCCGCCATGTGGTGGATCTATTTTGACATTGGCGCCAAGCGTGGCCGCAAGATGATAGAACAGGCAACGCAAGCCGGGCTGGTCGCGCGCAATGCCTATACCTATCTGCACCTGCCCATTGTTGCGGGGCTGGTTGTAACCGCCGTGGGCGATGCGCTGATGCTCGACGCCAGCGATATGGCGGTGACGCTGGCGGAAGTCCTGGCCGTGTGCGGCGGGCCGTGGCTGTTTCTTGCCGGATGCATCGGCTTCAAATGGTCAACCTCCGGCCAGCGTTTCCCACCCGCCTCTCACGGCTTTGGCGTCATCGCGCTGGCCATTATCGGCTATCATGCATGGCACGGCAGCTGGACCACGCTGGAGACGGGGCGTGCAGCAACCAGCGTGCTGATCGCCACCGCGATCTGGGAATGGCTGTCCCTCAACGGTGGCTGGCAACGCTGGGCGCCATGGAGCGGCGTTATTTTCAGCCGTTTTCCGCCACCCAGATAAGCTGCGCGCCGTGCGGATGCACGTGCGCCAGCGTTTCTTCCGCCGCCGGCCCCGGCCAGCAGCGCAAGCGCAGTTCCGCCGTTGGCACCTTGTCCTGAAATTCCATGCTGAGCCATGCGAGCGGGCGCTCTGCGGTGGCCCGCGCGCCTGCCGCCTCGATTGTCTGGCGCACCCGCGCACGCGCTTCGGGCGGAAGATATTGCAGCACGATCGAATGGAAGACGACACGCGTCCGACACCCGTCCTGCGGCTCGGCCAGCAGCGGCACCAGAAATTCTGCCGCATCGCCCTTTACGATAGGCGGCGGCCAGGCCCGCGCGATGATGATGGCCGTTTGGGCGCGCGCCACGCGCTCGGTCTGGTCAGGCCAGATATAGGCGAGCATACGCTCTGCGATGACCGGGTCTGACATATCGAGCGGCTGCATATCAATGCCCACGCGGTCCACCACCTCAATGGGGGTATCGCGTGGGGATGCGCCTTCCCAGCCGGGCGAAAGTTGCAGCGCCGAGATGGGATCGCCCGAACGCGTTGCCCCCAATTGATAGCCGAAGCGATCCATATTGAGGTTCAGCCCGCCGCTGGAGCCGATTTCGATCCATTCCATCTTCGGACCAAAGCGTCGCGCGATCTCCAGCATCCCCGGCCAGAGCACAGCTGCGCGTGCAACCTCGTTGGTCTGTGGCGGCCCATCGAGCCAAGGATAAAGCCAGTCATCCCATTTTTCGAACACGCGCTTCAAAACCGCATGAAATTCGCCCGTGCGCGCATCATAAAGCTTTGTCAGCTCCGGCTCCCGGCCAGAGCGCGCCAGTGCGTTAAGCCCGCCTGCGATCCTGAGCTTGAGCGCATCGACCATCGGGTCGCCCGGCCATTCAAGGATGCGCCGCCCCGTGCGCGTGGATACATCCAGCGTGTCGGCCAGCGCCTCCAGCACCGCACCCGTTAAAGCGGAGCCGGAGGCCCGGCAGAAAGCCGCCTGCTGGCGGAAGGCGGTTCGGATGCTTTCGCTCATGCCACGCAGCTTGCCCTTAAGCGGGCGCACAAGTAAAGGCCGCGGGTCATGTCGCAGCCGATCATCTTCGCCGTGCCCAAGGGGCGCATCCTTGAGGAAGCCTTGCCGATGCTCGCGCGCGCGGGAATCGTGCCCGAAGCCGCATTCAACGACAGCAAGAGCCGCGCGCTCAAATTCTCGACCAATCGTGAGGATGTGAGCCTCATCCGCGTGCGCGCTTTCGACGTGGCGACCTTTGTTGCGCATGGCGCAGCCCAGATCGGCATTGTCGGCTCGGACGTGATCGACGAGTTTGATTATTCAGAGCTTTACGCGCCGGTTGATCTCGACATCGGCCATTGCCGCATCTCGGTGGCCGAGCCTGCCGAAATGGCGGCGACCGACGATCCACGCTCGTGGAGCCATGTGCGCGTGGCGACCAAATATCCCAACCTCACGCGCAAACACTTTGCCGCGCGCGGCGTGCAGGCCGAGTGCGTCAAGCTCAACGGCGCGATGGAAATCGCGCCCGCGCTGGGCCTGTCGAGCCGCATTGTCGATCTTGTTTCCTCCGGCAAGACGCTGCTCGAAAACGGGCTGGTCGAGGTGGAAGTCATCGCTGACGTGTCTGCCCGCCTCATCGTCAACCGCGCCGCCTTCAAGACCAACGCCGCTGTCGGCGAACTGGTGGAAGCCTTCCGAAAGGCAATGAATGGTTAGGCTCGACAGCCGCGCACCTGATTTCGCCGCGCGCTTCGATGCCCTCGTCAATGCGCGGCGTGAGGCGGATGCCGATGTGTCGCGCGACGTGGCGGCGATCATTGCGCGCGTAAAGTCCCAAGGCGATGCCGCCATTGCCGAGCTGACCCGCACTTTTGACGGGCATGATCTTGACTGGCGCATTCCGCTGGAAGATTGCCGCGCCGCTTATG
The DNA here is from genome assembly GCA_937873035.1 of uncultured Sphingomonadaceae bacterium. Classification (GTDB taxonomy): domain Bacteria; phylum Pseudomonadota; class Alphaproteobacteria; order Sphingomonadales; family Sphingomonadaceae; genus Aquisediminimonas. The sequence continues at coordinate 26,657 of CALMVA010000018.1, read as the reverse complement.
CCGCGCTTGAGGATGATCTGCGCGCCGCGCTCGATCTCGCAGCAGAGCGCATCCGCACCTATCACGCCAGGCAGAAGCCGGCTGACAGCGACAGCGTGGATGCAGCAGGCGTGCGCGTTGGTGCGCGCTGGCGGGCGGTGGATGCGGCCGGTGTCTATGTGCCCGGCGGACGTGCGGCCTACCCGTCTTCGGTGCTGATGAACGCCATTCCGGCCAAGGTCGCGGGTGTCGAACGGCTCGTGATGGTGACGCCGACGCCCAAGGGCGAGATCAATCCGCTCGTGCTGGCAGCCGCGCATATTGCGGGCGTCGATGAAGTGTGGCGCATCGGTGGCGCGCAGGCGGTGGCGGCGCTCGCTTACGGCACCCCCTCCATCGGCAAGGTCGATGTCGTGACCGGGCCGGGCAATGCGTGGGTGGCAGAAGCCAAGCGCCAGCTTTACGGCGTGGTCGGCATCGACATGGTGGCAGGGCCTTCTGAAATTCTCGTCGTCGCGGACGGGCAGAATAATCCCGACTGGATTGCCGCGGACCTTTTGAGCCAGGCCGAGCATGATCCGACGAGCCAGTCGATCCTCATCACCGATGATGCCGGTTTTGCCGACAGGGTGGCGGTGGCCGTAGATGCCCAAATTGGCGCGCTTTCAACCGGCGCCACCGCGCGGACAAGCTGGGACGCGAACGGCGCGATCATCCTTGTGGGCGATCTGGCCGAAGCCGCTCCGCTGGTTGATGCGCTCGCCCCCGAACATCTTGAACTTGCAGTAGAAAACCCGGAACCGCTTTTTGCGACCGTGCGCCATGCAGGCTCGATCTTCCTCGGCCGCCACACGCCCGAAGCCGTGGGCGATTATGTCGGCGGGCCGAACCACGTTTTGCCGACCGGACGCCGCGCCCGCTTTTCATCGGGGCTTTCGGTGCTAGATTTCATGAAGCGAACGAGCTTTCTGGGCTGTTCGCCAGATGCCATTCGCGCCATCGGCCCCGCCGCCGTGGCGCTTGCAAGGGCCGAGGGGCTTCCCGCCCATGCCCGCTCCGTTGAGGAAAGACTGAAATGAGCCGCGCCCGTTCTGCCGCCCGCCTTGCCGCCGTTCAGGCGCTCTACCAGCAGGAAATGGAAGGCACAGCATTGCCCGTTCTGCTGCACGAATTTCACCATCATCGCCTTGGCCAGACCATTGAGGATGAGACTTATGCCGAGGCCGAGGTCGACTTCTTCAACGATGTCGTCAAAGGCGTCGATGCGCGGCGCGACGAGATCGACGCGCTGATCGGCACCAACCTGGCCGAAGGCTGGACGCTCGACCGGCTTGACCGCCCGCTGCGCCAGATTTTGCGCGCGGGCAGCTATGAGCTTCTTGCACGCGCGGACATTCCGACAGGCAGCGTCATCAGCGAATATCTGGATGTCGCCCACGCTTTTTACGACCGCAAGGAAAAGAGCTTCGTCAATGGCGTGCTCGACGCCATTGCAAAAGCGGCACGCGGATAAGCGGTCAGCGGAAAAACCTGCACCCCGGTTTTCCTGAACAGGGTGATTGCAGAGCCGTTCGGTGTTTCCACCGCGCCCCAAGTCTCCCTAAGCTGCGGCAAGATCTGTATTGGTGATGCCCACAAGCTGCGCCAACTCGTGCGCGCGCACCGGCTTGCCGAAGTGCCAGCCCTGCAAGCGATCACATGAGGCCAATTGCATCAGGTGCGCGTGAACCGGGCCTTCCACGCCTTCGGCCGTCACAACCGCGCCCAGCGCATGAACGCCGGTGATGATGGCTTCCACCAGCGTCTTGTAAGCCGCCGAATCTACCGCGCGCGCCACCAATGTGCGGTCAATCTTGACGTGGCTGAAAGGCAGGTTCGCCGCCATCGAGATCGACGAATAGCCCGTGCCGAAATCATCGAGCACCAGCGTAATGCCCATGCCCGCCAATTCCTGAAGCACCATCTGCGTCGTCACCACATCTTCGATAAGGAAGGTTTCCGTCACCTCAAGTTCAAGGCGGTGCGCGGGGAAGCCTGTTTCGGCAAGGATCTGCCGGACTTGCGCTGCAAAAAAGCGGTTGCGCAGCTGCGCGCCCGACACATTGATCGCAAGCATCACATCCTTCCAGTCCAGGGCATCGCGGCACGCACGGCGCAACACGGTATTGCCGATGCGATCAATGATGGTCGATTGTTCCGCCACGGGAATGAACACATCGGGGCTGATTGCGCCAAAAGAGGCGCTCTTCCAGCGCACCAGCGCCTCCACCGCCACAATCCTTTGTCCCTTGGCATCACATATCGGCTGATAGGCGACCGAAAACTCATCGGTGGACAGGGCATCCTGCAACGCCGCCTCCAGCATGAAGGCGCGGGCGCGGCGCTCATCCATACGGGCATCATACCATTGATAGCGGTTCTTGCCCGCCGCCTTGGCCCCATACATCGCAATATCGGCGCGGCGCAGCAATTCGCTGGGATCGCTGATGTCGAGGGCATCGCCCACCAGCCCGATGCTCACCCCAATCGCCACCTCAACCCCCGCAACTTCAAAGGGCGTCGACAGCATCTTCAAAAGGTGGCGCGCAACCAGCTCCAGATCGCGCCGGGCATCCTTGCCGGTGAGCAGAATGGCAAATTCATCACCCCCCAGCCGGGCGAACATCCCCCGGTTTTCCAATAGCGTGCGCCCCATGTCTGCAATCGCGATGATGAGTTGATCGCCCACATGATGGCCATGAAAGTCATTGACGCGCTTGAAGCCATCGAGATCGAGAATGGCGGCGGCCAAAGGCTCGCCCGCCGCAATCGCCCGTGCAGCATCAAGCCGGAAGGCGCGGCGGTTGGGCAGCTTGGAGAGTGTGTCGGTGCGCGCCTGGTGGTAGAGCGTGCGGGTAATGCCAATGCCCTGGTGCACCACATAGCCAATCGCCAGCAACAGCCCGCCCGCGACGAGCGCCGTAATCCAGATGAGCCCTTTAAGCGCCGGGCCCTCCAGCTCGCTTGACGCCCATGAAAGGACACCGATGGTCTGCCCCGCCTTGTTGGTGAGACGCAGCGACGGGCGCGTCGCACTTGCATCGCCAAAGCGAACATCGCGCAGACCAAGATCGTTGCCCATATGCGTCGCCACGGAGGAGGTGAGACGCTTGGCCTGAACAAGCACAAGCGGGCGCACACCGGGCGCCAGCGCATCGCCCTTGTCTCCAAGCGGCCAGATATTGGCCGCCGCAACGATGAAGATGTCTCCATTGGCCGCAACCAGTGACGAGGTGCAGCCCTTGCCGCGCCGGAGCTTTGCCAGCAGCGGCTTTGCCGCGCGGTTGAAATTGGCTTCAGCCGATGCCGATGCCGGGGCGCCATCGCGCACGGCGCGGACCTGCCGGCCACTGGCATCGAGCAAGGCCGCGATCTGATAATGCCCCCCGGCGCGGGTAAGGGCGCGAAACTCGATCGGCAAATGAGCCGCCTCCCGGCGCAGATAGGCATCGGTGCGGACTTCGGGCCTTTGTGCATTTTCCAGCACGAGGCGCTCAAGCGAGCGCATTTCATAGCTGATGGCAAAGCGCATCAACTGCCGGGTGCGCATATCGCCCACGCGCTCGGACGTCAGCAACGACAGGCGAAAGCCGATGCCAATCGTCACTGTGGCAATCACGGTCAGAACCGCGATCAGGCGGATGATCCGCTGCTTGGCATCAATCGGGCTGCGCTTGAACATAAGGGGTCCTGAATAACCGAACCCGCTCCTCAGCCCTCAAATAGTTAACAAAATCTTAAAGCCTCAAACTGGCATTTTTTCTTTGGTTTCCGCCCCGTTATGGCAAGAAATATCCTGCACTCCCGGCCGCTTGGTCGCGCTCAAAAGTGCTGTAACATCATCGGCTTGAATGGGGCGGCCATAGGTCCAGCCCTGAATTTCGTCACACCCCGCCACGCGCATCAATTCTGCCTGCGCAAAGGTTTCCACACCCTGCGCCACGACTCGCGCGCCATGGACATGGGCATAGGAAACGCAGCTTTGCAGCAGCACCAGAGCACGTTCATCGCTGGGCGCGCGCGCCACAAGGGTGGAATCAATTTTCACCTTGGAGAATTGCGCCAGATCAAGCGTCGCGAACGAGGCGTGGCCCGCGCCGAAATTGTCGAGCACCAGCCCCACGCCCAGCAAGCGCAGCTCGCGCGCCACCTCTTCTGCAAAATCGGGATTTTCAACGAATAGCGTTTCGCGCAGCTCAAAGTCGATGCGCGATGGATCAACGCCCGCCTCGGCCATCTGCCGCGCGACAACCTCGACAAAGCCGGGTGAACGCAACTGCCCGCGCGAGAGGTTGATCGACAGGCGCACATCGGGCCATTTGGCCGCATCAATGGCGGCCTGTGACAGCACAAGCGCGCCAATCGACACCGTCAGCCCCGCCTGATCCGCGACCGAAATGAATTCACGCGTCGAAATTTCGCCATGCTCGATGCTCGGCCAGCGCAGCAGTGCTTCCACCGCGCGCACCTCGCCGGTGCGGCTGTCAATCATCGGCTGATACATGGCGACCAGTTCGCGATGCTCGATGGCGTTGCGCAATTCAGCGGTGAGTCTGGCGACTTCGGTCTGATCGCGCTCAAGCTCCGGGCAATACCAGACGATCCGCATCTTGCCCGATTTTTTGGCCTCATACATGGCCGTATCGGCGCGGCGCATGGCTTCTGAGGGAGAAATCTCGCCTAGCCGCGCAGCGACGATGCCAATGCTCGCGCCGACCTGCACCGGGCGCTTGAAGGCCATGACGGGCTGGGTGAGGATGGCAAGCAACCGCTGCGACACGCGCTCGATGGTGTCGTGCGCATCCGGCCCATGGGCAAGCAGCGCAAATTCGTCGCCAGAAAGGCGCACGGCCATTGCCTCATTTCCCGCCGCCTGTTTGAGGATAAGCGCCACCGCGCGGATCAACTGATCTCCCGTCTCATGCCCAAAGCTGTCATTGACACGCTTGAAGCCATCAAGATCGACAATGGCGAGGCCGATGTCCGCCTTCATGTCGGCCCGGCGCACCATCTCCCACCGCAAGGCGCGGCGGTTGGGCAGCTTGGAAAGACTGTCCGCCATCGCTTGCCAGCCAAGCTGGCGCAACGAGGCATAACCCCGGTTGAAGGCAAATCCGGCGGCGATAAGGTAAAGCACCCCCGCAATGAGAATGACGGGCAATGCGCGGCCCAGTGCGATGCTGCCGGTATAGGTTGGTGCCCAGGTGACGCCCGCGATCACACGTCCCTCCACATCGCGGACGGGCGCGGAGGTCGCCCCGTGCGGTCGGGCCGCGAAGCTGACGCCGGGGAGTTGCAATGACGTGCCGATGCGCGCCGCATCCCGCGCCGTCAAATCCCGTTGAAAGGCGATGATGCTCGGCCCTGCTGCCGGAACAAGCCCGTCAAGCGCGCGGCTGGTGGGCCGCACCGGCGCAACGCCAACCAGTGTGATCCAGCCATCCCGGCGCACCAGCGCGGCCGCCCCCTGCCCGCTGTGCAGCGCCCTGGTGCGCAGCACATGGAGCGTCCGGCGCAACTCAGGCGAGAGAGCGGGCGCCGTGGCAAGACCGTCGCGATAGGCAGACCGCACCGCGCCGCTTGCGTCAACAATCATGAAGGCGTCGGCATAAACGTGCTCGCCGGTGGCCTCTCCCCATGTCGTTGCGATGAAGCGCGTGTCTGGCGCAGGCGCATAAACGGCGCGCGCCGCATCGTCCCATGCCGCATTATCATGCGCATAATCGGCAAGGCTGGCCATCAGCCCGTCAAGCGCGACGGCCATCGCCGCGCGCGCGCGCTGCGCATCCAGCGCATTGACCTGTGACACCGTTTGGTAAAGCGCGATGCCGATCGTTACGAAGAACAGCAGCAAAACCGGCAAGACAAGACGCGCCAAACGCCTGCGCGTCGGGTTAATCATCTCAGGTCGGGCGGCGGACTTTGGCACGCCACCAATTTGGCCAGATTGGCTTAAAATTTCTTTGCCATTCTGGTGGGATACCGGGATTTCCTTGTCCTATTCGGAGGCAATTCAATCCAGATCGATGCCCTTCATCCAGGCCTTGACCGCCGGGGCAATGTCGGGCCGCTCCAGCGCAAGCGCGATATTGGCGGTGATAAAGCCCGCCTTGTCGCCGCAATCATAACGCTTGCCGTCAAAAGTGACGGCGTGAAACGGCTGTTTTCCGATCATCTGCGCCATGGCATCGGTCAACTGGATCTCACCGCCCGCGCCCTTTTCCTGCGCTTCCAATATGCGCATCACTTCTGGCTGGAGGATGTAGCGGCCTGAAATGATGAGGTTGGACGGCGCATCTTCCACCCTGGGCTTTTCGACGAGGCCCTTGACCTCGGTGATCTTGCCGCGCGTTTCACCCGGCGAGATGACGCCATAGCTCGACACCTTTTCATGCGGCACTTCAAGCACCGAAATGATGTTGCCGCCGACTTGCTCATAGGCTTCCATCATCTGCTTCATGCAGCCGGGCGCGCCGACCATGAACTCATCGGGCAGGAAGATGGCGAAGGGCTCATCACCCACAATGTCGCGCGCACACCAGATGGCGTGACCGAGGCCCAGCGGCTCCTGCTGGCGCACATAGGCGCAATTGCCGGGGCCAAGGCGCGTCGGCTCCAGCACCGACAAGTCCTTGCCGCGATCGCTCATCGTGCGTTCCAGCTCGAAGGCAATGTCGAAATGGTCTTCAATGGCGCTCTTGCCGCGTCCGGTGACGAAGATCATCTGTTCAATGCCCGCCTCGCGCGCTTCATCCACCGCATATTGGATCAATGGGCGGTCCACGATGGGCAGCATTTCCTTGGGCATCGCCTTGGTGGCGGGCAAAAATCGCGTGCCCAGACCCGCAACCGGAAATACTGCTTTTCTGACCTTACGCATAAAACCCTCTTGATCGGTTGCGCCGCCCTTATCAGCCCCGCTTGTGCAGGGGAAAGCCTTGACGGAAATTTAATCCGCGCGCCGCTGACGCCGCGTCCACCAGTAAAGCGGCAGCCCCGCGATCATGAGAAGGAAGCTGAGGCCGCTTGGCTCCAGCCCGGCACCCCAGAGCGACCAGACGCCGAAGAGCAGCCCCGCAATGGCAGCGGGCACGGCAATGCGGCGCTTGATGGCAACAGCGGCGCACGCAAGATAGAGCCAGAGCGTAACCGAGGTCGTCAGCAGCGCCATGAAGGTGAAGAGCCCGCCCATGGAGCGGCTGGAATTGGCCAGCACGAGCAGGCTTGAAAGGATGCTCGACACCAGAATGGCGCGCACCGGCACGCCATTTGGCGCCATGGTGCCAAACCAGCGCGGCATCAGGCGGCGTTCGGCCATTTCGCAGGGGACTTCGCCTTGCACCAGCACCCAGCCATTGACCGCGCCGACCGCGCTGATCGCCGCAAACAGCGCAACAAAGGCGGCCGGACCGGGCGACCAGAAGGTGGCCACGAACAACTCGAACGGCGCGTTGGACCCCGCAACCTTGTCAGACGGGAGCATGAGCGCGATGCCCGAACAGACGATGAAGTAGAATATGCCCGAAAGCAGTGCGCCCAAAAATGTCGCACGGGGCACGTTGCGCTCTGGATCGGCGACTTTGCCGGAGGCCGCGCAGGCCGCCTCAAAACCCACCATCGCCCATAGCGTGAGCGCGGCGGCCGCATTGGTCTGGCCAAGCGACAGCCCTTGCGCGGGAAAGGGCGTGATCGCGGCCATGCCATTCCGGCCCAGCACGATGAAGATGAGCGCGGCCACCACCACCAGCGGCGTGAGCTTGAGCAGCGTCGTCACAAGCTGAAAACCGCCTGCCGAGCGCGTGCCCATAAGGTTGATGATCGTTACCGCCCAGATGACGCCTGCGGCGCCCAGTGCAGGATGTTCACCCAGCACGGGCAGGAAACTTGCAGCGTAAGAAACTGCACCAATCGCAATCGTGGCCGTGCCCGCCCAGACCGACACCCAGAAGCTGAAACCGATGAGAAAACCCGCAAGTGGCCCAAAGCTGCGCTCGACAAGCTCAGCGGGGCCAATGGGGCCATTGGCGGCCGCCGTGAGCCGCGCCAGCACATGGGCAAGGCACAGAGCGCCCGCGATGGTGATGATCCAGCCGGATACCGCGTTCCAGCCATAAGGCGCAAGCCCCGCGGGCAGCAGGAACACACCGGAGCCGATCATGTTGCCCATCACCAGGGCAACCGTCATCCACAGACCAAGTTTGCGGCCCTGTGTGCGGGACGGCGGGGCCGCGGCGGTGGATGCAATCACTGTCATCAGCGCGAGACTGCCCGATGAAGCTCCCTCCCGCAAGCAGGAGAAATGGCCCGCCGGGGTGATGGGGTGCCGTGAGCAGACACCGCAGCTTCAACCCGTCATGCCAGCGAAGACGGGCATCTCGTGCACACGAACCGGGAAGACCCCAGCCTGCGCTGGGGTGACGTGCTCGCACAGACGAACCCAACCCCGTCAACCCGTCATGCCAGCGCAGGCTGGCATCTCCCACATCCCACCCGACGTCACCCCAGCGTTGGCCGGGGTGACGCAGGCTACAGGATCATCAGAACTTGCGGGCCAGCTTCACGCCGATGACGCGCGGACGGATGACGGTGTCGTAGAAGACCCCGCCTGAGGTCGTAACGCCGCCAGCGTCGCCGCAGATGCTTTCGACGCACGAGACGCCCGTGTTCACAATCCCGCCAGAGTTGAACAGGTTGGTTGCGAACAGATCGGCCGACCAGAGATCATTCTTGGCGCCGAAACTGATGTCCACCGTGGAGTAGCCCTTCAGGTTGCCCTTGATGCCGTTTTCAACGGTGCGCAGGTCGGACAGGCGGTTGCTCGTGTGGTTGCCTGCCACCTGGAAGTGGCCGTTCCAGCCCATCAGCGGGAATTCATAACGCGCGACGAGGTTGCCCTTGAACTTGGGCGTGACCGGCAGACGGCTGCCCGATGGCGCGAGGAGCGCGTTGGTCTGACCCTGCGGCCCCGGTAGTGCGCAATCGAACGACGCGTTTGCGATGCGGCAGAAGTCGCGGCGGATCGTTGCGTCATTGTAGCTCATGCCCGCATTGAGCGAGAACCCGCCCTGACGATAGCCAAAGTCCATTTCGACGCCGCGGATGCGGGCGATGCCGGCATTGCGGACTTCGGACAGGCCGTTGGCGCCAAGGAAGGAGAGCTGGATGTCGTTCCAGTCAAGCTGATAGACCGCGCCGTTCCAGCGGAAGCGACCAAAGCTCGTCTTCCAGCCCAGTTCATAATTGTCGATCTGATCTGGCAGATACGGCGGCAGCGTGCCGCGACGGTTGATGCCGCCGGGGCGGAAACCGCGCGAGAAGGTGCCGTAGACCAGCGCCTTGTCGGTAAATTTATAGGTGGCGTTCAACTTGTAGATCGACCCCGTGTCCGATGTCGTCTTGTCGACATTGGTGCAGGGGCTGCCGGGAACGAGGATCGGCACCGGCGTGCCCGTCGGGTTGGCGCGACGCGTCGTCCCATCGGTGTTGAGGCACGCGGCCTCGCCGGTGCGGCTCGAATAGCCCGCCGAATAGCCAAAGAAGCCCTGCAACGAGTTCTTATAGTGATAGACGCGCATACCGCCCGTCACCGTCAGCTTGTCGGTCACGTCAAAGGCGAGTTCACCAAAGGCCGCCTGATCGCGATCAACGCGCTGCTGCTTGGTGAGCCAGATGTTGCTGTCTGTGCCCGTCACGGTGATCGAATCCGCAATATCGTCGATGATGTAGTTCTGCTCGATATTGTGCGACTGGCGCTGCCAGAACAGACCTGCGATCAGGCGCAGGCGCTTGTCCGATGGCGAGGCAATGCGGAATTCCTGGAACTTCTTGTTATAACGGTCTTTGCCCTGAATATACTGGTTCGGGCTGACATAATTGCCGTTATTGTCGTAGAAAAAGGCGCCATAGCCAGAGATTGCGTCATAGAAATAGCTATAGTCCGAATAGTCGGACTGGGTGCGATCATTGCGCTTGAGATAGCCACCGGCATAGGTGACATCCCAATTGCCCAGCTTGCCCTGAATGGTGAGACCGGCGTTCCACCACTTATCGACAGAACCTTCGGGGTTATACTGGATGGTCTGATATTTCAGGCCACGCTCCTGCGCGTAGCTGCCGTCCGCCTTTTGATACTGGCCCATGAGCGAGGGCGTGATCGTCCAGCTGTCATCCAGCTCGATGCCAAGGGCGATGCGGCCGCCATAGGTTTCGGCGTCGTTATAGTTGTTCTTCACGAACGCGGCATTGTCGGCAACGATGCCCGATGTCGGGTAGGTGCGCGTGCCGTGGATATTGTCGATATAACCGCCATCGCGGCGATACCAGCCCACCGCGCGCACGGCGATATTTTCAGCCAGCGGCGCGTTGATGAAGCCTTCCACCGTGCCGCCCATGCCGCCATGCGACACGCTGTTCAGCTCGGTGCTCAACTCGCCATAAAAGCCCTTGGGGTCGGGCTTGTTGGTGACGAGCTTGATCGTGCCGGCCATCGAGCTGGCGCCGTAAAGCGTGCCCTGCGGCCCGGCGAGCGCCTCAACGCGCTGCATATCATAGACATGGATGTCGAGCGCGCCCTGAATGGTCGTGATCGGCTGTTCATCCAGATACATCCCGACCGTTGGCTGCGAGGTCGAATGGTTGGCGTTTTCGCCAGAGGCAACCGCGCGGAAATAAACCTGGCTGAAGCCGGGGCCACCCGTCTGGATGGTGACCGAAGGCAGGAACTTCACATAGTCCTGAAATTCCTTGACCTGAAGCTGACCAAGCTTTTCGGTGCCGAACGCCTGGATCGACATCGGCACGCTCTGGAGCGATTCCTCGCGCTTCTGCGCGGTCACGATGATTTCGTCGCTGGATGCCCCGGCGGCTTCCTGCGCCATTGCGGCAACAGGCATGAGCGTCGATGTGGCGAGAAGCGCGGCCATCGTGGCGCGGCGCGAACGGGTGAAGGACATAAAAACTCCCCGGATTTCTGATGTGTGCGCCAAGAGTGTTACGCTGAAGAGTCTTGGTCAACTTTACAGGTGTATAAAAGGGCCGATCGAGCGATAATCGCAAGAGTGTATTGCATAAATGCAACACTTGAGCGGTCAGGGCACCGCCGGGTAGGCCGTCAGCACCGGGCCGAGCGCCTGCTTCAGCTCATCCAGCCAGGGCTCGAACATCAGCCATTGCTCGGTCCCCTCCCGGAAGATGGGACGGCGCACCTGTTCTGAACTCGCGGTGCGCACCGCGCGCTCGGTTTCCCAGAAGCGCAGGCACGCCTCCTCAAAGGGCAGGCCAAGGCCATCGAGCAGACGGCGGATTTCGCGTTCGCTGTCCTCCACCATATCCTCGTGGAACATCCGCACGACGCAGCCCGGCAGCACCGCATCAAAATGCGCCATCAGGTCGACATAATCGGCATAATAGCGGCCAATATCGGTGAGGCTGTAGGTAAAGCCCTGCCCCCGCGCAAAATGCTGTTTGAAGTTGGAAAAGCAGCACGCCATCGGGTGGCGGCGCGCATCGATGATCTTTGCATTGGGCAGGATCAGGTGGATCAGCCCGACATGAATCCAGTTATTGGGCAGCTTGTCGATAAAGAAGGGCTTGCCCGTCTTGCGCTGGATGCGCGTGCGATCCAGGAATGTCTCGCCCATGCGGCGCAAGTCCTCCGCCGAGGCTTCGGCGAGTTTGCGCGGCCAATGATCGATGCTGCCCAATTGCCCGGCAATATGGGGAATATCGGGCAGTTCCATCGTGCCCTCGACCAGCGAGTGGCTCGACAAAATCTGTTCAAGCAACGTCGATCCGGCACGCGGCAAACCGAGGATGAAAACGGGGTCTTCGGCCTGACAGCCCTGCCCGGCACGCTCGGCGAAAAACTCCGGCGTGAAGAGCGCCTTGGCGGCTTCCACATGGCGCGAAACATTGCGCTCATGGCTGTCGAGTTCTTCCACGCGCAGCCGGTTGCCCGCATCATAATGCCGGAAGGACGCCTCTGCCTGCTTGCGGTCTTCCAGCGCCTTGCCGAGCGCGAAGTGCAGGTGAAAGCGATCTTCGCTCGAAATATCATCGCGCGCCAGCCCTGCTTCCATCAGCGCAATGTCTGCATCCTCAAAGCGCACCGTCTTGAGGTTGGCCAGGCTCCACCAGACCTCGCCGAGCGCAGGCGAAATATCGAGCGCACGGCGATAGGCGGCAACGCTTTGCGCCTGCTGGCCAACCGTTTTGAGAAGGTGCCCATAAGACATCCAGATTTTGGGCTGGCCGGGAAAACGCTCCAGCACCGATCCGTAGAGGTCAATCGCCTCGTCATAATCGCCAAGGCGGCCCTTGGCGGCGGCCTTCAGGCTGTCATGCGCGACGTCTTCGGGGTCGAGCGCGGCCAGCGCATCAAGCTCTGCAATCGCCTCGGCAGCGCGGTTCTGACGATAGAGGACAATCGCCAGATTGGAGCGCGCGGCGATGAAATTGGGCGCGAGCTCCACCGCACGGCGCAGCAGCGTTTCCGCATCGCGCATCCGGCCGATGCGCCCGGCCAGCTCGGCCAGCATACGGATCGCCGCGACGTCAAACGGGTCTTCCTTCAGATGCTGGCGCAGCAGCGGCTCGGCATCATGCAGCCGGTTTTCATTGAGCGCGACAGCGGCTTCCAGCAGCCGGGGATTGCGCAACTGGCGCGAAAAATCGGGCTGGGGCGCGGCGCCTGCCGTCATCGCGTCAGATCCGCTCGGCCTGTGACACGGCATCAGCCGCGCGCAAGGCCGCAAGGATGCGCGTCAGATGCGCCAGATCGCGCACCTCCAGATCGACGATGAAGGTATGGAAGGTCGCGTCGCGGTTTTCCATCTTGAGGTTGAGAATATTGGCGTCGTTCGCCCCGAAAATGCCTGCCATAACGGCAAGCGCGCCCGGCTCGTTGCGCACGATGACCGAAAGCCGCGCCGTTGCCCCGTCCGATCCGTCACCCCAGGCAAGGTCAAGCCAATCAGCATCCACGCCATCGGCCAGACGCGGACAATCAATCGTATGGACTTCAATCGCCTCGTCCGGTCGACGCAGCCCCACGATCCTGTCTCCGGGCACGGGGCGGCAGCATTGGGCAAGATCAAAGGCAACACCGGGGCGGAGCCCGCGGATCGACACCGCCTGACGCTGGCCGGGCAGATTGCCATTGGCCTTGGTGGCGCTGCCGGGCATCAGCGCGTCCATCAGTTGCGCATCGGTGATGGACTGGCGCGCAATCGCCGTCATCAGCGCATCCTCGTCCTTCAGCTTCAACCGCTTCACCGCATCGGCGAGTGCGGCCTTGCCCAGCTTGCTCGGCAGGCGCGCGGCGATTTCCTCATAGATATTGCGGCCAAGCGCAATCAGCTCATCTTCTTCCTTGTTGCGCACAAAGCGGCGGATGGCGGCGCGCGCTTTTCCGGTGACGGCAAAGCTCAGCCACACGGGCTGCGGCTCTTGCGCCTTGGATTTCAGAATTTCGACCTGATCGCCATTTTCAATGGGCGTGCGCAGCGGCACCACCCGGCCATTCACCTTGGCGCCCACCGCCGTATCACCCAGCGTGGTGTGGATGGCATAGGCAAAGTCCACCGGCGTTGCGCCCTTGGGAAGCTGGATCAACTCACCCTTGGGGGTGAAGGCAAAGATGCGATCCTGATACATCGCCATGCGCGTATGTTCGAGCAGCTCTTCAGGGCTTTCGGCATGGTCGAGAATTTCAACAAGGTCCTGAATCCACGCAGTCTGCGCAACAGGCTCGGCAATGTCTGCCTTATAGGCCCAGTGCGCGGCATAACCATATTCAGCCTGCGCGTGCATCTCGCGGCTGCGGATCTGGATTTCGATGCGCACCTTCTCATTGTGGATCACAGAGGTGTGGAGCGAGCGATAGCCATTGCGCTTGGGGGTCGAGATATAGTCCTTGAAGCGCCCCGGCACCATCGGCCAGCGCCGGTGGATGATGCCCAGCGCATCATAGCAATTGCTGATATCGGGCACGATCGCACGAAACGCCATCACATCCGACAATTGCTCGAAGCTGATGTGCCGCTCGGCCATCTTGCGCCAGATGGAATAAGGGTGCTTTTCGCGCCCCGTAACCTCGGCCTCGATGCCCTGACGCGAGAGCAGCATCTTGATGCCGGAACTGATCCGCGCGATCCTGTCTCCACCGCCTTCCTGCAACTGCTCAAGCCGCTTGGTGATGGAGTCAAAGGCTTCCGGCTCAAGCTCCCGAAAGGCGAGCGTCTGCATCTCCTTCATGAACTCATACATCCCGATGCGCTCGGCAAGCGGGGCATAGATGTCCATCGTCTCGCGCGCGATGCGGCGGCGCTTTTCCTCATTCTTGATGAAGTGCAGCGTGCGCATATTGTGGAGCCGATCCGCCAGCTTGACGAGCAACACGCGAATATCGCCCGACATGGCCAGAAGGAATTTGCGCAGATTTTCTGCCGCGCGCTCGTTCTCAGTGAGCGCCTCGATCTTGGAGAGCTTGGTGACGCCATCCACCAGCCGCGCAACATTGGCGCCAAACAGCTTTTCCAGCTGTTCGGGCGTGGCAAGCGTATCTTCAATCGTGTCATGCAGGATTGCGGTCGCAATCGTCTCATCGTCGAGCTTCAGGTCGGTCAGCAGGCCCGCCACTTCAATCGGGTGGCTGAAATAGGGGTCGCCTGAGGCGCGCAATTGCGTGCCATGCGCCTTCATCGAAAAGACATAGGCCTTGTTGAGCAGATCCTCATCCGCTTCCGGGTCGTAGCCCTTTACCTTTTCGACAAGCTCATATTGGCGCAACATTTCCTTTATGTGGCGGAGGGACTGGCAGGTGCGCAAGGGGAAAGGCATTGGCCGGACTGCAAAAAATCAGCCGCGCGCGCACGGCATTGCGCACGCAAATCGCGGCGGCTAGGGCAAATGGAAACTGGCTCGCACGAGGGGGATCAAATGACCACATCATTCACGCCGGTCATTTCGGCAACCGGGCTCTACACCCCGCCCGACAGCATTTCGAATGAAGAGCTGGTCGCCAGCTTCAATGCCTATGCCGATCAATTCAACGCCGAACACGCGGCCGCCATCGACGCGGGCACAGTTGAAGCCCTGCCGCACAGCTCGGTCGAGTTCATCGAAAAGGCGAGCGGCATCAAGGCGCGCCATGTTGTCTCCAAAGCGCCGATCCTAGACCCCGCGATCATGGCGCCGCGTCTGCCCGAACGCGCCAATGACGAGATCTCAATCCTTGCTGAAATGGGCGTCGCCGCCGCCCGGCAGGCGCTGGAGCGCGCAGGCCGCGATGCAAAGGATGTCGATGCGGTGCTGTGCGCCTGCTCCAACCTTCAGCGCCCTTACCCCGCAATTGCGGTAGAAATTCAGGACGCCCTGGGCATTGAGGGCTTTGGCTTCGACATGAACGTCGCCTGCTCTTCCGCCACCTTTGGCATCCAGACGGCGGCGGACTTCATCCGCGCGGGCAATGCAAGGTCGGTGCTGGTCGTGAACCCGGAAATCTGCTCCGGCCACCTCAACTGGCGCGACCGCGACAGCCACTTCATCTTCGGCGACGTCGCAACAGCCATCCTCGTTGAAGAAAAGTCGATTGCGCCCGCCAGCCACTGGGACATTCTCGGCACCAAGCTCAAGACGCAATTCTCCAACAATATCCGCAACAATTTCGGCTTTCTCAACCGCACCTCGCCCGATACGCGCGACACAAAGGACAAGCTCTTCATTCAGGAAGGCCGCAAGGTCTTCAAAGAAGTGGTGCCGATGGTGGCAGAGATGATCGGCCAGCAGCTTGATCGGCTGGCACTCGCCCCGCAAGACCTGCGGCGGATGTGGCTGCATCAGGCCAATGCGGGGATGAACCGCCTGATCGCCACCAAGGTGCTTGGCCATGAACCGACGGCAGATGAAAGCCCGACCGTGCTGGACACTTATGCCAACACATCGTCGGCAGGCTCCATCATCGCGTTCCATAAATATAGCGACGACTTCAAGCCCGGAGAGACGGGCGTCATCTGCTCCTTTGGCGCAGGCTATTCAGCGGGCACCGTTTTTGTCCGCAAGGCCGCTTGATCGCCTCCCCTCCAGACCCCAGATAGAGCCCATGCTGATCGAAACCGAAACCACGCCCAACCCCGCGACGCTCAAGTTCCTGCCCGGCCGCGCCGTCATGAACGCAGGCACCCGTGACTTTGCCTCGCCCGAAGAGGCCGAAGCCTCGCCGCTGGCCGAAGCGATTTTCGGGCTGGGCGACGTTGTCGGCGTGTTCTTCGGGCGCGATTTCGTGTCGGTCACGGTCGCGCCGGGCGCGGACTGGGCGCAGGCAAAACCCGAAATCCTCTCTATCCTGCTCGATCATTTCACGGCCAATATGCCGCTCTTCAAGCCGGCGTCGGCCAGCTTCTCCGTTCCGGCCGAAGACGCAGGCTTTGACGACGACCCGGCCGATGCCGACATTGTCGCGCAGATCAAAGACCTGCTTGAAACCCGCGTTCGCCCGGCGGTTGCCAATGATGGCGGCGACATCGTCTATCGCGGTTTTCGCGAGGGCCGCGTCTATCTGAAGATGCAGGGCGCCTGTGCGGGCTGCCCCTCTTCCTCCGCCACGCTCAAGAACGGCATCGAGCAGCTTCTCAAGCATTATGTGCCCGAAGTGACCGAAGTCCTCTCCGTCTGACATCCCACGCCACAGAAAGAATAAACCATGACCCAACCGCTCGACAATGCGGCGCTTGACCAGCTTTTTCGCACCGCGCGCACCTATAACGGCTATCTCGACAAGCCGGTGACGACCGAACAGCTCGATGCGATCTGGGAATTGATGAAATACGGCCCGACCTCGGCCAACTGCCTGCCCGCCCGCCTTGTCTGGTGCGTCAGCCAGGAAGCGAAGGAAAAGCTTGCCGCGTTGTCGATGCCCGCCAATGCCGAAAA
Source organism: uncultured Sphingomonadaceae bacterium (assembly GCA_937873035.1). Taxonomy (GTDB): domain Bacteria; phylum Pseudomonadota; class Alphaproteobacteria; order Sphingomonadales; family Sphingomonadaceae; genus Aquisediminimonas. The sequence continues at coordinate 9,710 of CALMVA010000018.1, read as the reverse complement.
GATCATGAGCGCGCCCGCCACCGTCATCATCGGCATGGACCTTGAATATTACGAGAACCTGCCCGAACTCTTCCCGCACGCTGATGCGCGCAGCTGGTTTGTCGGCAATGATGCGCTCATCCACGCAACGGCCTTCCGCAACTCGACGTTGCAGGGCGCCTATTTCATCCTCGCCGCGCGCGCGCTGGGGCTGGATACGGGGCCGATGTCGGGCTTTGCCAATGATGCGGTGGATGCCGCCTTTTTTGCGGGCACCAAGGTGAAGTCCAACTTCATCTCGACGCTTGGCTATGGCGATCCGGCGTCGATCTTTGAGCGGTCGCCGCGTCCGGGCTTCGGCCGCTTCAACACGATCGCCTGATCCCGGCATGATCCTCGTCATCGAGACGGCGACCACGGCGTGCTCGGTGGCCCTGATCGACGGGGATCGCATTGTCGCGCACATCCATGAGGATGTCGCGCGCGGCCATGCAGAGCGGCTCGTGCCGATGATCGCAGAACTGCCCGATGGCGGGCAGGCCGACGCCATTCTCGTCAATGTCGGTCCGGGCAGCTTTACGGGCTTGCGCGTCGGGCTGGCGGCGGCGCGCGCGCTGGGGCTGGCCTGGGGGGTGCCGGTAACGGGGTATTCAACCCACGCGCTTCTGGCCGCGCGGCTATTTGCCGACCATCCAGACCTTCAATCGGCGCTGATCGCCATTGAAGGCGGCCATGGCGAAGTCTTTGTCCAGCCTTATGCGCAAGCGCCCTTGCGCGCGCTCGATTCGCTGGCGTCGATGCGCCCTGAAACGGTGCCATTATGGGACGCGGCGGCCGGATCAGCCGCTACCCGCGTCAACGCGCACGAAATATTCAGCGTCGGGCCAGATGCCCGCGACGCCCGCCTGCTCGGTGCAGACTTCACTTCGCTTCCCGCCCATCCCATCTATGGGCGCGCACCGGACGCCAAGCCCAATCCATGAGCCAGGTTATCGTTCACACGGGCGACATCCGCACCGTAGAAGCGATCATGCCGGTGATGCAGGCCGCGTTCGACCCGATGTTTGGAGAAGCATGGAATTCGGCGCAATGCGCTGGAATCCTTACACTTCCTGATACGATTTTACTTTATGCAACGCTTGGTGGCGAGGTTGTCGGCTTTGCACTCGCACGTGCTGTATTCGAAGAAGCAGAGCTGTTGCTTATTGCGACACATCCCGATTTTCGTCGCCGCGGTGTTGGCCGAAAATTGCTCGACTCCGTTATTGCATGGGCCAAGTCAAAATCCTCCAAATTGGTATTTCTTGAAGTCAGAGAGGATAATAAAGCACTTGAACTTTATTTCAGTGTCGGATTTATACAAGTCGGTCGACGAGAAGCTTATTATCGAGGACTTGAAGATGCGTGTTTTGCAGCATTGACGCTGCGCCATGAAATAGCATCCTGAACCCGCAAAGATGTCGGGCAAACTGCGGAATCGCCTGTCGATAATAATGGTGCGCACCGCATGGAGGAGATACCGGCAATAGTCGGGTCACTTCAAACTACGCAAAATAAGAAAGCGATTTTCAAATGACCGACACTATCGATCTCAAGGAAACCCTGATTACGCTGACGGCCGACATCGTGGCCGCTCATGTCAGCAACAACTCGGTTGCGGTTTCCGATCTGCCACATCTTATTTCCAACGTGCATGGCGCTCTTGTGGCGCTTGGCGGCGCGCCTGCGCCTGTTGAAACCAAGCAGGAGCCTGCCGTTTCAGTGCGCGCGTCAATCAAGCCAGACTATATTGTGTGCCTTGAAGACGGCAAGAAGCTGAAGATGCTCAAGCGCCACCTGATGACGCATTATGGCATGACGCCTGATGACTATCGCGCCAAATGGGGCCTGCCCAAGGACTATCCGATGGTTGCGCCCAATTATGCCGAACAGCGCCGCAGCCTTGCGGTCAAGATCGGCCTGGGTCGCAAGCCGGGCGGTCGCCGCAAGAAGTAATCACCCTTTGCGGGATTGAAAATACGGGGCTAGAAGGCGGGATATGTTCCTGTTTTCTGGCCCTGAGTTTTATTGATGCATCGCTATATCGACGTGGAAGCGCTTTGCCATGAAAAAGGCCTGCGCATTACCGACCAGCGACGCGTGATCGCCAAAGTGTTGTCCGAAGCGGCGGATCATCCCGACGTGGAGGCCGTGCACGCCCGTGCATCGGCAATTGACCCCGGCATTTCGATCGCCACCGTCTATCGCACCGTGCGCCTGTTTGAAGAGGCAGGCATTTTGGAGCGGCATGATTTTGGCGACGGGCGCTCGCGCTATGAAGCCGCCGCCGAAGCGCATCATGACCATCTCATCGACGTTGAAACCGGCCGCGTCATTGAATTTGTCGATCCTGAACTGGAAGCCTTGCAGAAGGTGATCGCAGAGCGGCTCGGCTTCCGCCTCGTCGATCATCGCATGGAACTCTATGGCGTCGCACTCGATCGCAAGAACTGACGCGGTCCACCCGCGCGCATGGGCCCGTATCGGCCTGATCGCGCTGGCGCTTCTCCTCCTTATCGGCCCGCACATCCTGTGGCGCGTCTTTGACAAACATTCGCCCGTGGCGCGCTGGTTTTTGCGCTTTGCAGGCTGGGCCTCCGGCGCGGATGTGGTGACAAAGGGCCTGCCCGATGGCCGCTACACGCTCTTCATCGCCAATCATTTGAGCTGGCTTGATATTCTCATTCTTTCAGGCAGCACCGGCTGCGCCTTTGTTGCCAAGGCGGATATGGCGCCCTGGCCCGTGATCGGCTGGCTCGCGACAAGCAACAATTCGGTCTATGTCCAGCGCGAGGCGCGCCAGACGGCGCATCATCAGGCCAATGCGCTGCAAACTGCACTTCTCTCCGGCCAGCCGGTTGCGCTTTTCCCCGAAGGGACGACGGGCAATGGCTGTCAGCTTCTGCCCTTCCGCACCTCGCTGATCGCGGCAGTTACGCCAGCGCCCGATGCCGTCTCCATCCAGCCCGTTGCGCTTGATTATGGCGCCATCGCGCCCGAAATCGCGTGGACCGACGATGAGCCGGTGGGCATCAACGCGCTGCGCGTTTTGAGCAGGCCGGGGCGCTTTGCGGTAACGATCCATTTTCTCGCGCCGCTCTCGCACGCCGACTTTGCCGATAGAAAGGCAATCGCCGCCCATAGCCGCGCCGAGATTGCGGCGGCGCTGGGCGTAAGCTAGGGCCGCGCGCATGAGTCGCCCCACCCCCAAAAGCTTTCACGTCAAATCCTTTGGCTGCCAGATGAACGTCTATGATGGCGAGCGCATGGCAGAATTGCTGGGCGCCGAAGGCATGACGCAAGGCAGCGAGGCCGATGCCGAGCTGGTTATCCTCAACACCTGCCACATCCGCGAAAAGGCCGTTGAAAAGGTCTATTCAGACATTGGTCGCCAGCGCCGCGACGATGGCACGCGCCCGATGATCGCGGTTGCAGGCTGCGTCGCGCAGGCTGAAGGCACCGAAGTCACCGCCCGGTCGCGCGATGTTGACATCGTCGTCGGCCCGCAGGCCTATCATGATCTGCCGCAGATGATTGCGCGCGCGGCACAGGGCGAGCGGGTGCATGATCTCAACCTGCCCGGCCTCGACAAGTTTGGAAAGCTGCCCGCCCGCCGCAAGACGGGGGCCTCGGCCTTTCTCACCGTGCAGGAAGGCTGCGACAAGTTCTGCACCTATTGCGTTGTGCCCTATACGCGCGGCGGCGAGATCAGCCGTGGCTTTTCCGCCATTGTCGATGAAGCGAAATCGCTGGTGGATGCCGGCGCGCGTGAGATCACGCTGCTCGGCCAGAACGTCAATGCGTGGAATGAAGAGGGCAAGGGCCTCGATCATCTGATCCGCGCGCTCGATGCCATTTCAGGGCTTGAGCGCATCCGCTACACGACCAGCCACCCCAATGACATGGCCGAAGGGCTTATCCGCGCGCACGCCGAGGTGGAAAAGCTGATGCCCTTCCTCCATTTGCCCGTGCAATCGGGCAGCGACCGCATTTTGAAGGCGATGAACCGCAAGCACACGGCGGCCTCCTATCTTGCCATCATCGAGCGCGTGCGCGCCGCGCGGCCTGACATTGCGATTTCGGGCGATTTCATCGTCGGCTTCCCCGGCGAGAGCGAGGCCGAGTTTGAAGAGACGCTCAACCTCATCCGTGCGACCAATTATGCGCTGGCGTTCAGCTTCAAATATTCGCCGCGCCCCGGAACCCCGGCCGCCACGATGGACGATCAGATTGCCGCGCACGTGATGGATGATCGGCTCCAGCGGTTGCAGGCTTTGCTCAACGAACAACAACTGGCCTTTAATGAAGCGAGCCTTGGCAGGCGCACCAAAGTGTTGCTCGAACGCAACGGGAAGCTCGCCGGACAAAAAATCGGCAAATCACCCTGGCTTCAGTCGGTTCATGTCATGACCGATGCACATATCGGTGATATGGTTGAGGTCGATCTGGTTTCTGCGGGGCCAAACAGCCTTGCGGGTTCTCTGGCCAACAAGGAACTGAATGTCGCGTAAAGCACAACCCGCCCAACCGGGCGACAAGGCCCGCCTCGAAGTGGTGTTCGATCGCCCGCAACTTCTGGGGCAATTGTTCGGCCATTATGACCAGAATCTGGTCGCCATTGAAAATGCGCTGGGCGTTTACATCGCGGCACGCGGCAACAAATTGCAGATCGAAGGAGAAGCCGGGGCGATTGCGCGGGCGCGCGATGTGCTGACAGGCCTCTACAACCGGATCGTCCATGGGCAGGAAGTTGATGCGGGCGCCGTTTCGGGCATCATCTCGATGTCGGCGGAGCCCACGCTGGATGGCATCATCCGCAACGATGCAAGCGAAGCCCCGCCGGTGATGATCCGCACGCGCAAGAAAACCATCGTGCCGCGTTCAGGCACGCAGGTCCGCTATATGGAGGCGCTGACCCGCAATGATGTGATCTTCGCGCTTGGCCCGGCAGGCACGGGCAAGACCTATCTGGCCGTGGCGCAAGCCGTATCACAGCTCATCAGCGGATCGGTGGACCGGCTCATCCTCTCGCGCCCGGCGGTCGAGGCGGGCGAGCGGCTGGGCTTTCTGCCCGGCGACATGAAGGAAAAGGTCGATCCCTATCTGCGCCCGCTTTATGATGCGCTCTATGATTGCCTGCCCGCCGAGCAGGTGGAGCGGCGCATTTCGAGCGGCGAGATTGAAATCGCGCCTATCGCCTTCATGCGCGGTCGCACGCTGGCAGACAGCTTCATCATTCTGGACGAGGCGCAGAACACCACGCCTGCGCAAATGAAGATGTTCCTGACGCGCTTCGGCATGAACAGCCGCATGGTCATTTGCGGCGACCCCCGTCAGGTTGACCTTCCCGACCCCAGCAAATCGGGGCTGGCCGATGCGGTTGCCCGGCTTGAAGGCGTGGAAAGCATCGCCACTGTCCGCTTCACGGCGGCAGACGTTGTGCGCCACCCCATCGTCGGGCGCATCGTGGAAGCCTATGAAGGGCCGGACAGCGCGCCGCGATGATCGAAGCCGCCATTCTTGACGAAGGCTGGGACGCGGGGACCGATTGGGAGGCGCTCGCCCAGACGGCGGTTGCCTGGGCCGTGCAGCGCACCCGCTATGCCGGGCTGGCGCGTTCTGACACGCCCGTTGAAATCGCCATTCGCCTGACGACCGACGCCGAGGTGCAGTCGCTCAACCGCCAGTATCGCGAGAAGGACAAGCCGACCAACGTGCTCTCCTTCCCCATGTATGATGCAGATGATCTGCTTGATCTGGAAGATGAGCGGCTTCCCGAAATCATGCTGGGCGACATCGCCATGGCGCGCGAGACGTGCGAACGCGAGGCGGCAGACAAGGGCATCCCCATGGCGACGCACGCCACGCATCTCATTGTGCATGGCGTTTTGCATCTCTTGGGGTTTGACCATATATCGGATGAAGATGCGGAAGAAATGGAGGCGCTGGAGCGCCTCATCATGGCTGACCTCGGCCATGACGATCCGTATGGAGACTGAAAAAAACCGCCATGACGGAGGATGCCAGTAGTAGCCGATCTTGGTTCCAATCACTGAGATCGATCGTTTTCCGCCACCGCGAAGCATCGCTGCGCGACCAGTTGGAAGATGCCATCGAAGAAGCCGGGGAAGATGGCCACACACCACGATCAGGCGATCTTTCCCCCGTTGAGCGCGAAATGCTGCTCAACCTGCTCCATTTTGGCGAGCGCACCGTGGGCGACGTGGCGGTGCCCCGCAGCGACATCATCGCCGTGCCCGCATCGATCAGCTTTGCCGATCTGGTAAAGGCCTTTGCCGAAGCCGGGCACAGCCGCCTGCCTGTCTATCGTGACAGTCTGGATGATGTGGCGGGCATGGTGCACATCAAGGATGTGTTCGCCATCCTCGCGCGCAACCGCAAGCCGCCGGTCACGATCACCAAGCTCATCCGCCAGCCGCTTTATGTGCCGGCCGCGCGGGGCGTGCTGGATCTGCTGGCCGATATGCGCGCCAGCCGGATGCATCTGGCGATCGTCATCGACGAATATTCGGGCACCGAAGGCCTTGTGACCATCGAGGACATTGTCGAAGAAATCGTCGGTGACATCGAGGATGAGCATGATGACGCCCCGGTCGACCTGCTCGTCAATGTGGAAGATGGCATCTGGGATGCCGATGCCCGCGCCGAGCTGGAAGACGTGGCCGCGCTCATCGACCCACGACTTGGCGAGATTGACGAAGATGTCGACACGCTGGGCGGGCTGGCCTTTGTGCTCGCGGGCCATGTGCCCGTGATCGGCGAGATGCTGGAGCATGAGAGCGGGTGGCGGCTTGAAATTACCGAAGGCGACGAACGCCGTGTCACGCGGATGCGCCTCCACGCCCCATTGCCGGAGACGCTCCCCGCAAAATAGCACTTAACGCAGCGCAAGGCCGTGCTAGCATTGCGCTGCGGGGAGAACAGAATCGGTCGCACCCTCGTTTTTCACCCATGGGTCGGGAGAGAGATTGTGCGCCGTTCATTTGTATCCACTGCTTCATCGCTTGTCGTTTCCCTTGCGCTGGTTTCCAGTTCATTTGCCGTTGCCGAAAAGACCAGGGACGCTGGCCCACCGCCCGGCACCAAGGCGCGCTATGCGATGGACGTGGGCACCACCACCGGCATGGCGAGGATGACCGGCGGCATGGGCAGCGCAATGGGCATGATGTTTGGCGGCGGTGGCAATCGCGAGATGCGCGAACTGCGGCTGCGCATCGGCTCCACCGCGAGCACGCCCGCCAGCCCCTATGCCGACCATTATTTTCTGCCACCTGCAAAGCTCGGCAAATCGGTGCCGCTGCTCATTCCCGAACAACAGCCGCGCGAAGATACCCCGGCCGAATTTCAGCGCCCCAAAGGCCGCCTCATCCTCTTCTGGGGCTGCGGCGCGCACGCGGCCAAGGGCCAGCCGGTCATCATAGACTTTGCCAAGGTCGCCGCAGGCCAGATGCCGCCGGGGCTGTTTTCTGCCACTGTCCCCGTTGATCGCGGGCCGACGCCGGGCAATTCGCGCACCTATGCAGACTGGCCCAACAAGAAATCGGGCAAGCCGCCCGCCGCCGGATCATCGCTGCTCGGCGCACACCGGATCGCCTCCAACTATGCGCCCGAAATCAACTTTGATCTGAAGCAGGATTATATGGCCGGGCTGACCGGCAAATCGACCAGCGTCAACGGCGCGACGATCCTCAGCTGGAACAGCGTGCCGGCCGCCACCGGCTATCACGCCTGGGCAATGGGTGCGAAGGTCGATCAGGGCGGCGGCGAACCGCGCGACTTTGTCTGGTGGAGTTCGTCCGCTTCCAGAGAATTTGGCGGCGGGCTGTGGGACTGGATCTCACCGGCGGTCGTCCAGCGGCTCATCAGCCAGAAAATCGTGATGCCGCCTTCGCAGACGAGCTGCGCCATCCCCGCCGAGGTCAAGCAATATGCGCCCGACTTCCTGATGGGCAATCTCTACGCTTATGGCCCGGAAGCCAATTTCGCCTACCCGCCAAAGCCCGCCAACGCGGCACCCGGCTGGACACCCGACTGGACGGCGCGGGTGCGCTACCGCTCCTTCACAAGCTGGATGATCGGCGGGCCGATGGGCGGCATGGGGGCGGCAATGGGCGAAGGAAACGCACCGGAACAGAAACGCTGCAAGCCCAGCCTCATGGGGGCTGTGCTGGGCAAAGGTTGCTGATTGGGGCAGGCTGGTTATATCCTGCCCGCCAAGAGGAGAGCAGGATGCACTGGCGCACACATTTGAAGATTATCTCAGGGCTGGTCGTTATCGGCCTGGCCGGTGGCTATTGGTATCTCACGACGCCCAACACGTCTGAAGTCGATAGCGCCAGGCTTTATGGGCCAGAGCCTGTGCTCGATGCGGTGCAGCAGGAAAGCTTCCCTTCGGTCAAGATCGCCAAGATCATCGGCTGGCAGGGGGACACCAAGCCCGTCGCCGCGCCGGGGCTTTCGGTCAATCTCTTTGCGGCTGATCTCGACCATCCCCGCTGGATGCAGGTGCTGCCCAATGGCGACGTGCTGATTGCCGAAACCACCCAGCCCGACCGCGCGCCGCAGGGTATTGGCGATCGCATCGCCCGCAAGATCATGGCCTCTGCCAATGGCTCCACCAAACCCGCCAACCGCATCACGCTGCTGCGCGATACCGATGGTGACGGCAAGGCGGACCTCCGCTCGGCGTTGCTGACGGCGGAAAACGGCCTCAACTCTCCCTTCGGCATGGAACTGGTGGGCGACACGCTCTACGTCGCCAATACCGACAGCCTGATGGCCTTCCCCTACAAAACGGGCGACACCAAAATCACCGCCAAGGGCGAAAAGATCGTGCCGCTGCCCTCCGGCGTGCCCAATAATCACTGGGCGCGCAACGTGATCGCCTCGCCCGACAAGAAGACGCTTTATGTGACCGTCGGCTCGAACAGCAATATCGGCGAAAACGGCCTCAAAAGCGAAGAATATCGCGCCAATGTGCTTGAGGTGTTTCCCAAGCAGAAGACCTTCCGCATCTTTGCCGCAGGCCTGCGCAACGCCAATGGCCTCGCCTATGAGCCAAAGTCGGGTTACCTCTGGACCGTCGTCAACGAGCGCGACCAGCTGGGGCCGGATACGCCGCCCGATTATCTCGCCACGGTTGATTTCGGCGGCCATTATGGATGGCCGTGGTTCTACTGGCGCATTGCCGATCAGCGCGTCCAGCCGCAGCGGCCCGACCTTCAGCAATATGTGAAGCGCCCCAATTATGCGCTCGGCGCGCACACAGCCTCAATTGGCCTTGCCTTTGCGGGCAATGCCAAGCTGGGAGACACGTTCAGCAACGGCGCGTTTATCGGCCAGCATGGATCGTGGAACCGCGTTCCGGCGGCGGGCTATAAGGTGATCTACATTCCCTTCAACGAGCGCGGTTTTCCTGACAAAAAGGCCAAGCCCGTGGACGTGCTGACAGGTTTCCTTACCCCTGTCGGCGAAGCGCAGGGCCGCCCGGCGGGCGTCATCGTCGACGCCAAGGGCGCGCTGCTCGTCGCCGACGATGCTGGCAACCGCATCTGGCGCGTGAGTGCAGCGGCGGCGAAGTAAACCCGCCACTCCTGGCAAACAGGGGCCTCTCGATCCTTGAACACGAGATGCCAGCCTGCGCTGGCATGACGGAGAAATAAAGCAAGTCC
>CALMVA010000017.1 GCA_937873035.1 uncultured Sphingomonadaceae bacterium | reverse complement strand
ACCAGAGTTCTGCGACGCCATCGAAAGGCTCGGCCTGCGTCCCGCGCTGTTCGGCCAATCCGCTAAGCCTATTGTCAGAGATCGTATGGCTTTGCACATATTTGCGGATGCCCAGCTTGCGCGCGCGTTCGACTACCTTGGGCGCGTGCGTTGTTGCCCAATAGGTCTGAAAGTCCTCTCGCGTCATGCCTTGGCGGCGGCGCAGGCAGAATATGATCTTGACCATGTCAGTCTCCCAAAACCCTTTGGTTTGTCCGGTTACCATCGCCCGATCGGTATCCAAAGCCCGATGATCAGCTTGCCGCAAAGCAAAAGGCCGTGCGGTCTTTTCCCGCACGACCTTTCCTTGCCTTCAACCCCGGCGCTCCGGGGCGCCGCGATCAGAACTTGAATGACAGTTCGAGCGCCACTTCGCGGGGACGTTCGACGATGGTGTTCAGATCAGACTTGATGCCGGCAGCCGTTCCCGTGCCACTGCCGCCCGTGAAGGGAAACTCATTGGCGGAGGTGACGACAAATTCGTTGGTCAGGTTGCGGCCGATCAATGCGACCTTCCATTTGTCATCTTCTGCGCCGAGCGTGATAGAGCCGTCAATGCGGGTGAAGCTCTTCTGCACAGCTTCGGGAATAAGCACGTCGGTATAATTGTAGCTTGAGCTGTGGTTGAGGTCTACCGAAAGGCCGGTCTTCAGGCTGCCAACCGGCATTTCGTAACTGCCGCCAAGCTGCCAGCTGTGCTTGGGAGCCTTGGGCGCGATGCGGCCTGAATAGATCTGGCCGTTATAGATCGTGGCGCCGCTGCGGACCACGGGCTGCTGGTCGCACCCATCAGCGGGAGTCTGGCCGCCATAGCACTGGCCGATGAAGTTATGATATTTTGCCTGATTATAGGCATAGGCTCCACGCAGGCTGAAGCCCTTGAGCGCGTTGGGCTGATAGTTGAAATCAAACTCCGCGCCCCTGGTCGTCAGGCGACCTGCATTGGCCACAATCTGGCCCGTGCTGATCGGATCAAAAAACTGCACCTGAAGATCATCATAATTATAGTCATAGACTGCCGCATTGAGCCGCAACTGGCGATCAAGCAGAACAGCGTGCGCGCCAATTTCATACCCCTCGGCCGTTTCGCTCTTGAACTGGCCTGCGCGCAGGCTTGCCGCTGCCGTGATCGTTTGGCTGAGGTTGAAGCCGCCCGATTTATAGCCTTGCTTATAGGCGCCATAGAAGGTCACGTCGCGCGAGGGCTTCCAGGTCAAAGTCACTTCTGGCGACAGGTTGGTATCGTCAAAATTGTCATCAAAGCGACGGTTCTGCGGGAAGGCGGCGTTGGCAGCCGTCGCCGCTGTTGCGCGCGACTGCTGATAGGAGTCGCGCTGATCGCTTGACCAGCGAGCGCCGCCCGAAAGCTCAAGCGTCGGCACGATTTCCCAGCTCGCTTGCCCGAATAGCGAGAAACTCTTGGCATCAAAACCATTGTCGCGCGAGAACGAAACATAGGTGCGGCGAACAGGATCAAAGCCGAAGTTCACATTGTGCGAGTCAGTGTTGAAGATGAAGCTTGAGTCTGAATAATAGCCGCCCACAGTGAAGTTGAAGGGGCCTTCGAAGTCGGATGCAATTCGCACTTCCTGACTCATCTGCTTGAACTTGGCGAACTGCGACACCGCGACGTTGCGAACCGCGCCCACAAAATCGTTGAAGTCGGTCTGGCTAAACTGCGAATAGCCGGTGATTGAGGTGACGTTGAATGTGTCTGTCTCAAGATTTCCCGTCAAAACGGTGAAGTAGCTGTTGAGATCGGTGAACAGCTCGCCGTTCCGTGCATAGCGGAAGTTTTCGACAAATGCGGGGTTGCTGGCATTGTGATCTGCACGACCATCGACGGCGCAGTCGGCGAACGGATCTGCAACGCCGCCGGTTGCCAGTGGTGTCGAGCGCCCGCCACCGCACTTGCGCTCATAGAGGCTGCCAGCACCACCATCTTCATAATGGGTGTAGCCGCCCTTCAGAAGAAAGCTGAGGCTTTCGGTGGGATCGAATTTGATCGTCAGCCTGCCAGAGATGGTGTTTGTGGGATCACGATAGGCAGATTGGGGCGAACGGGCGAGGCCAGTGGCTGTGTCCGTGGTCGGCCCTGCGGTGTTGATCAGCGAGCCGCGCGAGTCATTCCAGCGCAGGGCAAGGCGCGCGCCGAGTTTGTCTGAAAGCGGGCCGGAGAGCACAGCTTCGGCATATTTGTCATGCGCTTCAAAACCATAGCCAACCTTACCGCGGACTTCGAGTTCATCACCCGGATTGTTGGTGCGGATAGAAATGAGGCCACCAGTGGTGTTGCGCCCGAAATAGAGCGACTGCGGCCCTTTGAGGACTTCAACGCCCGCAACGTCATATTGCGCGAAAGCAATTTCGCGACCGCGGCTAAGCGCAAGGCCATCGATATTGAACGATACAGACTGGTCAAAACCCGCGCTCAGCGAGCTGGAGCCGACGCCACGCAAGAAGATGCTGGCTGACGAGCCTGTCACCTGACGACCCACAACCATGCTGGGAACAAATGTCGCAATGTCCCCCACAGAGGTCACGTTGTAGCTTTCAAGCGCCGCGCCAGTAAGCGCCGTGACGGCAACAGGAACGTCTTGAAGCCGCTCTTCCTTGCGGCGCGCAGTGACGAGGATTTCGCCCTGTTCAACTTCGGTGTCGGCAGATTGCGCAAATGAGGGCGCGGGCAGCGTAAGCGCCGTTCCGCCCATCAAGGCCCACAGGACCAGCTTGGATTTAGATGAAATCTTGTGCGTCGGCATCGCTCTCTCCCATGTGATGGCCTTGCGGCTTTATCTATGGCATATTGATAAGAGTGCGGCGCGTGTGAGTCAAAGAAAATTTACACATTGGAAAATATGTTTCCGCAGCCCTATTTTTCGGCCCGGATGCGGCGCTCGGCGTAACTGCTCCGATTTAGACGGAAGCTACACCTAACGGAGAACCAAGACGTAACGACGGGCTTCGCGGTCATCGCTGATAAGCGTGATAAACGTTGCGCCACTAAAAGCAGGGACCCATGCGCATGACAATTGGGTTGCGGCAGGACCACTGCTGCAAAAGGAGCGACCACTTGCATCGCTTACCTTCAAAGAGAGGCGCCCCCGGCCAAAGGGCTTCACGGTCACTTCCGCGCGTTGCCCGGCGAGGAAGCTTTGGCGCAATTCATGACGTGATCCTGGCTGCAACTCGCCAATCTGGTAAGCCGCGCCCAATGTTCGGCCGCGCAAGGGCGTTGTTGCGCCGGGTTCCGTTGTTCTTGTGGCGTTGGCACTTTGCGCGCGCCATGCCGCCGTGGTGGCGTCTGTCGGGTCCAGCGGACGTGCACCCAACGCATCGAGCCGAGCAAGCGTTCGGGCAAGGTGGTGCGCCTTGCCGGGCGATTTCGCTTCCCGCTCGGCTTGTGCCAGCAAAGCAACGATCTGGTGCGCGCCCGGAGAAGGCCTCATCGTGTCCGCCAAGGCAAGTTGTAGAGCGATCAGAGCAAACATCTCAGCTTTCCCTTGACGACGTATGTGTCGGCTCGACGATGAACCTCGTTCCTTTGCGCGCCGCCTTGGCATCACGTGCTTCAACGCGGACGCTCAGTCCATGTCGAGTGGCAATCGCGCGCACCAGAGGAAGGCCAAGCCCATGGCCGTGCGCGTGCACTGCTCGTCCGCGTGCGTAACGCACAAAGATTCGCTCGCGATCCTCAGGCGCTATGCCGTCGCCATCATCTTCCACGACAAGCGTTGGGCCTGCCGCCACCGTCAAGCGAATCTCTTGGCCGCCTGCACCATATTTTATCGCATTGTCGAGAAGGTTCACGACCAGCCTGGAGATCTGCATTGCGTCCCCCTTCATCGTCACATCGGGTGCGATGTTTGAGGATAACGTCATCCCGGCTTCGAGGATGCTTGAACAGTAGAGATCGCCCAAAGAGCGGCAAATCTTGCTGAGGCTGATCTCTTCCAGTCCGTCAGTCACGCCGCGCTGCGCTTCAACCGATGCGATGTCGAGCAAAGCGTCGAGCAGGCGGACAAGTGAGCGGGTTTCCTGCCGTGCTTGTTCGGCATATTCAAGCACCACCGGATCGCGGCTGTGTTCAAGAATATCCGCAAGTCGGGCTTCAACAACAATTAGTGGTGTGCGCGTCTCATGCGCGATATTATCCGCCACATCGCGCTGCGCTGTGAGCAATGCGGAGATGCGGCGTGCCACGTCGTCCAGCGAACTGCGAAGTCCGTCTATTTCATCGCCCTGCTGGTGCTGGGCAGGCGCGCCCGGCAAGCCTGTAAGAGCACCAAATTTTGTCGACAAGTCGCCAAGGCGCGCGCGTAATTTCCATGAGGCGGCAAGCCCGGTGGCGAATGTGCCTAAAGTAAGCAGAAGAAGTGCGCCGCCAAATACAAGGCGCAAACGGGCGAGCATCGCGCCGGACCGACGCATGGAAAGGCCATCATAAAGTTGCAGGCCGCCGGTCAGGAGCGTTGCTCGCACAGCAACGGGATAGTCTTCCCCCGTGATGCGCAGCTCCCCGGCTTCAGACGTCGCCGGATCGATGCTGCTAAGCGCCTTTTGGTCGGCCAATCCGCCAAGAGTGCCAGCCAAGGTGCGACCGGCGGGGTCGCGCAGCAGATAAAAGGATTGTTCGCGCCCCAGCGGCTGGAGTGTCGTGCGATCACGAATACGCGCGATGAGGATTGCCTCCCCATGTGTGTTCAGTTGATCTGCAAGCCCCTCAATATCGGTATCGATGGTCTGCTGCACGGCGTTGCGGCTCAAATCGGCGACAAGTGCATAGACAAGCGCGAATATGACGCCACCCAACAGCATGGCGAACAGTGCCATTCGTATGGCAACGGCGAGCGTAACTGAATGGGGGCGGAAAACCGGCATCGCTGGTTAGGCGGGGATCAGTCGAAAACCAATGCCGCGCACGGTTTCCAGAACATTGGTTTCAAAACCCTGATTAAGCCGTGCGCGAAGGCGGCTCATATTCACGTCGATCACATTGGTCTGCGGATCGAAATTGAGATGCCACACATCGCGCAGCAAAAGATCGCGTGGAACCGTCTCTCCAGCATGGCGCATCAGCAGATGCAGGATCTCATATTCCTTGGGAGAAAGGTCAAGCAACTGCCCTGCACGGTAAGCCACGCGTGATTTCAGGTGGAGCTCAAGATCGCCGAACAAAAGCACTGCGCCATGGGGCTGGGTTGTCGTCCTGCGGATGAGAGCGCGCACGCGGGCTACAAGTTCATGTCGATCAAAGGGCTTGCCCAGATAGTCGTCTGCGCCTTCCTCAAGGCCTTCTGTGCGGTTTTCGCTGCGGGCAAGTGCGGACAGAACGAGCACCGGCACAACCGCGCCAATCCGCCGCAAGGTGCGCAACACGTCTAACCCGTCGCCATCACCCATCATCCGGTCGAGCAGGATAGCATCATAGCCTCCCCGTGTGGCGGCAGCCACGCCACCGGCAACATCCTGTTCCCAATCGACAGCAAAGCCCTCTGCCTCAAGCGCCGAGATCGCCACGCGCGCGGCAACGGCGTCATCTTCGATCATAAGCAGTGTCTGGCTCATCGATATATGTCCTGAGTCATTGGCTTTGATCCACCTGCGCATTGTGGCTGGCGTGCGCAATTTACAAATTCCGCAATATCAACGCTCCACCAGTGAGAAGGCGCCCCAAATAGCGGGGTCTGCCGCCTCTGGAACCGTGCGATCCGCCATGAGGCCAAGCATCGCCTGCCGGAGCGCGGCGGCACGACCTAATCCACGATCATATGCAACAATGGTGTTCAGGCTGAGATGGCGGGCGGCATCATCACGGACAGGCCAGAGCGAAACGAGCAGATTGCCCGCGCCCGCCTGCATGAATGCCCGCGCAAGCCCGGAATAGGTTGAAGACCCCGGCTCGCGGCCAACGCCGCTATTGCAGGCTGACAGGATGACCCATTCCGCATCAATGGCGAGCATTGCGATTTCCGAGGCTGTTAGCAAGCCATCTTCCATGCCGCCGGGCTGCGGCGTCAAAACCAGTGCCGGCTCTGACAATCCGGCAAAGTCGCCGGCCATCAATCCATGGGTGGCAAACACCATGGTGCGAAAGCCGCGCAAGTCCGCCGCCTTTACTTGGGCTTCTGTCGCCGAACTGCCGGTGAGCAGCAGTTGCCGTTCATTTCCCAATGCGAGGGCGAGGTCGTTCAACTCTCGCTCAGCATTGGCGAGGGAGGGCAGGGTGGCCAAATCCAGCGCAGCTCCCTCCAGCGCGCGCGTGCCGCCGGGCGCATCGCGTGTGGCGGCGAGGATGGGGGCACCGATCCCTGCAAAGCCACCCTTGCTGTGCGTGGCATTGGTGCCCGCGCCAAGAGCGGGGCGGAAGGAGAAGGCGAATTGGTGGATGAGGAAGGGCAGCTTTGCGAGCGATAGTCGCTCAATGGATTTGACGTCATAACGGCCGGACAGGAGCACGGCGGGTGGCACCGATAATATGGGCCCCGCGGCCATCAACTCGATCTCGGTGATGCCCTCCAGCGCCTTTTGGGCACCGGGGTTCATGATTGCATTGCCAAGCAGCAGTGCAGCCTTGCGGTCAAAATGAGGCCGGCCAGGCGCAAGCGTCAGGCTGCGCCTGAGCCGGGCTGCGTTTTCCTTCATCGCCGGAATGGAAAGCTCCGCCTCGCTCCATGCCACCCGATCCTGTCGCACGATAAGCGTGACGAGGCGATTGTCGGTGGGGATGAGCAAGAGAAGCGCACGGCCCGGCGCAAGGGAGGCCTGCGCCTGTGTGAGTGAGCGGATTTCGGGCTCACCCAGTTTCAGCGGTTGCGCGCCATCTTCGGCCAATTGGCGGTAGATGGCGCGATAGGCGGCCTCTGTTTCCGTCAGACGCGTGCTGAGTGCCTGTGCCTCCGGGCTATCATGCTCGCTCGCGAAGTTGCGCCTTGAACGCAGCGTTTCAGACAATTCAGCAAGGCGTTCCGCTTCCTGAATACGCGCCCCGCGCGCCGGATCACGCATTGCCAAACGCCGGGCGACGCTAGCCGTGCTCGCCGAGACATCGGACCAGGCCATATATTGCGCAGCGGCAAAAGCGTGCTCCATGTCGCCCGCGCGTAACGCTATGGCTGCAAAGCGCGAAAGATTTACGCGTGCGCGCGTCGCGTCGCTCGCGCGTTCTGCCGGTGTCCGGTCCGCACTGTGCATCGGTGCTTTTATGGCTTCGTATAGCGGCACCACATCTGCCAACGCGGCTTTGGCCTGTGCCGGATCAAACGAACGCAGCAAGGCAGACACCATCTCGCTATTTTGCCGTATGCGCGACTGAACGGGCAGGTTGCGCGCCGCTTCCAGCCCGGTTGCGAGCAGTGCATTTGCTTCTTGCCAACGCCCGGCGTTGATAAGCACTGAAAGGCGGGCCTGTCTTGCGATCTCGCGGCTTACGCGGCCCGTTGGCCCCATAGCCTCAAAATGCCGGGACGCATTGTCCAGCGCGGCAAGGGCTGCATCAAGTTTGCTGTTTTCAAACGCCTGTCTGGCCTGCTCAAGCGCGATATTTCCCAAAAGCTCGGCATGGTCTGGTGAAGGGAGTTTGCTCGCCAGGCGGCTGGCTTGCGCGATCAATGTCGCAGCATCCTCGCGCCGTTCCTGCTTGAATATGATACGTGCCAGTTCATAGCGGGTTTCAGCGGCGGCGGCCCCATCGCTTGTATCCTCAAGCAGGCCGCGCAAGATCATTTCAGCCTGCCCAAGCCGCAATGCATCGACCAGTTCTTCGGCATAACTCAGTGTCGCGCGGTGCAGCAAGGGGTGTGCGTCGGGCGCTAAGTTTCTTGCTGTCTCATACGCCTTGCGGCTTGCCTCCATCGCTTCGTTCGACCTGCCGGCGTAAAAGAGCAGCTTGCTCTGGCGCGTCAGTGCCTCGACCGACAGCGCGGCGGTCTGGCGATCTTGCGGCATAAGGGCGATGCTTGCTGACAGTTTTTCCAACGCAGCATCGAGCGCGCCTGAGCTTTCTGCAGCTTCGCTTTCCTTGAGCAGTGCAGCGGCGGACGCCTCAGACGGGGCCAGTTGAGTGGGGCTTGCCCCAATGCCGGGGGATGCCGAGGCGCTGAGGAAAAAGACCGCTGCTGCAAATTTCAACGCCCCTCGCGTCATTATGTCTCTCATCCTTCTGGCAAGCCTGTGATGCTTGACTGCCGCACCGGGCAGCATCTGAAAAGGGCCGAATTGAATGTGGTCATCACCACAACGGCATTTGTCATTACAAATGCCGTAAGGCGGCACATTTCAGCCATTGTAACGTGATCGGACCTCGCACAGCCCGCAACGGAAGCGAACCAGTTCAGAAACAAAAGGTTCGATCCGATGAATAGACTGTCCTTGGCCGTTGGCGTCAGCGTGTCCGCTCTTGTTGCACTGCCCGCATCCGCACGGGCGCAAACCGCCGGCGTAATCGCCGATGCCAATATTCCAGGGCGACCGACGCCCAATATTGGCACGGCCTATAATGACCTGTCAGGCGATGGCATCACGATCGCGGGCGTATTGCGTGTCGATGCGACGACCCACAACGCCTATCGCATCACGGCGTCGGGCTATGAGGCGCTGCCCGGAGTGGATGGACACAACTATGTTATCGCGTGGGGCGTATCGGACAATGGTTCGGTGATCGTGGGCTATTCTGCGGCAGGCTCATCGACGCGCGGCACCGCAGTGCTGTGGGAAGGCGCAACGCGCACCACATTAGGGCATCTGGCAACGACGACCGCCTTTCAAAACAGCGTTGCCTATGCCGTATCCGGCGATGGCACTGTTGCAGTGGGCGCCAGCGTGACGGACACGGCGGCCCTGCACGCTGTTCGATGGGTGTCGAAAGGCGCGCCTCAAGACATTCAGAGTTCAGGCTTCTCCGCGTCGTCGGCACGCAGCGTGAGCCGCGATGGAAGTGTAATCGTGGGTGAGGCGCATGGCGCTGTTCTTGCAAATGAAGCTTTCGTCTGGACGGCCGCCGATGGAATGATCGGGCTGGGTGTGCTCCCGGCTGATGTCGGCAAATCATTTGCGGGCAGCTTTGCGACCGATGTTTCAGCCGATGGCACGACTGTGGTTGGCTATTCCAAGGGCGGCAATGGTGACTATGCGCAAGCCTTCAAATGGACAAGACAAGGCGGCCTTAGCGCGTTGAACCTGCTGCCTTCTGGTCAGGACGGAAAAGCGTTGGGCGTTAATGCAGACGGCAGTGTGATCGTCGGCTCGGCAACGTCGCCATCACCCGCTGTGCCAACTATTCAGGGGGTTTCAGCCGTGCGCTGGACTGCCGGAGGCGTGCAGCAGGTTGCAGACTGGCTGACAGCAAATGGTGTTTCTGTTGGATCAAATACATTCACGGACGCCGTGGCCGTTAGTGATGATGGCAATGTCTTGATCGGCACTGGCCAGATCAACGGAACTACACAGGAGTATATCGCACGCGTTGTTCCTGCGTCGACCGGTGGCGGAAATACGGGCGGCAATACCGGAGGTGACACGGGCGGTGGCACCGGCACTGGCACTGGCACCGGCGGCAACACCGGAGGCGGATCTGGAACCGATACCGGCGGCAACACCGGCAACACTGGCGGCACCGGTTTTATCGGGATGGTCGACTATCTTTACTCAGTATCGCAAAGCGGTGGTGTAACCTTTCAGAACATCATCAACGCTGCCAACGTGACACTATTTGGCGCGCATCACCGCCCGTTGATGGATGCCGTTCGGCAACAGGGGAGTTGCGCATGGTTGACGGGCGATTTTGCGGGCAGCGGTCGCAATGATCGCCGCAACTACAGTGGCGAGGCCGGCCTGTGCCATGATTTTGGGGATAGTGTGCGGATTGGCTTTGGCGGCGGCGCAGATCGCACTGAACTGACGACCGGGCTTGGCGGAAAGACGGTTTCTGATGGTTATCATCTGGTCGGTGAAATTGACGTGAAGCCTGCTGGCACGCCCATTCTGTTGAGCGTGCTGGGCTATTATGGAGATTGGAACGTCACCATTGATCGCGCCTATCTGAATGGGGCTGTGATTGACCATTCGACCGGCCGCACAAACGCGCGTTCATGGGCCGTGCGTGGGCGCCTTGATTGGCAAGACGCGGTGCGTTTCAACGCCCGGTCAAGCCTCTCGCCTTATCTTGCCTATACACATTTGCGCACCACGATGGACGGTTATGTCGAGGCGGGTGGCGGCTTTCCGATGGCGCTGGGCCGAGTGGCGGCCAATCTCGACGAGACACGGCTAGGTGCGGTAGCCAAGGCTGGTGTGACAGACAAGTTCAAGCTCCAGGCATCGGGGGAATGGGTCCATCGCTTTGATCGGGCGCAGGCTGCGCTTTCAGGCACAATAATTGGTGCGGCAACGTTTGCGGCAGTTGCGCCCAGTCGTCGCGAAGATTGGGGGCGGCTTGGGCTGGATCTCGATATTGGCCTTGGCAAGCGCGCAATCCTCAACTTCTCCGGCCACGCCATGATCGGGCATGGCGAGGACGCGCGCATGAGCGGGAGCGTTGGATTGCGCTACGCATTTTGAGGGTTGATGGGGGTTGGAATGGGCAAGCCCCATAACGCCCGCGATCGACCCTAGAAATCCTCGCTCAAAATTGCATCGGGCCGCGCAAAGGTTTCCAGCTTTGCGCGGTCCGTAATGCGCACGCTGTTGCCAGAAATAGTGGCACCGTGCTGCCCAAGAACGGCAATGCCCCGCGATAGATTTTCCGGCGTCATGCCAAGCAGCGATGCGAGGGTGCGCTTTTCAACCGGCAACTCGAATTGTGATACATTGTTAAGGGCACCACTTTCTTCCAGCAGAAAATTGCCAAGTCGCTCAACCGACTGGCGCAGCTTCATATCGGTGAGCGCGCGCACGAACTGGCGAAAGCCGATCGACAATTCAGTCATTGCGCCGCGCATAAGTGCGCGGTCTTCATCAATGACCTGCCGGATGAGTGGGGCAGGGATCAGCATGATGCGCGACGCCACGACCGTGCGTGCCGACATAAGATAGGGCTGATCGATATAGGCGGCGGCGAGGATGAAGCTGCGCACCGGGCGGATGAGCGCCATGGTGGTTTCACGGTCGCCATTGGTCGTGAACAGCTCCACCATGCCATCAACCAATATATGCAGAAAATCGGGTCGCTGCTCGTGTTCGAACAGCGTCAACATGGGCGGAAAAACCTGAAGGAAGGAGGCCGCGAAAATCCGCTCGCGCTGCTCCGCACCCATCGATGTGAACAACGGAAGTGCAGCAATTTCAGGCTTTTCTGCAGGCCTCATTCGACATTCCCCTGATCTCTAACACTGACTTCTAGGGGCTGATTGATATTTATCAATCACTTGCTTGCGTGAGCCTGTTGACATGAACTGATTTGGATCAGTCCATGTCGATTTTGCGGCTGCAGACCAACATCGGTTGATTCAGGTCAAGAAAAATCCCGCCATAAATTGGTGATCCAAACGCCACACTCATCTACCCATGAGGGGGATTGAAATGGTTTCGGTATCCACTGCGCAACAAAATCGCGCGCTTGGCCTCAGCACATTCGCCTTCACGGTTTGCTTTGCCGTCTGGACGATTTTCGCGATCATCGGGATCCAGATCAAAAGCGAACTGGGCCTCAACGATACGCAATTCGGCCTGTTGGTTGGCACACCGATCCTGACGGGATCGCTGGTGCGCATCTTCCTCGGCATCTGGACGGATCAATATGGCGGGCGGATCGTTTTTCCGCTCACCATGCTGGCATCAGCTATCTCAACCTTTCTCCTCTCCCACGCGAGCAGCTATGGCGGGATGCTGGTTGCCGCCTTGGGGCTGGGGCTTGCGGGCGGGGGCTTCGCGGTCGGCGTCGCCTATGTCTCCAAATGGTATCCGCAGCAAAAGCAGGGCACCGCGCTCGGCTTTTTTGGCATGGGTAACGTTGGCGCGGCCGTCACCAAATTTGGCGCCCCCTTCGTCATGGTCGCGTTCGGCTGGACTGCCGTCGCGCAGATATGGGCGGGCGCGCTCGCCATCATGGCGGTCATATTCTTCATCTTTGCAAAGGATGACCCTGATTTTGCCGCGCGCAAGGCAAGTGGTGCAGCACCGCGCAGCCTGAAAGATCAGCTGGAGCCGCTGCGCCACCAGCAGGTCTGGCGCTTCTCGCTCTATTATTTCTTTGTGTTCGGCGCATTTGTCGCGCTGGCGCTGTGGCTGCCGAAATATCTCATCGGCGTCTACGGTGTTGATGTGGAAGTGGCGGGAATTTTGGCAGCCACTTTCTCGCTCTCGGCAAGCCTGTTCCGCGCTTATGGTGGCATCCTGTCTGACCGCTACGGCGCACGCAAGATCATGTACACAACCTTTGGCGTGTCGCTGCTGCTGCTCTTCATGCTCAGCTACCCGTCAACCGATTATGTAATCCACGGCATCAAGGGCGACATCCACTTGTCGACCTCGATGAGCCTGGCGCCCTTCGTCATCACCGTGTTCGTGCTTGGCTTCTTCATGTCGCTGGGCAAGGCGGCGGTCTATAAGCACATCCCGGTCTATTATCCCGATCACGTCGGTTCGGTTGGGGGCATGGTCGGCATGGTCGGTGGGCTGGGCGGTTTCGTTCTGCCCATCGTGTTTGGTGCTGTGAGCGACCTTACGGGCATCTGGACAAGCTGCTTCATGGTGCTGTTTGCGCTCGTGGGTATTGCGCTTGGCTGGATGCATCTGGCGGTGCGCCAGATGGAACAGAAGGCCAGCGGCATTGACGCGCGTTCGCTGCCCCAATTCCCCGAAATGGCTGACATCCATGTGGAGGCCAAGCACGGCCCTATGGATACAGATAAAGTGCTGGATGACTGGCGCCCTGAAGACAAGGAGTTTTGGGATACGACCGGCGAGCGTATCGCGCGGCGCAACCTTTATATCTCCATCCCCGCGCTTCTGCTGGCCTTCTCGGTCTGGATGGTGTGGTCCATGGTGGTCGCAAAGCTGCCGCTGATCGGCTTTGACTATACGACCGACCAGTTGTTCTGGCTGGCAGCATTGCCGGGCCTTTCTGGAGCGACATTCCGTATCTTCTACAGCTTCATGGTGCCGATCTTCGGTGGACGGCTGTGGACGACGCTGAGCACGGCGACGCTCCTCATTCCGGCCTTCGGCATCGGCTATGCGGTGCAGAACCCGGAAACGCCCTATGTTATCTTCCTTGTGCTGGCGCTGCTGTGCGGCTTTGGTGGCGGCAATTTTGCCTCATCCATGTCGAACATCGGCTTTTTCTTCCCCAAGGCGCAAAAGGGCAATGCGCTGGCGCTCAATGCCGGTCTTGGCAATCTGGGCGTTTCGGTGATGCAGTTTGCGGTGCCGCTTGTCATCACCGCGGGCGTGTTTGGCGCGCTGGGCGGGGATCCGCTTCCCACCAAAGACGGTGGGCAGCTCTGGCTCCAAAATGCGGGCTTCATCTGGGTGCCCTTCATCATCGCCGCAACGCTGCTCGCCTGGTTTGGCATGAATGACATTGCCGACGCCAAGGCAAGCTTTGCTGAACAGGCCATTATCTTCCAGCGCAAGCACAACTGGCTGATGTGCTGGCTCTACACCGGCACATTTGGCTCGTTCATCGGCTTTTCAGCTGGTCTGCCCTTGCTTGCCAAGCAGCAATTCCCGGATGTGAACGTGCTCCAATATGTATTCCTCGGTCCGCTTGTCGGCGCCGCCAGCCGGGCTGCGACGGGCTGGGTTTCCGATCGTTGGGGTGGTGCGCGCGTCACTTTCTGGGTGTTCGTGTTCATGATGCTGGGCGTGGTTGGCGTTATCCACTTCCTTGAGGTGGGCAGTTTCTGGGGCTTCCTCGGCACGTTCATCTTCATGTTCTTCGTGACAGGGGTGGGCAATGCATCGACCTTCCAGATGATCCCGGCGATCATGCGCAGCGAAATTCCGCGTCTGATGCCGGAATTGAACGCAGAGCAGCAGCGTCGTCAATCCGAGAAGGAATCGGCAGCCATTGTCGGCTTCACTTCTGCCATTGCCGCTTATGGGGCGTTCTTCATCCCGAAGAGCTTCGGTAGCGCGATTGCGGCGACCGGATCACCGCTGCCAGCCCTGATTGGCTTCCTCGCCTTCTACGCCAGTTGTGCTGCGTTGACGTGGTTTGCCTACACCCGCCGGGGCGGTCTGCTCCACGACATCGAACGCGGCAAACCCGCAACGCTTGCAACCGCCTGAAAAGAGTTAGTGAAATGAGCCAGCTTCTTGATCGCCTGACGTTCTTCAACCGCAAGCGCGAAACGTTTTCTGAAGGCCACGGCCTTACCACCAGCGAGGCGCGTGACTGGGAAGACGGTTACCGCAAGCGTTGGCAGCACGACAAGATCGTGCGGTCCACCCATGGCGTGAATTGCACGGGAAGCTGCTCGTGGAAGATTTACGTCAAGGGCGGGATCATCACTTGGGAAACCCAGCAGACCGATTATCCACGCACGCGGCCTGACCTGCCCAATCACGAGCCACGCGGCTGTCCGCGCGGAGCGAGCTACAGCTGGTATATTTATTCCGCCCAGCGGCTCAAATATCCGCTCATCCGCTCGCGGCTGGTGCGGTTGTGGCGTGAAGCGCGCAAATCCATGACACCGGTGGCGGCCTGGGCGTCGATCGTTGAAGACCCCGCCAAGCGTAAGCATTACACCTCGATCCGCGGTCACGGCGGCTTTATCCGCGCCGATTGGGAGGAGGTGACCGAGATCATCGCGGCGGCCAACGCTTATACAGCCAAGACGCACGGGCCAGACCGCATCATCGGCTTTTCGCCGATCCCCGCCATGTCGATGGTGAGCTATGCGGCGGGCTCGCGTTATCTCTCGTTGCTCGGCGGCCCCTGTATGTCGTTCTACGACTGGTATTGCGATCTGCCGCCGTCTTCGCCGATGACATGGGGCGAGCAGACGGACGTTCCCGAAAGTGCCGACTGGTATAATGCGGGCTTCATCATGCTGTGGGGCTCCAACGTGCCGCAAACGCGCACGCCAGATGCGCACTTCATGACCGAGGCGCGCTATCGTGGAGCCAAGGTTTCCGTGGTGTCGCCCGATTATGCCGAGGCCACTAAATTTGCCGATCTGTGGCTCAACCCCAAACAGGGCACCGACGCCGCGCTCGCAATGGCGATTGGCCATGTCATCCTGCGCGAATATCATCTTGATCGACAGGTTGAGTATTTTGAGGATTATTGCCGCCGCTACAGTGACTTTCCCATGCTGGTCCGGCTCGTTGAGAAAGACGGCGTGCTCGTTCCAGAGCGGTTGCTGCGCGCGTCAGACCTCAAGGGCAATCTGGGAGAGAAGGCCAATCCCGAATGGAAGTCTGTAGCTTTTGACGATGCGAGTGGCGAACTGGTCGCCCCGCTTGGTTCTGCGGGCTTCCGCTGGGGCGATGAAGGCAAATGGAACCTTGAGGAAAGGGATGGCCAAGGGCGCGACGTCAAACTGCGGATGACATCAATCCTCGACCGCGACCATGACGAGGTTCTGGAAGTTGGCTTCCCCTATTTCGGCAATCGCGAGCACGATCATTTCAAAGGCACCGATCATCCCGATGTGCTCAAGCGGCACGTGCCCGTGCGCGAGCTTTCATTGAAGGACGGCAAGGCCTTTGTCGCGACGGTGTTTGACCTGTTTTGCGCCAATTATGGCCTCGATCGGGGGCTTGGTGGCGATCATGTGAGCCGCGATTACACGGACAACGTGCCATATACGCCCGCCTGGGCCGAGCGGATCACCGGCGTTCCCGCCGAGCAGATTATTACCGTGGCACGCGAATTCGCGTCGAATGCGGAAGCGACCAAAGGCAAGTCGATGGTCATTCTGGGGGCCGGGCTGAACCACTGGTTCCACATGGACATGAACTATCGTGGCATCATCAATATGCTGGTGATGTGTGGTTGCGTTGGCCAGTCGGGCGGGGGCTGGTCGCATTATGTGGGGCAGGAAAAATTACGCCCGCAAACAGGCTGGCAGCCGCTGGCCTTTGCGCTCGATTGGGGGCGCCCGCCGCGTCATATGAACTCGACGAGCTTCTTCTATGCGCATACTGACCAGTGGCGTTACGAGACGGTTGAGGTGGAAGAAATCCTCTCTCCCACCGCGCCAAAGGGAGATTGGTCAGGCGCACTCATCGACTATAATGTTCGTGCTGAGCGCATGGGGTGGCTGCCGAGTGCGCCGCAACTCAAGACCAATCCGCTGGAGGTCGCCAAAGCCGCGAAGGCGGCTGGCATGGACGCGAAGGACTATGTCGCTCAAGGGTTGAAATCCGGGGCACTCGAAATGTCGTGCCGTGACCCGGATGATCCTGCCAACTGGCCGCGCAATATGTTTGTCTGGCGCTCGAACCTGCTGGGATCATCGGGCAAGGGGCATGAATATTTCCTCAAGCATCTGCTGGGCACGCAGCATGGCGTGCAGGGCAAGGACTTGGGAGAAACAGGTGCGGTCAAGCCGCAGGATGTGGTCTGGCATGATGATGCGCCGCAGGGAAAGCTTGACCTGCTCGTGACGCTCGATTTCCGTATGTCGACGACCTGCGTCTATTCAGACATCGTCCTGCCGACCGCCAGCTGGTATGAGAAGGATGATCTCAATACGTCCGATATGCATCCCTTCATCCATCCGCTGTCCGCAGCGGTGGACCCGGTTTGGGAATCAAAGTCCGACTGGGAAATCTATAAGGCGATTGCCAAAAAGTTTTCCGAAGTCGCGCCAGAAGTGCTTGGCGTGGAGGAAGATGTTGTGCTCACCCCTATCCTGCACGATACCGCAGGTGAAATCGCCCAGCCATTTGATGTGGAGGATTGGGGCAAGGGTCAGACAGAGCCGGTGCCAGGGCGGACCATGCCCAATGTCACCGTGGTGACGCGTGACTACCCCAATCTCTTCAACCGCTTCACCGCACTTGGGCCGCTGCTCGATAAGCTGGGCAATGGCGGCAAGGGGATCGGCTGGAACACCGAGCATGAGGTTGAACTGCTCCGCAAGCTTAACGGCACAGTGGGCGGGGAGGGCGCGACAGCAGGTGCCGCACGGATCGACAGCGCCATTGATGCCGCCGAAGTTATCCTCAGCCTTGCGCCCGAAACCAATGGCGAGGTGGCGGTGAAGGCATGGAGTGCGCTTTCCAAATTCACCGGGCGAGATCACACGCATCTGGCGCTGCCCAAGGAAGATGAAAAGATCCGCTTCCGGGACATTCAGGCCCAACCTCGCAAAATCATTTCCTCGCCAACATGGTCGGGGCTGGAAAGCGAGCACGTCTGCTACAATGCGGGCTACACCAATGTGCATGAGCTGATCCCTTGGCGCACGCTCACTGGGCGTCAGCAGCTCTATCAGGATCATTTGTGGATGCGCGCCTTTGGCGAGGGCTTTTGCGTTTACCGTCCGCCCATTGACACCAAGGCGGTCAAGCCGATGCTCGACAAGGCAGAAGGGCAGGAGCACGTCATCCTGAACTTCATCACACCACACCAGAAATGGGGCATCCACTCTACCTATACCGACAACCAGCTGATGCTCACGCTGTCGCGTGGCGGGCCGATTGTGTGGATGTCGGAAATCGACGCCGCAAAGGCGGGGATTGTCGACAATGACTGGGTAGAAGCCTTCAACACCAATGGCGCGCTCGTTGCCCGCGCGGTCGTTTCGCAGCGCATGAAAGAAGGGACTCTCTTCATGTATCACGCGCAAGAGAAGATCGTGAACGTGCCCGGATCCCCACTTACGGGCCAGCGTGGGGGCATCCACAATTCCGTAACGCGCGCCATCCTGAAGCCGACACACATGATCGGCGGCTATGTGCAACAAAGCTACGGGTTTAATTATTACGGCACGGTTGGCTCCAACCGCGACGAATTCGTGATCGTGCGTCGGCTGGACAAGGTCGACTGGCTTGAAGGGCCTATGGGCCAGCTGGAGGCAGCAGAATGAAAGTCCGCGCGCAAATCGGCAAGGTGCTCAATCTTGACAAGTGCATCGGCTGCCACACCTGTTCGGTGACGTGCAAGAATGTTTGGACCAGCCGAGAAGGGATGGAATATGCCTGGTTCAACAATGTCGAGACAAAGCCCGGTATCGGCTATCCCAAGGATTGGGAAAACCAGAAGCGCTGGAACGGCGGCTGGGATGTGAAGGGCGGACGCCTCAAGCCCCGCATGGGTGGAAAATGGCGGCTGCTGTCGAAGATATTCGCCAATCCCGACCTTCCTGAGATTGACGACTATTATGAGCCGTTCACCTTCGATTATGCGCATCTCCAGCAGGCGAAGGAAAGCAAAGCCTTCCCCACGGCGCGTCCGCGCTCACTCATCAGTGGCCAGCAGATGGAGAAGATCAACTGGGGGCCGAACTGGGAAGAAATATTGGGCGGTGAATTTTCAAAACGCTCGGCCGACTATAATTTTGAAGGCGTCCAGAAGGACATTTACGGGCAGTTTGAAAACACTTTCATGATGTATCTGCCAAGGCTGTGTGAGCACTGCCTTAACCCCACCTGTGTGGCAGCGTGCCCGGCTGGGTCGATCTATAAGCGCGAGGAAGACGGCATCGTTCTGATCGATCAGGAAAAATGCCGGGGCTGGCGGATGTGCGTGTCAGGCTGCCCCTACAAGAAGATTTACTACAACTGGAAAACAGGCAAATCGGAAAAGTGCATCTTCTGTTATCCGCGCATTGAGGCGGGCCAGCCTACGGTATGTTCTGAGACCTGCGTGGGCCGCATCCGCTATCTCGGCGTGATGCTTTATGATGCCGACCGCATAGAAGAGGCGGCGTCCGCTGAAAATGTCGAAGATCTGTATCAGGCGCAGCTCGACATTTTCCTTGATCCCAATGATCCCGCCGTCATTGCGCAGGCGCGCAAGGATGGCGTGCCAGAGGCCTGGCTTGAGGCTGCGCGCCATTCCCCCGTCTGGAAGATGGCGATGGAGTGGAAGGTCGCGTTCCCGCTTCATCCTGAATATCGCACGCTGCCCATGGTCTGGTATGTGCCACCACTCTCGCCGATCAGCAGCGCAGCAAGCGCCGGGCAGATTGCGGTCAACAACAATATGCCCGATGTGCGGTCACTGCGTATTCCGCTCAAATATCTGGCCAACTTGCTGACGGCGGGTGACGAGGAGCCGATTGCGGCCTGCCTTGAGCGGATGCTGGCGATGCGCGGCTATATGCGGGCGAAGACCGTCGATGGCGTCATCGATGCGGGAATAGCAAACGCGGTAGGACTGACGCCTGCGCAGATTGAGGAGATGTATCACGTGATGGCAATCGCCAATTACGAGGATCGCTTCGTCATCCCGACCGGCCACCGTGAGGATGCCGAGGATATGTATGATGAGAAGGGATCGTGTGGCTTCTCGTTCGGCAATGGTTGCTCCGGCGGGGAAACGCGCCCCAACCTGTTCGGAGCTCCCGCGCGCAAGAAATTGCAGACGCCAACGGAGGTGCTGTCATGAGCGTGACACTGCGCGCACTCTCGGCGCTGCTTCATTATCCAGATGAGGCTTTGCGGGCGGCGATCCCCGATATTCGTTCAGCAATCAAGGCTGAAGGGCTGCTCAACGCGGTGCAGTTGCGTCAGCTTGATCCGCTGATCCTCCAGCTATCGGGGGGGGAGTTGCTGGCGTCCCAAGAACATTATGTGGAGGTGTTCGATAGGGGCCGACAGCATTGCCTTCTCCTGTTTGAGCACGTCCATGGTGAAAGCCGGGACCGTGGGCAGGCGATGGTCGATTTGCGGGATCGCTATCTCGCCGCAGGGCTTGACCCGGCGAGCAACGAATTGCCCGATTACCTGCCGCTCTTTCTTGAATATTGCTCGACATTACCCACCGAGGCGGCGTTGGCCGAACTGTCAGAACCAGGCGCCATCCTTGCCCTGCTGGCGGATCGGCTGGAGCGGCGCGGGACGGGTTATGCCGCGATCCTCGCGATCTTGTGTGACCTGACAGGGACCGCACGTGAGGCCGATGCCATCGCAGAGCCTGTGGAAGACGTGAATGATCTCGCCGCCCTTGATGCCGCGTGGGAAGATCAGGAGATCACCTTCGGGGGCATGGCCCCAGCGGCTCCCTCTGACACGTCAGCCTGCCCTCAGGCACAGGCGATGGTGAGCCGCTTCCTTGACCCCAAAGAGGCTGCACCCATTGCAGCCGGGAGCCTTTGACATGGCTGATTTCTTCAACCACCTGCTGTTTGGCATCTACCCCTATATCGCGCTCGCCGTGCTCGCCTTGGGGTCTGTTTTCCGTTATGATCGAGAGCCTTATAGCTGGCGGTCCGGGTCAAGCCAGCTGTTGCGCCGCAAGCAGCTCATCTGGGGCTCGGTGTTGTTCCACGCCGGGGCGCTGGTCATCTTCTTTGGCCATCTCGTCGGCTTGTTGACGCCGATTGCGCTCTTCGACGCGCTGGGCATACCCCATGGCGCAAAGCAGATATTGGCAATCGTCGCGGGCGGTGTGGCAGGCGTTCTCGCCTTTGCCGGGGCCAGCCTGTTGCTGCACCGCCGCCTCACAGATCCGCGTATTCGTGCGACTTCCAGCTTCAGCGACATTCTTATTCTCATCCTGCTTTGGGTGCAGTTGGTGCTGGGCTTGGCCACAATCCCCGTGTCCATGAACCATCTCGACGGGCACGAAATGGTCCGCTTCATGACTTGGGCACAGGGCATTTTCACCTTCCAGTCCGGCTCTGCCGAGTTTGTGCGAGATGCCGCACCGGTGTTCAAACTGCACTTGGTGCTGGGTATGACGATTCTGCTGCTCTTCCCGTTTACGCGGCTCGTGCATATGTTGTCTGCGCCAATCCGCTACGTCTGGCGGCCGGGCTATCAGGTTGTGCGATCACGCAAGTTGGCGGCGCGCAATGGCTGAGGGGGGGGATGCGGTTCGCGTAAATGGCCGGGAAATATCGACGGCTGCCATCGCCGCTGAAGCACAAAACCACCCCGCGCCAAATGCCGAGGCCGCGTGGCAGGCCGCGGCTGAAGCACTGGTAATGCGACAATTGCTGCTCGATGAAGCGGATCGGCTGGGCGTTTCTCCGGGCGAACTGGCGGGAGAGGATGGTCGCCTGCTGGCGGATGAAGATGCGCGGATCGAGGCGTTGCTCGAACGCGAAGTTAAAACGCCGCAAGCAGATGAAGCGACGGCGCGGCGTTATTATGAGCAGCATAAAGCGCGCTTTGCATCTCCGCCGCTGGTGGAGGCAGAGCACATATTGTTCGCGGCTTCACCCGACGACAAGTTTGCTTATGGGCTGGCGACGGGCGATGCCCGCGGGGTGATCCGCAAGTTGCAAAATGACCCTGCGTCATTCGCTGATCTTGCCCGTGAACATTCTGCCTGTCCTTCAAAAGAGCAGGGGGGCAATCTCGGTCAGATCGGACCGGGCCAGACTGTGGCCCCCTTTGAAGAGGCGTTATTCGCGCTTGCGGAAGGCGCACTATGCCCTGATCCCGTCAAGACGCGCTTTGGTGTTCATGTCATTCGGGCAGGGCGCAGGCTGGAAGGCCGTCAGCTTCCCTTTGAACTCGTGGAAGACAAGATCGCGGCTTATCTGGAAGAGGCAAGCTGGCGGCGCGCGGTGGCGCAATATCTGGCGATCCTTGCTGGACAGGCGGAAATTATCGGGCTTGATCTGGTGACGGCGGATGGTCCGCTCGTGCAGTGAGTGAGGTGGTCGCGTTAGAATTGTCACATGACACCAAGTGAGAGCGTCAGTGGGCGGCTGCGTTGACGCCGGACTGGTCGACATAGGCTTAATAGGCTGGCCGGATGTCGGCCCCGAAGGCCCGCTGGCAGCAATGGACGCCAGCCGACTTCTTCCTCCTCAGTGTGGATCGAGAAAATCTATGCAGGAAGATCATGCACTGCCCATTGCCGCGCTGACTGCGGCACTCTAGCAAGCGGACATGATTGCAAATGTTGAGCCTTTTCACGCGATTTCCATCAGCCGTCTTGCGCACCAGCTTTCCGCAAGCGGGCGCGACGTCATTCATATGGAGTTCGGCCAGCCATCAACCGGAGCGCCTGCGGCAGCCATTGCCACCGCGCACCATATTCTTGATAGCGACCCCATGGGCTATTGGGAAAATCCGGCCCTGAAAGCGCGGATAGCCCAGCATTATGCCGAAGGCTTTGGCGTCGCTATCGATCCTGAGCAGGTGGTGCTGACTTGTGGTGCATCCCCGGCGCTTGTGTTGGCGCTATCCTGCTTGTTCGCGCCGGGCGCGCGCGTCGCCATCGCACGGCCCGGTTATGTGGCATATCGCAACACGCTAAAGGCGATGTATATCGAACCCGTCGAGGTGCCGTGCGGGCCTGAGCAACGCTTTCAGATTACCGCGCGCGCCTTGGTAGAAATGCCCGATGCGCCTGATGGGCTCATTGTCGCCAGCCCGGCCAACCCGACCGGCACCATCATCCCCGATGGTGAACTGGCGGAAATTGCCGCCATCTGCAGCCAGCGCGGAATCCGCATCGTGTCAGATGAAATCTATCACGGGTTGAGCTACGGTGCACCCGCAGGCTCGATGCTCACACACGCTTCTGACGCGCTCATCGTCAACAGCTTCTCCAAATATTTCAGCATGGCAGGCTGGCGTCTGGGCTGGCTCGTCGTGCCGCCGGATCTTGTGGGAGCCGCCCGCGCGCGGATGGGCAATCTGTTCCTGACACCGCCATCATTGGCGCAACACGCAGGGCTTGCGGCCTTTGGGTGTCGCGAGGAGCTTGAAGGGCATATCCGCACCTATGCCCGCAACCGCGAGCTGTTGCTTGCAGCGCTTCCAGCCATGGGGCTGACAAGGATCGCGCCGCCGGATGGGGCCTTTTACATCTATGCCGATGTGCGCCATCTGACGGACGACAGTTTGGCGCTGTGCAAGGATATTCTGCGTGATACCGGCGTAGCCACAGCGCCAGGCGTAGATTTTGATCCGGTGGAGGGGCATCACTTCGTGCGCTTCAGCTTTGCCGTCTCCACCCCGCTCATCGAAGAGGCAATTTCGCGTCTGGGGCCATGGTTCAAGGCCCGCGCCACTATTCGCTAGTTTCGGCGCGCTTGAAGTTGTTGCTCCCATGCAAGGGCATGGCGCACGATCAAATCAAGATCCTGATAGCGAGGTTTCCATGGGAGGCGCGCCAGGATTTTGCTATTGTCAGCGATCACGGCATCAGGATCGCCAGCGCGTCGGCCCTCAATGCGGCGGCTGATCGTTACGCCTGCGGCACGGTCCACGGCATCGAGCACCTGGTTGACGGA
Source organism: uncultured Sphingomonadaceae bacterium (assembly GCA_937873035.1). Classification (GTDB taxonomy): domain Bacteria; phylum Pseudomonadota; class Alphaproteobacteria; order Sphingomonadales; family Sphingomonadaceae; genus Aquisediminimonas. The sequence continues at coordinate 40,936 of CALMVA010000017.1, read as the reverse complement.
AAAGCCTTGGCCATAGCCACAGTTCATGGTCATGCTTTCGTCTGGCGAAGCCACGAGCGCCTCCAGCGCAAGGACGTGCGCCGCGGCCAGATCAGACACATGAATATAGTCCCGAACACCCGTACCATCTGGCGTCGCATAGTCCGTGCCAAACACGCTCACATGGTCACGCTGGCCGAGTGCGGCTTCGACTGCCACCTTGATGAGGTGGGTGGCGCCTGCGGTCGACAGGCCCGTGCGACCCTGCGGATCAGCCCCCGCCACGTTGAAATAGCGCAACACGCAGAAATTGATGGGGTGTGCCCTGGCAATGTCTGCGAGCATGAGCTCGCTCATCAATTTTGACATCCCATAGGGGTTGATCGGCTTTTGGGGTGTCTCTTCCGACACGGGCACCTTGTCTGGAGTGCCGTAAGTCGCGGCCGTGGACGAAAAGATGAAATGCGGGATCTCGGCTTCAACGGCAGCCGCCAGCAGGTTGCGTGTGTTGGCGGTGTTGTTCGCATAATATTTCAGTGGGTTTTCAACCGACTCCGGCACGATGATTGACCCCGCAAAATGCATGATTGCGCGGATATTGTGCGTTTTGAAAATCCTGGCGAGCAGCTCCATATCGCCCACATCGCCTTCAATCAGCGTAACGCCATCCGGGATTGCCCAGCGAAAGCCGGTAGTGAGGTTATCGATCACGATGACCGGCCAGCCGCTCTCCTGCAGCGCAAGCACGGCATGGCTGCCAATATAGCCCGCGCCTCCAGTGACAAGCACAGCAGGCTTTGTTGCGGAATCGTGCATTTTCATGGTCCTGAAATTATTGCAGCGTCGGAAAGGGGATTACTGACCGGAATTGGCAGTGGCGCGCGCGCTTTGTATCGCAACGACCAGATCATCTTCGCTGAAGGGCTTGTGCAGAATGGCGCAGATGCCAAGCGAATAAGCTTCGATTTCAAGGTCACTATCGCCATGGCCTGTCATCAGGATCGCCTGATTGGGGCGCCCCGACGCGCGCAACTGTCGAAAAACGCTGAAGCCATCATAGTCCGGCATCCGCAGGTCAAGAAGGATGAGATCCTCCGGCCCAATACTGGCCTGATTGAGAAAGTCGGCGGGCGAATTCCAAGCAGACACATCGTGACCAAGCAATCTTATCAATAACTTAGTGGAGTCGAGGACATTGATGTCATCATCGACGATGTGAACGGTGTTATTTGCAGCCATTTACGCCCGCTTTCTTGGATGCATTTCATGGCATAATTCCTGCCTCTCTGCCAGCCCTCCGACCCATGTTGGAGATGTTTAATTTTACGGCTGTGAAACAGGCGCATGGCCCATTGCAATCATGGCCATGTGCGCCATATGGCGAAGGCAAGTTCACCCAGATTTTAGAAAAACAGGTTCAATGGCAACGACTCATCATACCCGTATGCTTATCCTCGGTTCCGGCCCGGCGGGTCTTTCCGCCGCCATTTATGGTGCGCGCGCAGGGTTGCAGCCAATTGTGGTTCAAGGGCTTCAGCCCGGCGGGCAGTTGACCATCACCACTGATGTTGAAAACTATCCCGGCTTTCGCAATGTCATCCAGGGTCCGTGGCTCATGGAAGAAATGCAGGCACAAGCCGAGCACGTCGGCACCAAGATGATGTGGGACATCATCTCCGAAGTTGACGTTTCGCAGCGGCCGTTCAAGCTGACCGGCGATAGCGGCGATATTTACCTCGCCGAGACGCTGGTCATTGCAACCGGCGCGCAGGCCAAGTGGCTTGGCATCGAGAGTGAGGCCGTATTGCAGGGCAAAGGCATTTCAGCTTGCGCGACGTGTGACGGCTTTTTCTATCGCGGCAAAAAGGTTGTGGTGATCGGCGGCGGCAATACAGCGGTGGAAGAGGCGCTTTACCTCACCAACCACAGCCCTGACGTGACGCTCATCCACCGCCGTGACGGCTTGCGCGCGGAAAAGATCCTTCAGGAGCGTCTGTTCGCGCATCCGAACATCAAAGTGCTCTGGAACAAGGCGGTCGAGCGCTTCGTTGGTGGCGGAGCCCCTGAGGTGGTGGTTGGCGTTGATCTGCGCGACACTGTGACCGGTGAAATGTCGCACATCGAAACGGAAGGCGCGTTTGTCGCCATTGGCCACAAGCCTGCGACAGACATCTTCGTTGGCCATCTGCCAATGGATGCGGAAGGCTATCTGCTGGTGGACAAGGGCAGCACGCTGACCAATATTCCGGGCGTTTTCGCAGCCGGTGACGTGACGGACAAGATTTATCGTCAGGCCGTTACGGCAGCCGGTATGGGCTGTATGGCGGCGCTTGATGCGGAGCGCTTTCTGGCCCACGCCGATTTCGCGGCGAAAGCGTCAAGCGCGGCCTAAACTGCCGAGCAGCGTGGATTTCAGCGCGGCATAATCGGCGCGGCTGGCAAAGCTGTGGGCGGCGCTGTCGAGCATCGTGACTTCATACAAACCCGACTGACGGGCTATTGCAAAGGCGTCTCCTTGCCACGCCGCCGCAAAGGCAATTGCCGTTGTGTCGCGGCGGGCGAGCAGGAGGTGGGCGGGGTATGGAGCCTGTGCCATGGCGTTCGCCAGCCTTGTCTCAAGCGTGGATGCCTCACGACGCATCACGAGCTTTACAAGGCCCGATGCGAGCTTTCTGAGATTGATCGCGCCCGTCATCAGCCGCCGCCATGCCTTTGGGTCTTTCAAACGTTCCAGGTAGCGCGCCTTTATTGCCGCAGGCGGAGGCAAATCGTCGGTTGCTTCGATGGCCCAGATATTTGAAAGAACAAGCCCGTCCAGCCCGGCTGGTTGATGAAGAAGCAAAGCGGTCGCGGCGTCGCAATTGCCAAAGGCGATGATGCGGCGAAGCGCGGGGCAGGCGGCACGAAAGGCGCTGATCGCGGCCGCTATGTCATCGCCCGATGCCTCAAATCCGCCATTCGTGCCTTCGCTGTCTCCAACGCCGCGCCGATCGAAACGAAAAACGGGATAGCCCGTCGCGGCCATATCCATGGCCAGTCGGGCCATGCCGCGATGCGCGCCGGCGCGGATTTCATTGCCGCCAGAGACGATCAACAACCCGGCATCACCGGCCGCGTCGTCCAGCGTGGCTGCAAGCCGCGCGCCGAGGCAATCAAAATTCAGGAAGCGGCGCACGTTTCAATCCAGTGGGAGATGTCGTCAGCAATATGCTGAGAAAATGGTATATCCTCGCTTGGTTCGCTGCGCCGCCACAAGGGGCTTCCTTCAAATTTGAAGTCGGCGTCTGCGCGATCAGACGCCAGCCGAACCACCCGTGGCACAAGGTTGCTGTCTACCGTCGCAGCCGAGAGTTCGTCCACAAAAGCCGATGGAAGATACTGGCCCGCAACAAAGCGGTGCCGGGGATCATCCAGACGGCCATCGCCAGTGCGCAGCAGCGTTCGTATCAGCTTGTCGCCATTTTCAGGCGCAAGCCGCCAAAGGCCACGCGCGCCGGGTATGATGTCAAACAGGCAGGCCGAACGAAACGACGCCACAAAGAGTGCCTTGTCGTTGCAGGCCATCTCACCTGCCACGGCTATTGCGGCCTCTCGCAGCTGGTTCAGCGTAAGCGCATCAGCGCCAAAAAGACTCTCTCCACAGCCGGGAAGATCGGGCAGGGCGCAGCCTATTCCACGGGTGGACAGCATATGCATCGCATCGATAACAGGCTTGCGCAGTCGATTTGAATCCTCAAAAAGAGGAAGCAATATCAAAAGGATATTCTCTTGATTTGAAACATTGTGGAAAACAGGGTGTCCCGCCCTCCATTGCGTCTCAAAATTCACCGGGCGAGCTTTGCCGAAACGAAATCGACCAGCCCGCCAAAGGTGCCGAGCATATCGCCATCCACCTCATCGGGATCGATGCTGATTTCCATCCGGTCTTCAAGCTCGGTCAGCAGATTGGCGACCGCCATGGAATCAAGCTCTGGCAGTGCGCCGAACAATTCAGTTGAATTATCAAATTCCTGGGTGCGTGCCTGGGCAATGCCCAGCACGTCAGACAGAAGTTCCCGCAACTCATTTTCAGTGGTTTCACGGTCTTGATACACGGCTCAATCCTGCCTTTGTGGTTTCAGGGCGTTGATGAACCGGCTCGTAAGCAACTTTGCAATCCCGACAAGCCCAGAAATATAGGTTGGGTTCCATAGCTCAATGAGATTGAGCTGCTCACGCTGGTCCATCCAGTCGCTTTTGTATCGATCATCGCCCGTTCCGTAGCTGATCTGCCGCACGCAATCTTCGTCGATAACATGGCGGAACAGCGCCGCGCTCAGGATCGTGCCCGGCGACATATGTGCCGCATCCTCGCAATAAGCGAGCTTGTGGATGATCGCGCCGCTCTGGTCGATGGTCCACAGCTGGGCAGCAACCGGCCTCCCTTCAAATTGGGCGATGCCAAGGCGTAGCGTGCCTGCGGCGCCCTGCTGGCGTGCAAGTGCCTCCAGAAAGGCAGGGCAGCCCTCATCGCCCTTCCAGCTCTGTGCATAAACCTCTTCATAAGCGCGCCATGCATCGTCGCTCCACTGGGGGTAAATTTCGGTGGTGATCGCAAATTTTCGCGCTTTCCGGTCGTGCGTGTTGCGCATCTGCTTGGGCCGGGCAGCCCAGAATTGGTCAAAATTTCCGGTGGCCGACATATGCCAATGCCCGGTTTTGGGTGTGATCTGCGGCACCCAGCCTGCCGCGCGAAACGCCTCGGCAATCAAAGCACTGCTGCCGTCGTCAGTGGGCACCGGGGCAAGCGTGATGGTGCCGATCCGGGGTTTCAAAGCGCGCGCCATGTCAGTCAGGAGCGCACGGGCCTCGGCCTCTCCGAGTGCGCCTGAAAATATGGGCCGAAAGCCCAATGTATACCAGCTTCCAAAAGCTTGTGCTTTATTGTTCTCAATTATTTGGAGGAATAACCATGCCGACTGATCCCCTTTATGTGCACAGGCGATGAGCGGCTTTGCACTCTTCAGGATGTGCATTTGGGTGAGTTGAAGCCACGATGCCCGGTCAAAGAGGTGCGGCTGGCGCGCGTCAGCAAGCGTATCGCCCGCACGGGCAATCGCTGCATCCATCGTTTCAAACAACTCGCCTTTAACCGTCATTGTGCTAGCCCGGCCTTTTGATGAATTGGGCCCAAAGGAAAACTCGTGCAATCCCCCAATCCGACAGCAAGTCCGTTGGACCATCTGCCGCGCTGCGGTGCACCCGATGCTGCCGCCCTTATCATGCGTGATGAAATAATTTCTTACGCAGTGCTTGAGTTGATGGTTGGCCAAATGGCAGCGGCGCTTGTCGATATGGGCCTTGCGCCCGGAGATCGTGTGGCGACTTGGCTACCCAAGACGCGGCTTGCCTGCATCATGCCGCTGGCTGCGGCACGGGCTGGGCTGGTGCACGTGCCGGTCAACCCGATGCTGAAACACGCGCAGGTCGCGCATATTCTTGCCGATAGCGGCGCGCATCTTCTGGTGACGGCTGATGCGCGCGCCAAAATGCTTGCTGATGCCGACGTGCCTGCCGCCTGCCGCGTGGTTCTCGATACTAAAATGGAGGCGCTCAGCGCCACGTTGACGCCGTGCCAGGCCTCGGCCGCGGATGTGGATGCCCTTGTGGCCATCCTCTACACATCGGGGTCTACGGGACGGCCCAAGGGCGTGATGCTGAGCCATGCGAACCTGTGGCTTGGTGCCATCAGTGTTGCGCATTATCTGCGGCTTGGGGCTGGGGATCGTGTGCTCGGCGTGTTGCCACTGAGCTTTGACTATGGGCAGAACCAGCTCTTTTCCACTTGGGCGGCGGGCGGGGCCGTGATCCCGCTCGATTATCTGACGGCGCGTGATGTGGTGAAGGCGGTTGAGCGTCATGACGTCACCAGTCTTGCGGGGGTGCCGCCCTTGTGGACACAATTGTGCGAGACGGAATGGCCGCCCGAAACGGCCGCGCGCCTGCGGCGGCTTACCAATTCGGGTGGGGCGCTTAGCGTGCCACTCGTCAATCGGCTCACGGCCCTGTTCCCTAATGCCGCGCTTTTCCCCATGTATGGGCTGACCGAGGCGTTCCGGTCCACCTATCTCGATCCCACATTGGTTGCGGCGCATCCGACATCAATGGGCAAAGCAATTCCCTTTGCCGAGGTCATGGTGGTGCGCGCGGATGGAGCGCAAGCAGGCGTCGGTGAGTCCGGCGAACTCGTTCATGCCGGGCCGCTGGTGGCGCAAGGCTATTGGCAAGATGCGGCGCGCACGGCGCTGCGGTTCAAGCCCGCCCCCATTTGGTCGCAATATGGCGGCATGGCTGTCTGGTCGGGGGATAAGGTGCGACGCGACGCTGAGGGGCTGCTCTATTTTGTGGGCCGTGATGACGAGATGATTAAATGCGCGGGCAATCGCATCAGCCCCACCGAAATTGAGGATGTTGCAATTGCGAGCGGCCTGACGAATGAAGCGGTTGCGTTGGGCGTTGAAGATGAGCGACTGGGGCAGGCAGTCCTTCTGATTGCGCGTGGAGACGGCACTCATGCCAAGGCGCTTGAGCAATATTTCCGGCGTGAATTGCCTGCTTTTATGCAACCGCAGCGCGTTGTGTGGTGCGAAGGCCTGCCACGCAATCCGAACGGAAAACTTGATCGAGCAGCAATCCGATCTGCAACACTAGAAGGAGCGGCCTGATGAAGCCGATGGGTTCAATTCCTCCGGGTTTCGGTCAGGCCGATGGCTGGTTGACGATCGGCGGTGCGCGCGCTGATACGCTGATTGCGCAGGCCGGCGGCACGCCGTTGTTCGTGTATGATTTTGCGCTTATCCGCCAGCGCGTAGCCGCACTTCGGCAAGCGATGCCGGACGATCTGCATATCCACTACGCTATCAAGGCTAACCCTTTGCCCGCGCTCGTCAATGCGATGGCGGGGATTGTGGATGGGCTGGATGTGGCATCTGGCGGGGAAGTCGCGGTTGCTCTTGCCTCAGGGGCGCAGCACATTTCGTTTGCAGGGCCGGGCAAGCGCGAGAGCGAGCTTGAAGCTGCCATACGCGCAGATGTTGTCATCAACCTTGAGTCTGAGGCGGAGGCCCGCCGCGCCTTTGCGATCGGAGATCGGCTGGGGAGGACGCCAAGGCTCGCAGTGCGCGTCAATCCAGACTTTGACCTCAAAGGTTCAGGGATGCGCATGGGTGGTGGGGCAAAGCCCTTCGGCGTCGATGCAGAGCGGGTTCCCGCACTCGTTCGCGAGATTGTCGGGGCAGGGGCCGATTGGCGCGGGTTCCACATTTTCGCCGGGTCACAGGCGCTCGACGCGCAAGCGATTTCAGACACGCAGGCGCAAACGATCGCGCTCGCTGCGCGACTGGCCAATGAAGCTGGCCGCGCACCGCCCTTTGTCAATCTCGGCGGTGGGCTGGGCGTCCCCTATTTCCCGGGCGACAAGCCAGTAGACACGAGTGTTGTTGGTGAAAACCTTGAGAGATTTCTCTCTCAACGTGATGATATTATTAAACAAACAGATTTTGCAATGGAATTGGGGCGCTATCTTGTGGCAGAGGCCGGCGTCTATCTCACGACGGTCATCGACCGGAAACTGAGCCATGGTGAAGTGTTTTTGGTCACCGATGGCGGCCTGCACCATCAACTCGCCGCCAGCGGCAATTTCGGCACTGTCGTCCGGCGCAACTACCCGGTGGCGGTCGCTTCCCAATTTGGGGCCGCGCCAACGGAAGAGGCAAATGTGGTTGGCTGCCTGTGCACACCGCTGGATAGGCTTGGCGATCAGGTGGCGCTGCCACGGGCCGAAGAGGGTGACGTCATGGCGGTGTTCATGGCGGGGGCCTATGGCGCATCAGCCAGCCCATCGGCCTTTTTGGGCCATGAGCCAGCCCGTGAAATGCTGCTCAACACCTGACCCAAAATGGCACAGGCGCGAACAGCCTGTCGAAACGAGACGTTCCTAACGGTATATTCACCTCTTTCCGGCAAAAGAAACTCCAAATTGGAGGGGGCATCCGTGCTATTCGGGTGGCTTCTGGGGCTTGTGAGGTATGCAAGAAATGGGAACGGGGCGTAATTCCAAGGCTTTACTGGGCATTTGCCTGGTGACGCTGACCCTTTCTGGATGTGCAACCGCAAAGAGCGGGGCAGAGCTTCCGCCTGCGTCATTCGTTGCGATGCAGGAAGGGCCGGGCGAGGAATATGTTATCGGCCCGCTCGATCAGCTCAATGTTTTTGTGTGGCGCAACCCGGAATTGTCGGCGAAAGTGCAGGTGCGCCCCGATGGACGTATCACCACGCCGCTCATCACCGATATGCCTGCTGTTGGCAAAACGCCCACGATGTTGGCGCAGGACATCAAACTCGTTCTCTCCGAATATATCCAGAACCCGCTGGTGTCGGTGATCGTCGATAATTTTGCGGGCACTTATTCGCAGCAGGTGCGCATTGTGGGCGCAACGGAAAAGCCCGCTTCTATTCCGTTCCGCGCGAATATGACGCTGCTCGATGCGATGATCGCCGTAGGCGGACTTTCGGAATTTGCGGCAGGCAACCGGGCGCGCCTTGTTCGCTTTGACCGGATGACCGGCAAGCAGAAGGAATATGCGATCAAAATCGGCAATCTGCTGAAGCGTGGCGATACGTCTGCCAATGTGCGCCTCCAGCCCGGTGATGTCATCATCATCCCGGAATCGGCATTTTAAGCAGAGCGTTATGGGCAATATCTACCAAGAAATCCTACTGCTTCTCCACGGCGTCTGGCGCCGCCGCTGGCTGGCGCTTGCCGTCACCTGGGCAGTGTGTCTGGTCGGCTGGGTGGTCGTGAGCATGATCCCCAACCGCTATGAATCGCAGGCGCGGATCTTCGTGCAGATGCAAACGCTGCTGCCCGACAAGATCGGCGTTGCGCCAAATTCACGTCAGCGCGACGTTGATCGCGTCAAACGGACGCTCACATCGACCGTGAACCTTGAAAAGGTGGTGCGCGGCACAGACCTGCGCAACACTGTATCGACCAATGAGGAAGTGGCGGGCCTCGCTTCTGGTCTGCGCAACAGCATCAAGATTGTCGAGCAGCAGGAAAACCTCTTTGAAATCAGTGCTCGTGTTGGGCTGGGCGGAATGTCGGATGCGGAGAATTCGAAGCTCTCCAAGGCGATTGTCCAGAAGATGATCGACATTTTCGTTGAGGATAATCTGAGCGGCGATCGGCAAGAAACGAGCCAGTCACTCAAATTTCTCGATCAGCAGATCGCGCAGAAGGAAGAGCAGTTGCGTGCCTCTGAAGCGCGACGTGTGGAGTTTGAGCGCAATTCGCTGGGGCTTTTGCCGGGTGTCGGCTCGGTTCAGACTCGCATGGAATCTGCACGTAGTGAACTCAACCAGATCGATTCTTCGTTGATGGCAGCACAAGGCTCGTTGGCAGCGATTAATGGGCAGATGGGCGGCATTGCTCCCTCTGTTGCGGGAGCGAACACGGGCGATGGTCGCGTTGCGGCACTTGAAGGGCAGATTGCCGATGCCCAGTCGCGCGGCTGGACGGATAGTCACCCCGATATGCAGGCACTGAAGGCGCAGTTGGCCCGCGCGCGTGCAGCAGCAAGCCGGGGCGGCGGCGGTGGCTATGCCTCACCCAACCCCGCCTTCACATCGTTGCGAGCGATGGCGGCGGAAAAGCAGGCGACGGTGGCGGCGCTTTCTGCGCGCCGCGCGCAGTTACAGGCTGAGCTTGGGCAAATTTCTGCCCGTCAGATCGAGCAGCCCGGCGTTGCCGCCGAGCAAGACCGGCTGACGCGCGATTATGAAGCGGTGAAAATCCAGTATGACAAGCTGCTGGCCGACCGCGAGGAAATTCGCCTGCAAGGCCAGTTGGCATCATCAACGGATGCCGTCATCTTCCGCGTGCTCGATCCGCCATCCAGCCCGCGCAATGCCGTGACGCCGGATCGGCCGATGCTGATGACGGGTGTTCTCGTCGTCGGGTTGCTGGCGGGCATCGGCAGCGCGTTTGCGCTCAGCCAGTTGCAAAGCGGCTACCCGACTGTTCAGAAGCTCGCGCAAGCGACCGGGCTTCCCGTGATCGGCGCGATCTCCCAGGTTGCCACACCGGCTGCAAAACAAGTCGCCAAGCGCCGCAACAAGCTGTTTGCTGGAAGTCTTGCCGCATTGGGGGGGCTGTATGCGCTCCTGCTTGTCGTCGACATGATCCAGCGTAGCGGCGTGGCATGATGGAAATGCCGGATATGAAACCAGAAAAGCCCCAATCGGACCAACGCTCCATGATCGAGCGGGCCGCCGCGCATTATGGTCTGGATCAGATGCTCCGTCGTCCAGCGGCAATGCCGGTCGAACGCGTCCTTGATGAGCCAGTGCTGCCCGGCGCGCCTGAAGCCGCCCCTGAGGTGCCGGTGGCGGTCGTCGCCGCCGCGACGCCGATTGCGGCTGAACCCGTTGTCGCGGCGCCGCCTGCGGATGCAACCGCGACAATGCCGTCGCCCGTCGAGCAAAAGGGAGACATCGATGTCGACCGGCTGGCGGAGACAGGCTTTATCGTCCCCGGCCATTCGCCCACGGGGCTGTCAGAAGAGTTCCGCATCGTGAAGCGGTATCTGCTGCTCAACGCCTTTGGTGGGCGTTCGACGCCTGCGGTCGAGCGAGGCAGGGCAATCCTCGTCTGTTCAGCACACCCGAATGAAGGCAAGACCTTCTGCTCGGTCAACCTTGCGCTTTCGCTGGCGAATGAACGCAATGTCGAGGTTCTGCTGGTCGATGCAGACGTCGCCAAGCCTGAGATTCTGTCAACGCTTGGGCTGGGGGGTGGATCAGGGCTGATTGATGCACTCGTCCACCGGACGGACCCTGAGCAATATGTGATCCGCACCTCGGTGCCCAATTTGTGCGTGCTTCCCGCTGGGCATCAGACGCACCGGGATACTGAATTGCTGGCCTCTTCGGAAGCGCAAAGCGTTGTCGATCAACTGATCGCGCGCAACCCGGCGCGCATCGTCATCTTCGATTGCGCACCGGCACTCGTCGCGTCTCCCGCGGCAGCACTTGCCCAGCATATGGGCCAGGTTCTCATGGTGGTGCGCGCCGATAGAACCAGCGAGCATGATCTGGCCGAGGCGGTCAAGCTCTTGAGCGGTTCTGCCCATATGCAGCTTTTGTTGAACGGCACCACCTTTACTGGCGGCAGCTCCCGCTATGGTTCTTATTATGGATATGGAGGCTAGAGATGGCCGCGCGTAACCCTGTATTTTCCGGCTATGCCATGCTGGCGGTTTTCGCCGCAGGTCTGCCGAGTGTGGCCCAAGCGAAGACGGACGTATCGCCTTATCTTGAAGTTGGCCAAATTCTGACCGCCGATCTCAAAAATGGCGGAGACGTGCTCACATATAGTATGGTCGCGGCGGGGGTTGGTGCCTTCGTCCAGGGGCCGCGGTCCGAGGGGCAGCTCCACTATAGCTCTGTACGCCGCCTTGGGTGGGGCAATTCGGTCGCCGACCAGTCGGTCCATAGCGGGTTGGCACGGGCGCGGCTTAATGTCGTGCCTGACCTGCTGAACCTTGAAGCGGGGGCGCTTGCCACGCGGGCACGATCTGACTTTCGCGGCGATGCGCCTGGGCTGCTCGTCGGGCGAACTGACAATGTAACGCAGGTTTACAGCGCCTATGCGGGCCCGTCCTTGGCGAAAACAATCGGCGCGCTGGATCTCGCAGCGGCATATCGCGTTGGGTATACGCGGGTGAGCGCGAAGGATAATTTCGTGACGCCCGTTGGCCAGCCGGTGCTGGACCGCTTTAGCGACTCGCTGAGCCATAGTGCGATGGCAAGCATCGGGATGCAGCCCGGCCTGTTGCCTTTCGGCTGGACCATCGGCGGCTATTTTGAACGCGAGGATGCAGGGCAGCTTGACCAACGCTTTCAAAACAAGGGTGTCCGGGGCGATGTAACGCTTCCCGTATCATCCATGATCGCGCTTGTCGGTGGCGTTGGCTACCAGGATCTGACGGTCAGCCAGCGCCCCGTTCTGCTTGATCCGGGCGGTGCGCCCGTGATTGATGCCAAAGGTCGCTTCGTGACCAACAAGGCAGCACCGCGCCAGCTCACCTATGAGTTTGACGGTCTGTATTGGGATGCAGGCGTGCTCTGGCGGCCCAGCAAACGCACCTCGCTCGAAGCGCGCGTCGGGCGGCGTTATGGCAGCATGAGCTACACCGGGTCGCTCAACTGGCAGGCAACCCAGCACAGCATGGTGCAGGCGGTGCTCTATGACGAAGTGCAGACCTTTGGCCAGCAACTGAATGATAACCTTGCACGCTTGCCCACCTCGTTTCTCATTCCGCGCAATGTGCTGACGGGCAATGTTTCAGGATGCATCTTTGGTGATGCGGGCACCGGCACCTGCCTGAACGACGCGCTGGGGGCCATCAGCACGGCGGCCTATCGCAATCGCGGTCTTGCCATCCTTTGGTCCACACAGCGCGGGCGCTGGAAGGCCGGGGTTGGCGCGGGCTATAATCAGCGCAAATACATCGCCAGCACGCAGCCGGGCGTCTACTCCAATAGCGGGGTGCGCGACGAGATGTGGTATGGTCAGGGCTCGATTGGCTACGCCCTTAGCGAAAGAACCGACCTGACCGGCGACCTCTTCGTGACGCTGTTTGATCCGGGCATCGTCGGCGCGGGCGATATTCTTTCAACGGGTGCGACTGGCTCCATTACGCACCGTCTGACGCGAAAACTGGATGCCAACGCCACTCTGGGGTTGTATTCCAGCCGTATAGACGGATTTGACGGCAATCTCATTGCGTCGGCTTTTGCCGGCCTGCGCTACAGCTTCTGATCTGGGAATTGGGTTCAGTAACATGGAAAACGAACATTACGGTCTGACCGGGCGGCCCTTCCAGCTGACGCCAGATCCAGACTTCTGGTTCGAAAGCGCGACGCATCGCAAGGCGATGGCCTATCTGGGCTATGGCCTCGTCCTGGGAGAGGGCTTTATTGTCATCACCGGGGAAGTGGGAGCGGGCAAGACCACGCTTGTGGGGCACCTGCTCGAAACTATCGACCCCTCACGCGTGGAAGCAATCCAGCTCAGCTCAACGCTCATCCGTGGTGAGGATGTGCTCGTGCTGCTCGCCAGTGCGATGGGCGTCATGACGACCCCGACAGATCGGGCCCATGCGCTTACCATTATCGAAGACCAGCTGGCGGCGCGCGCGCGCGCCGGCAAGCGGCTGCTGATCGTTGTCGATGAAGTCCAGAACATGACCATCGGCGCGATCGAAGAGTTGCGGATGATCTCGAACTTCAACAGCGGCAGCCTGCCGGTGGTTCAGTTCCTCCTGCTGGGACAGCCGGAGTTCAAGGAAACGCTGGCATCCCCCTTGCTGGAGCAACTGCGCCAGCGCGTCATCGCATCTCACCACCTTACGCCGATGGATCAGGACGAAATCCAGACCTATATCGAGCATCGGTTGAGCCATGTCGGCTGGAAGGGCACGCCCCGTATAGCAGCGGACGCCCCCGCGACCATCTTTCGGGCAACCGATGGTGTTCCGCGCCGCGTGAACCTTGTCATGACGCGGGCGTTGCTCATGGCGGCGCTTGAGGATTCTGACGAGATTTCAGCACGCCATATCGACGCGGTCGTGTCTGACCTCTCACATGAGGAAAATGATGGCCGCCCTTCGCTTGGACCCAAGCCAGAGCCAGAAACACTGGCGCGTGTGCAATTTACCGATGACGCAGTGGCGCTTGATATTGCGGCCCGTGTAACGATGCTGGAAGCGCAGGTGGCGGAGCAGGAAGCAGCCTTGCGCCATGTGCTTAACCTGCTCATTGATTGGGTTGAAGGCGAGAATACGGCCCGGCGAGTGCCCTCGTCGGTAGCCTGACGCGAGGCCATATACATGATCCGCAATGCCATGTCGGTTGATGTCGAAGACTGGTTTCAGGTCGGCGCTTTCGAAACGGTCATCCGCAAGGAGGATTGGCCGCGCCATGAGGTGCGTGTTGAGCGCAATACCGACAATGTTTTGCAGCTCTTCGCCGATGCCGACGTGAAGGCGACTTTCTTCACCTTGGGCTGGGTGGCGGAGCGGCATCCCGCGCTCATTCGGCGTATTGCAGATGCCGGGCATGAAGTGGCCAGCCATGGGTGTGACCATAAGCGTGTCTTTCAGATGGATGCAGCAGAGTTCGCCGAGGATGTGCGCAATTCCAAGGCGCAGCTTGAGCAGGCGGGCGGCGTTGCCGTAACGGGGTATCGCGCGCCCAATTTCTCGATTGATGCGCGCACGCCCTGGGCGCACCGTGCACTGGCAGAGGCGGGTTACAGCTATTCCTCCAGCGTCGCACCGCTTGCGCACGATCATTATGGCTGGCCAGAGGCACCACGCTTTATGTGGAGGCCGGTGGATGGACATGATCTGGTTGAGTTTCCCGTCTCGACCGTGCGTGTCGCAGGGCGCAATTTCGCCGCCGGTGGCGGTGGTTTCTTCAGGCTTTTGCCCTATCACCTGTCGCGCTGGGCTGTGGAACGGGTGAATGGCGAGGGCCGGGCGTCGGTATTTTACTTCCATCCATGGGATATGGACCCGGACCAGCCCTTCATGGCGCACGCGCCACTCAAGTCGCGATTGCGGCACTATACCAACCTTGGCGTCATGGCCGCAAAACTCCGCCGCCTGACGCGTGATTTCGCCTGGACGCGTGTTGATGAGATTGTCTCTGCCGAGCGCGGGCGAGCGGTATGAATACGGCTCCCGTCCGTCCGTTGACGGGCATCCACATCGCTGATTTGCGTGATCCGCAGGTGCGTTCGCGGATTGATGCGTTCATCGATGTGCAGCAAGAATCGACGCCATTCCACCGCACGGCGTGGAGTGTCGCCATCGAAAAAGCCTGCAAGGCCAAAGCACATTATCTCGTGGCTGAAGGGGCATCGGGCATTGCAGGCATCCTGCCGCTTCACGAGGTGCGCTCACGACTTTTTGGAAATGCCCTCGTTTCAGCCGGTTTTGCAGTTGATGGCGGCCTTCTCGGCGAGGAGGCAGGGCTGATTTCTGCCATGATGGCGCTTGCGCATCAGACCGGGTGCGGCACAGCGGAATTGCGCGGTGGCGCGATGCCGCTGGCCGACTGGAAGATCGACGACACGACCTATTTGGGCTTTGTTCGCCGGCTCGCTGAAAATGATGAGGCGCAGCTTCAGGCCATTCCGCGCAAGCAGCGTGCAGAAGTGCGCCGGGCACTGGGCTTTGGTCTTGATGTCGAGATTGGCCGCGGCGCTCGCGATCTTGGGGCGCATTATCGCGTCTATGCTGAAAGTGTCCGCAATCTCGGAACGCCTGTCTTTCCGCGCGCGCTATTCGCAGAAGTGCTGTCGGCGTTTGGCGATGATGCTGACATTCTGACGGTGTCGCACAAAGGCCGTCCGCTTGCCTCGGTGCTTTCGCTCTACCACAAGGGCACAATATTCCCTTATTGGGGCGGTGGCGTTGCCGATGCCAGAACGTGGCGCGCCAACGACATGATGTATTACGCGCTGATGCTCCATGCACGGCGTGATAAAGGCTGCACCCATTTTGATTTCGGGCGTTCCAAGGCTGGAACAGGGCCTGCTGCCTTCAAGAAGAATTGGGGCTTTGAAGGCGCTGCGCTGCGCTATGCCAAATGTTCGGCGGACGGTCAGCCCGTGCGTGACGTCAATCCGCTCAACCCCAAATACCGATTGCAGGTCGCCGCTTGGCAAAAACTGCCGCTGCCTATTGCCAATCTTCTCGGCCCTTGGATTTCCAGAGGGCTGGGATGAACGGCGACATATTGTTTCTTGCCCATCGCTCCCCCTTTCCGCCGGACCGGGGCGACCGGATCCGTAGCTGGAATGTGCTGAAGGCGCTGGCAAAGCTCGCGCGCGTGCACCTCGTCGCTTTTGGCGATGATGAGCCGGAGACCTATGGCGCCTTGCTCGACATTTGCGAAACGGCGCGCCTCATCCCGCATCGCCGGTCCAAAATGGGGGCTATGTTGCGCGCGGTCGGCTCAGGTCGGCCAGCCTCGGTCGAGATGTTCGCGGATGATGAACTGGCCCACGAAGTCACGCGTGTGATGGCGCGCGAGAGGATTTCGCTCATCTACGCCTTTTCAGGCCAGATGGCGCAATATGTGCCACCCGAACTTGGCTCGGCGCGCTTTCT
The DNA here is from genome assembly GCA_937873035.1 of uncultured Sphingomonadaceae bacterium. GTDB lineage: Bacteria > Pseudomonadota > Alphaproteobacteria > Sphingomonadales > Sphingomonadaceae > Aquisediminimonas. Next base: position 24,737 of record CALMVA010000017.1, on the reverse strand, counting down.
GATGGATTTCGTTGATGTCGATTCCGAGAAGTTTGCAGGCTATGCAAGAACACACGGCCTGCTTTCATCCTTTGCCAATGGATTTGAAGCGAAGCGCCTGCGCGCCTTTGAAGCGTCGGTCGCACAGCGAGCAGATCTGTGCCTTTTTGTCAGCGAGGCCGAAGCAGACTTGTTCTGCCGCGTGCATGGCGCTGCGGGTGGTTCAGTCGCCGCGCTTGAAAATGGCGTCGATCTCGAACATTTCAATCCTGCCCGTGGCTTGCGGGAGGTGGGCGCAGGCATCGGGCCGCTCATCGTCTTTACCGGGCAGATGGATTATCCGCCTAATGTGGACGCAGTAACAAGTTTTGCAAATGAGGTGCTTCCTCTCATCCAAGCGCGTCAGGGTGATGCCCGCTTTGCCATTGTTGGCCGCGCGCCCACCGCGCGTGTTGAAGCCTTGGCGCAACTACCCGGCGTGATCGTAACCGGCGAAGTGCCAGACACACGTCCGTGGCTGGCGGCGGCGGCTGTCGTTGTGGCCCCGCTTCGCATCGCGCGCGGTGTGCAGAACAAGGTGCTTGAGGCCATGGCGATGGCCAAGCCTGTCGTCGCCTCGCCTGAAGCGGCAGAAGGTATCGAGGCGTGCCATGGGCAAGATCTGTTGGTGGCGTCGAGCGCCGCCGCGCAGGCCGATGCAGTCTTGTCGCTCCTCCACAACCCAGAGCGACGCGCCGCGCTGGGCAGGTCTGCGCGCGCCGCAGTAATGGCGCGCTACAGTTGGGCGGCGAAGATGGAGCCACTCGCAGGCCTTGCCTTTCCGAGAGATGCATGACCGCGGCGGATCGCCTGCGTTGGCGGCGGCATCTGTTGGCGCTGGGTGTCGCCGCCATCGGCCTGTTGCTCATCTTCGCAACAGATGCGCGTGATCTCGTTTCCATTTGGCTCAACGCCTCCACCTATAATCACGGCGCGCTCATACCGTTTCTCGCCGGTTGGCTCGTCTGGCAACGCAAGGAGGAACTGACCCGTTTCGTGCCCGGCCTCTGGTGGCCGGGGTTGATCGGCATGGCGGGCGGTGCTGGGCTGTGGCTTCTGGGGGATGCTGGAAGCATCGCGCTGTTCCGGCAGGCGGCACTCGTCATCATGTTGCAATCGCTCGTCCCGACGCTGTTGGGACTAACGCTCACACGCGCGCTGGCCTTTCCGCTCTTCTACCTCTTTTTCATGGTGCCCGTAGGTGAAGAACTGGTGCCCATGCTTCAGATTCTAACCGCCAAAATGTCTATGGCGATGCTCGGCTGGGCAGGCGTGCCCGCCCATATCGAGGGTATCTTCATCACGACGCCCAATGGTTATTACAAAGTGGCGGAAGCGTGCGCGGGCGTGAAGTTTCTGGTCGCGATGGTCGCATATGGCGCGCTTGTCGCCCATGTCTGCTTTCGCAGTTGGCCGCGCCGCATCGTCTTCATGGCGGCAAGTATCCTTGTGCCGGTGCTTGCCAATGGCGTGCGCGCCTTTGCGACAATTTATGTCGGCTACAAGACAACAGCAGACGCCGCCTCTGGCTTTGACCATGTGCTTTACGGCTGGTTCTTCTTCGCACTGGTGATGGGGCTGGTGATGGCGGTCGGCTGGCCGTTCTTTGATCGCAAGCCGGGCGATCCCTGGGTGTCTCTCAAGCTGCAGAAGTGCGACGAGAAATCGCAGTCACCCTGGCGAGCGGTCACTGCAGCAATGATCGTTGTGCTCCTGCCCATCGGCTGGTCGTTCATCGGTGCGGCATGGGGCAGGGTGCCAATGCGTGGGCCGGTTACACTGCCTGCCGTTGCCGGGTGGCAACGCGTGGAGGCGAATGGCCTGACGCCGTGGCGGCCGCGCTATGAGGGTGCTGACAGGCTTGTCGCCGGGCAATATCGCGACGCGACAGGCGATGTGGTTGATCTGGTCATCGTGCTTTATGCCGCGCAGGGCGAGGGACGCGAGATGGTGGGCTATGGTCAGGGCGCGGCAGGTCTTGACGACGACGCCTGGGTCTGGTCCTCCGACGGTCCGATGATTCCCGACGCTCGATCCGAAAATTTGACTGCGCCCGGTGCGGTGCAACGTTTGGCTGCGACATGGTATCTGGCGGGCGGAACGCTCACCGGGTCCGGCGCTGTCGTCAAGCTTGAAACCTTGAAGGCCCGCCTTCTTGCGCGCGATCAGGTTGCCGCGGCGGTCATTGTGTCGGCACAGGAGCGAGAAGGCCATCCGGCAGAACGCGCGGTGCGCAGCTTTGGCGCAGCACTGGGATCCCCCCGCGCCTTTGCCGAGAGCGCAATTGCCGAGGCCCGGCGCTAGGCCATGTGCGGCATTGCAGGCATATTCCACCTCGAAACGGCCAAGCCCGTTGCCGAAGGTCGCATCCGCGCAATGGCCGATGCGCAGGCGCATCGCGGGCCAGATGGACTTGGCGTCTGGACGGCGCCGGGCGTGGGGCTGGGGCATCGTCGCCTGTCGATCATCGACGTGGCGGGAAGCCCACAGCCGATGCACAGTGCAGATGCTGCGCTCTCCATCGTCTTCAACGGAGAAATCTACAATTATCAGGAGCTGCGCGCCGACCTCATCAAGCGCGGCCATAGCTTTGCGACTTGCGGAGACACCGAAGTCATCCTCAATGGTTATCGGGAATGGGGCGCGGCGGTTCTGGATCGGCTGAACGGGATGTTCGTGATTGCAATCCATGATGCCGCCAAGCAACAATTGTTCCTCGCCCGCGACAGGTTTGGCGTAAAGCCGCTCCACTATGTGGCACTCGCCGATGGAAGCATTGCCTTTGCGTCCGAACTCAAAGGTCTGCTTGCCCATCCTGCGGTTCGCCGTGATCCTGATATTCGCGCGGTCGAGGATTATATGGCCTTTGGCTATGTGCCCGATGACGCCTGCCTCCTCGCCAATGTTCGCAAGCTGCCTGCTGGGCATTTCCTGCGGCTGGATCGTGGCAAGCCGCTTGGTTCGCCCCAGATGTGGTGGGACATTGATTTCAGCCAGCGGGCAAGCGGCTCGATTGCATCGCTGGAAGAAGAGCTGCGGCATTTGCTGCGGCAGGCGGTGTCCTCGCGCATGGTGGCGGATGTGCCCGTCGGGGCGTTTCTCTCTGGTGGAGTGGATAGCTCCACCGTTGTCGCGTTGATGGCCGAAATCAGCCGTGCGCCGGTTGAGACCTGCTCGATCGGCTTTGATGTCGGCGCGCTTGATGAAACCGCTTATGCGGACCGCATCGCCGAGCGGTTTTCGACGCATCACCGCAAGCGGATCGTGGCGGCCGACGATTTTGAGCTGATCGATGTTCTGGCGGAGGCGTTTGACGAGCCTTTTGCCGATGCGTCGGCGCTGCCCACGTGGCGCGTGTGCCAGCTCGCGCGTGAAAACGTAACTGTAGCGCTGTCCGGCGACGGCGCGGACGAGGCCTTTGCAGGCTATCGGCGGCACAAATTTCAGGCGGCTGAAGAGCGTGTTCGCGGGGCAGTTCCCGCAAGCTTGCGAACTGGCATCTTCGGCGCGCTTGGGCGCGTCTATCCCAAGGCGGATTGGGCACCACGTTTCCTGCGTGCCAAATCAACCTTTCAGGCACTCGCCCGCGATGGGGCAGAGGCTTATGCCCGCGCGGTGGGCGTCACGCTGCCGGAGCAGCGCGCACAACTCTTTACCCGCCAGTTCAGCACCGCGCTGCAAGGGCATCGCGCCGAGGATCGCTACATCACAGCCATGCACAATGCCCCGGCCCGCGAGGCGCTCGACCGGGCGCAATATGCCGACATGAAGATATGGCTGCCTGGAGACATTCTCACCAAGGTGGATCGCACGAGCATGAATGTGAGCCTTGAGGCACGCGAACCACTGCTTGACCATCGGCTTGTCGAATTTGCCGCCAAGCTGCCCGTCTCGCTCCGCATGAGCGGCGGGGAGGGCAAATGGCTGCTCAAAAAGTCGATGGAAGGGCATCTGCCCGAAGATATTCTCTACCGTCCCAAAATGGGCTTTGTAACGCCCGTTTCCGCATGGTTCCGAGAAGCACTGGCACCTGTCGCAGAGACGCTTTCAGGCAAATCCACGCTCCTGGAAACCGGCTGGTTCAACGCAGACTTCATCGCCAAAGCGGCGCGCGACCATAAGGCAGGGATTGCCGATAACGGACGCCTGTTGTGGCAACTCGTGATGCTCGAAAAATCGCTCAACCGGTTGTTTGCTTAGGGGTATCGTGCTTCCACGAAATAAAGGCCGTCGGGCGGCGCGTTGAAACCGAGCGCAGCGCGGTCTTTTGCGTCAAGCGCTTCTTGCAGATCGCGCGCCGTCCATTTCCCGTGCCCGACCAACACGAGGCAACCGACCATCGAGCGCACCTGGTGATGGAGGAAGGAGCGGGCGGCGACGTCCACTTCAATTTCGTCGCCGAAACGTCGCACTGACATCCGGTCGATGGATTTTACTGCACTGGCCGACTGGCAATGGACCGAACGGAAGGTGGTGAAATCATGCGTGCCGACCAGAATTTGCGCAGCGGCGTGCATGGCGTCTGCATCGAGCGACTGGACGACGCGCCACGCGCGGCCCTGATCGAGCGCAAGCGGTGCGCGGCGGTTGACGATGCGATAAACATAGCGCCGCCCGATGCACGAAAAGCGCGCGTGCCAGTCTTCCGGTGCCTCCTCGCACGCCAATATGGCGATGGGCTGCGGGCGCAATCTGGCATTGAGCCCTTCCATCAGGCGGAAGGGCACGATGGCCCTTACAATGTCGATATGTGCGGCCATCGCTTCGCCATGGACGCCCGCATCGGTGCGCCCGGCTGCATGAACGATGCACGTTTCTCCGGTGATTTCCTTTGCCGCATCTTCGATGGCGGCCTGCACGCTTGGCCCGTGCGCCTGCCTTTGCCAGCCCATGAAGGGGCGGCCATCAAATTCGACCGTCAGGCGAAAGCGTGTCACGCGAGGATCGTTCCCGCGGGCAAGGCAAAGCCGCGCAAAAGCTCGGCAGGCGTCATGGCTGATTTGCCTGCGCGCTGGATCGTTCTTACCCGCAAGGCGCCGTTTGCACAGGCAATGGTCAGCGCATCGTCAAGAACGGTGCCCGGTGCGCCCTGCGCTTCAATCAGGTCTGCGGCAAGGATGCGGAAGCGTTCACCGCCATGCTCGAAAAACGCGCCCGGTGCAGGTGCAAAGGCACGCACCTGCCGCTCCACCTCAATGGCCGTGCGCGTAAAATCAAGGCGGCTTTCGGCCTTGTCGGTCTTGCTGGCATAGGTAACGCCGTCTGCGGGCTGTTCAATGGGCGGGTGCGCATTGAGATCGCGCAGAACCTGCACCAGAAGATCCGCGCCTATCCTTGCCAGTTCGGTTGTCAAACCCCCTCCCGTCTTGCCGTCAACCGGCGTTTTGACAACTGCGAGCATCGGCCCGGTATCAAGCCCCGTGCCCATGCGCATGATGGTGACGCCGGTTTCGGCATCGCCCGCAAGGATTGCCCGTTGCACCGGCGCGGCACCCCGCCAACGCGGCAGAACCGAGGCGTGAACGTTGATGCAGCCAAGGCGGGGCGCATCGAGAATGGGGCGCGGGAGGATGAGGCCATAGGCCGCAACGATGGCGACATCGGCGTTGAGCGCCGCAAATTCATCCTGGGCTTCGGCATCCCGCAGCGAAACCGGGGTGCGCACGGCAATGCCCAGTTCATCCGCGCGCCGGTGAACGGGGGAGGGCGTCAGCGATTTTCCGCGTCCGGCTGGTCGCGGGGGCTGCGAATAAACCGCACACACATCATGCCCGGCCGCCACAAGTGCGTCGAGACTTGGCACCGCAAAATCGGGTGTTCCCATGAAGATGATCCGCATGATTTCTTCCAAGCCCTTGGCAAGCCGCAATGCAACCCCCTATCAGCAACTTCATGGCATCGGCTGAGATTGAAATGTTGACGCAGGCGCTTTCGCGGCTGCCGGGGCTTGGTCCGCGTTCGGCGCGGCGTGCGGTGCTGCATCTGCTCAAAAAGCGTGAAGGCGCGTTGGTGCCCTTGCTGCGCGCGCTTGAAAAAGTGAGCGAGACTCTCGCGACCTGCCATGTCTGTGGCAATGTCGACACAACCGATCCGTGCGGTATCTGTAACGATCCCCGACGCGATGCGCGGATGCTGTGTGTGGTGGAAGATGTGTCGGACTTGTGGGCGCTCGAACGCTCCCGCCTGTTTCCCGGCAAGTTTCATGTTCTTGGCGGGCGGCTTTCGGCGCTGGAAGGGGTTCGCCCCGAAGACCTCAACATTGCGGACCTTTTGTCACGCATCGCGGCGGGCGGCATTGACGAGGTGGTGCTGGCGATGAACGCCACGCTCGAAGGGCAGACGACAGCGCACTACATTGCGGAACGGCTGGAAAATGCGCCGGTTCGGATCACGCAATTGGCGCATGGGCTTCCCGTGGGCGGCGAACTGGACTATCTGGACGATGGAACGCTGGCACAGGCGCTGCGCGCGCGCAGGCCGGTGGCTTGACCCCATTCAACCCCATACCTACCTGAGCGACATGGCCATTTTACCGATTATCGAAACGCCCGATCCCCGTTTGAAGCAGATTTCTGTGCCTGTTGAACGCGTAGATGATGATCTGCGCGCCTTTATCGCCGATATGTTCGAGACGATGTATGATGCGCCGGGCATTGGCCTTGCCGCGATACAGGTGGGTGTCGCAAAGCGCGTCCTCGTGATCGACCTTCAGGAAAAGGATGAGGAAACGGGCGCTGTCGTGCGCGAGCCGCACGTGTTCATCAATCCCGAAATTCTTGAGGAATCGGACGATCTCACGGTCTATAACGAGGGTTGTCTTTCGGTGCCGGACCAATATGCCGATGTCGTGCGCCCCTCGGTCGTCAAAGCCAAATGGCTTGATGAAAAAGGCGATGAACATATCGAAACGCTCGATGGGCTGATGGCCATCTGCCTCCAGCATGAAATGGACCATCTCGAAGGCGTGTTGTTCATCGATCACCTGTCAAAGCTGAAGCGCGATATGGTGCTCAAGAAGCTCGCCAAGGCGCGCAAGATGGTCGCCTGAGCCTGAATGGCAGCAGCTTGGTGATTGCTGCTCATCGATGAATCGGCCCTTTCCAAATAGGATTGTTCATTCTATGTTCCGTTGATGATGGCGGACGAATCCTTGCTTTTCCTCGTGATTTTCCTGATTGTTGGGCTGGCTGTGGGTGGGCTTGTCGGCTGGTTGTTGGCTGGCCGTGCCGGAGCAATATTGCGGTCAGACTGCGATGTTGCATGCGCTGAGCGGGATCGTTTTGAGAGCGATTTCAAGGCAGCGATCCGCGATCTGGAAGCGAGCGTCGTCGAGCGTAACGAGGCAAAGCTCGCGCTGGCACGGGTGACGGCCGAGCAACAGGTGCGCGAGGAAGCGCATGAAGCGCAAATCCGCGCGCTTCACGAAGCGAAGGACGCGCTGGGCGCGCAGTTCAGCGAAGTGGGCGGCAAGCTGCTCGACAGCGCGCAAAAACAGTTTCTGGAACGTGCCGAAGCGCGCTTCCGCCAGTCGGAAGAAACGGCGGGGCAGGGCCTCAAGGCGCTGTTGCAGCCAGTGCATGACCGGCTCCAGAAATATGAGGAGCAGGTCTCGAAGGTGGAGGCCGAGCGGCGCGATGCCTTCGGGATGCTGCACGGCCAGATCGCGGCGATGCGCGATGGCACCGAGCGGGTGTCGAGCGAGGCGGCCAAGCTCGTCAATGCGCTGCGCAATGCGCCCAAGGCGCGCGGACGCTGGGGTGAGCAACAACTGCGCAACGTGCTTGAAAGCTGCGGCCTTGCCGAGCACGCCGATTTCATGACCGAAGTGAGCGTTGCCGATGGCGAGGGCGGGCGATTGCGCCCCGATGTCATCATCAATGTTCCGGGCGGCAAGGCGCTCGTCATAGATGCCAAGGTTTCTCTCAATGCGTATCAGGACGCCTTTGGCGCGGTGGACGAGCAGGAGCGCGAAGTGCATCTGGCTGCCCATGCTGCGGCAATGAAGGCGCACGTCAACACGCTCGGTGCCAAGGCTTATTGGAGCCAGTTCGACGATGCGCCCGATTATGTCATCATGTTCGTGCCCGGTGAGCATTTCCTGACGGCGGCGCTGGAGCAGGACAGCCAGCTTTGGGACTATGCCTTTGACCGCAAGGTGCTCTTGGCGACGCCCACCAACCTGATTGCCATCGCGCGGACTGTGGCTGCGGTGTGGAAACAGGAGAAAATGGCGGGACAAGCCCGCGAAATTGCGGATCTGGGCCGCGAACTTTATTCCCGCCTTGCGACGATGGGTGGCCATGTTAGCCGCATGGGGCGCAACCTTGATACGGCAGTTTCCGCCTATAATTCGCTCGTTGGCAGCCTTGAGAGCCAGGTGCTGACCTCGGCGCAGCGATTTGAAAAACTCGGCATCGAGACGGGGGGGAAGTCAATCGAGACCCTGCCGATTGTCGAGCAACATACGCGCCCGCTCGTCAAGCTGATGGCAGCGCCCGAAGCTGAAGGCAGCGAAGCCGCCGAATAATCAGCGTTTCCTGAACTGGTTCAGGATTTCATATGCCATCACCGATGTCGCAACAGCGGCGTTGAGGCTATCTGCCTTGCCCATCATCGGCATTTTTACGAGCAGATCGCAGTCCTTTTCATAGTCCTGGGGCAGCCCTTGCGATTCGTTGCCAACGAGCAGGAATACGGGCGCTTCATAGCGCGGATCCTGATAGTCGTTGCTGGTGTTGAGGCTGGTGCCAACAAGCTGGCCCGGCCCTTCGCGCAGCCAAGCCAGAAAGTCAGGCCAGCTCGCCTTGGAGACGCTTTGGGTAAAAAGAGCCCCCATGCTCGCCCGCACCGCTTCCACCGAGAAGGGGTCGGTGCAGTCATCAACAAGGATCAGCCCGCCTGCGCCAACAGCGTCACCCGTGCGCAGGATGGTGCCGAGATTGCCGGGATCGCGCAGCCGCTCAGCGACAATCCAGATGGAGGCCTTTGACCTGTCCACCTTGGCGAGCGGCGTCCAGAGTTCTGGATAAACGCCAAGAACCGTGCCGGGATTATCTTTGCCGGAAAGTTTGGAGAGAATGTCGTGCGAGGTCATGAACACGTCGCCACCCCGCTTTTCGGTCGCGGCGATCAATCGCTCGACCAGCGGGTGGTCGGCACTTTCAGGCGCGAACCACAGCATGACAGGCGCTTGCCCGGCATCGAGTGCTTCTGTGAGTATGCGCAGGCCTTCAGCCAGAAAAAGGCCTTCCTCGCGGCGGGCCTTCTTGTCACGCAGCGCCCGCACGCGCTTGACGAGCGGGTTGGAAAATCCGGTGATTTCGCGGATCATGGTCGGCCTATTCGGCCTCGTGGAAGCGGGCTTCAACCAGTTCGGCAAGCGTCGCCACGGCCTGTTCAGCGCCATCGCCCGATGCGCTGATGGTAATGTGGTCGCCAAGTGCTGCGCCCAGCATCATCAGGCCCATGATCGACGTGCCGACCACCTTTGAGCCATCCTTTTCAACTTCGACCTGCGCGGGCAGGCTCGACGCCATCGTCACGAACTTTGCGCTTGCACGTGCGTGAAGCCCACGGCGGTTGCAAATCTGAACGGTCTTGCTCGCGCTCATGCGGCTTGCTCACCCAGCACTTCAGACGCGACCGAAATATATTTGCGCCCGGCCTCGCGCGCCGCGGCGACCGCTTCCACCACCTTCATGCGGCGGCGGGCGCTTTCAAGGCGGATGAGCATTGGCAGGTTTATACCCGCAATTACTTCAACCCGACCGACTTCCATCAGCGAAATCGCAAGATTGGAAGGTGTGCCGCCAAACAGGTCGGTCAGCACGATCACGCCATTGCCGCTGTCCACCTTGGCGATGGCGGCGGCAATATCAGCGCGGCGGGCTTCCATATCGTCCTCCGGGCCGATGCAGATTGCTTCGATAGCCGTTTGCGGGCCAACCACGTGTTCCATCGCGGTAACAAACTCGGTCGCAAGATGCCCATGCGTCACCAGCACAAGACCAATCATCAACTACCCCGTCTCAATTCTTCGGCCGTCGGCCAATCTCGGTCGCTTCGTCGACCGTTCCGTTTCCGCTTCCGCCAAGATCACGATGCGAGAGCGTAGGCGCAAAGCCATGCTCCGCCAAGTGCCTTGCGACTCTCTCTGCAATATGCACCGAGCGATGGCGGCCGCCCGTACACCCAAATGCAATCGTAACATAGGCCTTTCCTTCGGCCCCGTAGCGCGGAAGTAGCGTTAACAGCAGGTCTTCGATCTTGCTGACCGCCTCTTCATATGCCGGGTCTGCCCGCACATAGGCGGCGACCGCTTCGTCTTGCCCGGTCATGGGGCGCAATGCGGCGTCCCAATATGGGTTTTGAAGAAAGCGCATATCAAAGACGAGATCGGCATTGCGTGGCAGACCGCGTGAAAAGCCGAAGGAAATGACCGCCAGCGTCATCCCGGCATTGCCCCAATCGCTAAAGCGGGTGCGGATTTCCTGTTTGAGCGCGTTTGAGGTGCTCGCGGTGCTGTCGATCACATGGCTCGCCCAGCGGCGCAGTGGCTCGATCAACTCACGTTCGCGGGCAATGCCGTCTGAGGCTGGTCGGTCAAGTGCGAGGGGGTGGCGGCGCCGTGTTTCGGAATAGCGACGTTCCAACTCGGCGCCAGCGCAATCCATGAAAAGCACCGAGATATTGCCACCCGATCCCGCCGACATCGTCGTGACGCGATCGACAATAGCCTGTGCGTTGAAGCCGCGTGTGCGGCTATCAATGCCCAGCGCTAAAGGCCGCTCGCCCTGCGCGCCTTCTGGCACACGCGTGGCGAGCAGGCGGTCAAGCAGCTGGAATGGGAGATTGTCCACAACTTCCCAGCCCATGTCTTCCAGTGTGTCGAGCACGGTCGATTTGCCCGCGCCAGACATACCCGTCACCAGCAGGATTCGATCCGGGCGTCCCTGCGTCATGCGATTCCAATTCCCTGTGTCAGCGCCAGCTCCACCTTGAGCGGCGCAGAGGCTTCATAGGCGTTGAGGTGTAACAGCGGTATTGATATTCCATCCAGAACCTCAACGACTTGTTGAGGAAAGCGCGCGACCTCCTCGTCCAACCGCACGATCAGCTCAATTGTGGCGCTGTTGATGAAGGGAAAGCGGCACAAGCCTATGCCGCGCACCTCCAGCTTGCCACTGATGCGATCCGGCACTTGAGCCACCAATTGACCATCGCAGACCTGCACTTCCAGATAATCATCTCCCACCAGCGTGGCGCCGCGATCCATAAGGCGGAGCGCCAGGTCTGATTTGCCTGCGCCAGACGCTCCCATCAGCAGCACGCCTTTGCCGTTTATGCGCACGCAGCTTGCATGGAGAAGCCGGGGTGCGCTGGTCATCGTGCTGCCGGAAGCGTGACAACAAACAGCGCGCCGCTCTGCTCAGAGGATCGTTCACGCACTTCAATCGTGCCATTATGCCCTTCAACAATCGTGCGCGCGATGGCGAGGCCAAGCCCGGAATGGCGACCGAACTCCTCACCTTCAGGGCGGTCACTGTGAAAGCGGTCAAAAATTGCCTCGCGGCTGGCGGCGGGCACGCCGGGGCCATCATCTTCCACAGTTGCGATCACAATCTCATCCGAGCAGGTTGCTGTGATCCGCACCACGCCATCGGGGGGGGAGAAGGAAATTGCATTGTCGATCAAATTCTCAAAGGTGCGGGCAAGGCGCCCCGGATCACCGAGCACCGTCGCGGAACCGCGCTGCGGGCGGGCAAAGGCAATCTTGATGCCATTATTGGCGCCCCGCGCCTCGCGTTCCGCCAGAAGCCGCTCAAGCAACTGGCCAAGGTCAACCCGGATGAACGTGGTGCGCGTCAGCTGCGCATCGAGCCGCGAGGCTTCCGAAATATCGGTAATCAAACGATCAAGGCGGCGAACATCGTCATTCGCAATCGCCATGAGCTGCTGCTTGAGTTTGGGGTCTGCAACGCTCGCCATCGTTTCCAGCGCAGAGGAGAGGGAGGCGAGGGGGTTTTTCAATTCATGCGCGACGTCCGCCGCAAAGGCCTCCGTCGCATCGATCCGTTCGCGCAGCGTTTCAGTCATGTCTGAAAGCGCACGGGCAAGCGCGCCAATCTCATCGCTGCGGCTGGGCAAACGGGGAATGACGACTTCGCGTGCACGGCCAAGCCGCACCTGCTCTGAGGCGAGCGCAAGACGCTGCAAAGGACGGACAATGGTGCGCGCCAGGAAGAGTGAAAGCAGGATGGAGGCGAGCGTGGAAAAGCCCACAATCATTCCCAATCGGCTGCGCTCGGCGCGGACAAGCCGGCGGATGTCGCGCACATTGCGATCGGTGACGAGTGTCGCGGCCTGATTTCCCGGAATGGGCGCACTCGCCGTGATGACGTGGGTTCTGTCGTCTGCCAGTTGGATGAGTGCGCTGGGCGGCGGCTTGTTCGGAAATTCATGGAAGCGGGGTATCGCGCTCGCACCGACCACGCCGTCGATCACATCATCAAGTAGCGCGGCGAGTTTGCGTTCCCAGCTCTCCTCTGCCGGATCGGCGAGGCTGAAATTGGGTGATTCACCGCGCCAGCTATCAAACTTCACATCATTATCGACATAAAGGCGCAGCCGACTGCCGGACGAATGTGCCAGCCGCCCAAGCTCTGTCGCGCGCTGATCTTGCGGTGTGCTGCCAAGGATCGTCGCCATGAGCCGTGTTTCAGACTGGGCCTGCAACAATCGCTCGGCCACCAGACGGCTGCGGATCGAATCGAGGTAGAAGAAGCTACCGGCAAGCAGGATGACGGGCAGAATGTTGACCGCCAGAATCCGCCGCCTGAGCGAGAGACGCCCGGACCAGCGCAGCGCCGTATCCTCCGGCTCAGCCTTCGGAGAATCTGTAGCCAGCGCCATAGAGCGTTTCGATTGCATCAAAATCAGGCGCCACCTGCCGGAACTTCTTGCGCAGGCGCTTGATGTGGCTGTCGATGGTGCGATCATCGACATAAATATCGTCATGATAGGCGGCATCCATCAACTGGTTGCGCGATTTGACGACACCGGGGCGCTGGGCCAGCGTTTCAAGAATCATGAATTCGGTGACAGTCAGGGCGACATCCCGACCATCCCAACGGACGCGCTGGCGGGCGGGGTCCATTTCCAGTCGACCGCGCACCAGCGCCTCTTGTTGGCTGTCCTGTTCACTTTCCGTAGGGTCGCTCGCCAACTCTGCCCGGCGCAGAACAGCTTTGATACGGGCCAGCAGCAGCCGCTGCGAAAAGGGTTTTGAGATATAATCATCGGCACCAAGCGCAAGACCAAGTTCCTCATCAATCTCATCATCCTTGGAGGTGAGAAAAATAACGGGCAGGGCAGACTTTTCACGCAGGCGGCGGAGCAGTTCCAATCCGTCCATCCGCGGCATCTTGATGTCAAAAATTCCAAGGTCCGCCGGATTGTCGATCAGCGCCTTCAGCGCACTCTCTCCATCGGTATAAACGCGCGTCGCATAGCCTTCTGCCTGAAGCGCTATCGATACGGATGTCAGGATGTTACGGTCATCATCGACCAGAGCGATCGTTGCGTCCATCAAACCTTACCCGACACACTGTCCATGAAATCCTCTTTAGAAACATTCCCGCACCACGGCAATCTCGCCGCGCAAAACGACGCGCAACCTTGACGCTAGGGACTTGCGCGGTTAGGCGCGCAGCGAGTTTTCAGACTAGCTTTGGAGATAAAGCCCGTGGCCGATCGCGTCCCCGCCCATACCCTTGTAAATCAGGGGCTGCATACGAATGCAGCAATCCACTGGAACCTGCTGACGGGAGCGCTCGTTGAAGAAGCCGTTCGCCGTGGCGAAGGGATGCTGGCGGCAGACGGCCCGCTGGTTGTGGCAACGGGCAAGCACACGGGCCGTTCGGCCAAGGACAAGTATATCGTCAAGGATGCCGAAACCGCCGATACCGTGTGGTGGGGCAAGACGAACGTGCCGATGGACCCTGTGTTCTTCGCCGCGCTCAAGGAAGATTTCCTTGCCGAGGTCGCAGCCAAGAACGACCTGTTCGTCGCCGATCTTTACGGCGGTTCGCAGCCTGAAAATCGCGTCAATGTGCGCGTTATCAACGAATTTGCATGGCACAACCTGTTCATTCGCACGCTGCTGGTTCGCCCGGAAGTGGCCGAACTGGCGAGCTTCGTGCCGGAATATACGATTATCGACCTGCCGAGCTTCCGCGCCGATCCTGAGCGTCACGGCTGCCGCAGTGAAACGGTTATTGCCGTCAACTTCTCTGAAAAACTCATCCTCATCGGCGGCACGGCCTATGCGGGTGAAATGAAGAAGTCGGTCTTCGGCATCCTCAACTATCTGCTGCCGACCAAGGGCGTCATGCCGATGCACTGCTCGGCAAACATCGGCGCCAATGGCGATACGGCAATCTTCTTCGGCCTTTCGGGCACAGGCAAGACGACGCTTTCTGCAGACGCCTCGCGCACGCTTATCGGCGATGACGAACATGGCTGGTCCGACACCGCGGTCTTCAACTTTGAAGGTGGCTGCTACGCCAAGATGATTCGCCTGTCGGCCGAAGCCGAGCCAGAAATCTTCGCCACCACCAAGCGTTTCGGTACGGTTCTGGAAAACGTGGTGATCGACCCGGTCACGCGCGAGCTTGACCTTGATGACAATACGCTGGCTGAAAACAGCCGCGGATCCTACCCCATTGATTTTATTCCGAACGCGTCGGAAGAAAATATGGGTCCGGTGCCCAAGAACATCATCATGCTGACGGCCGATGCCTATGGCGTTCTTCCGCCGATTGCCAAGCTGACGCCGGATCAGGCGATGTATCACTTCCTTTCTGGCTACACCGCGCGCGTTGCGGGCACTGAAATTGGCGTGACCGAGCCGGAAGCGACCTTCTCGACCTGCTTTGGCGCACCCTTCATGCCGCGCCACCCCTCGGTTTACGGCAACCTCCTCAAGGAGCGCATCGCCAAGGGGGCGGTGAAGTGCTGGCTCGTCAACACCGGCTGGACCGGCGGCAAGGCCACGATGCCCGGCATCAACCGTATGCCGATCAAGGCGACGCGCGCCTTGCTCAATGCGGCACTCGACGGCAGCCTGAACAGCGCCGAATTCCGCAAGGATGACTATTTTGGTTTTGATGTGCCGGTTTCAGTTCCGGGCGTTGACACCAAGCTGCTCGACCCGCGCGACGCATGGGAAGACAAGGCGCAGTATGACGCGACTGCCCGCACGCTTGTGCAGCAGTTCATCGACAACTTCGCCCAGTTTGAAGACCATGTTGATGAAGGCGTGAAGCAGGCAGCTCCCAAGGCAGCCTGATCGCTTTGCACGTTTGAAAGTGCCCGTCATGGCGTGCGAGTCGCGCGTCATGGCGGGCATTTTCATGTCTACGGCGTACATAGCTGAAAATCGTGTCTGCGATTAAGCTGCTGTGCACAGTGAACTATTCGGCTGGGGCTGATATTGGCCCGATGGTGCCCTACGATTTGACTTCCAAGCACTCCAAAGATGCGCCTAGTCTCGCCTTCCTGGTAATGCGTGGAGACAAACAAATGGGACTTTTGGACGGACTTCTTGGCCAGCTTGGTGGCGCCAACCAGATCGGACAGATCGCGGGCCAATTTGGCATCAGCGAAGAGCAGGTTCAGGCGGCTGTGGCGGCCCTTGGCAAGGCTCATCCAGAACCCGGCGACACCGTGGCGAGCGCGGCGCAGACCACCGGGCTGTCAGCCGATACGCTTCAGGGTATTCTTGGGCAGATTGGTGGCGAAGATGCGCTTGGCCAAATTTCTCAGCTGATTGATCGTGATGGCGATGGCAATCCGGTCAACGACATCATGGGCATGGCCGGAAAGCTTTTCGGCAACTAAGGCCCGTTTCAGACCGGCTCGATTTCTAGCCGCGTTCCCTTGACGGCGATAATCCGGGCCCGGCTTCCTTCGGGAAGATCGGGTCCGGTCGCGGTCCAGACGCCATCACCCACCTTGACGCGGCCTGAGCCCGCCTCGATGGCCTCGACGACCTGCACGACCTCGCCAACCAGTCGCGCAGCGCGATCGTTGAGCAGCGGGTCTTCGCTTTCGGTTGTATCCATACGGAACCATTTGCGGCTGACCTGAACCGAAACAATTGCCAGCCCGGCAAACACAACCAGCTGCGCCGGAAAGCCAATGGGCAGGGCAAGCGCGATCATGCCTGTCACAACTGCGGCAACGCCCAGCCAGATGAGGAAAAATCCGGGCGCGAGCATTTCAGCTGCCGCAAGCAGCGCACCTGCGGAAAGCCAGAACCAATGCGGCGCAAGATCACCAAGCCAGTTCATATTATTTCTCCTTGGCGCCCAGCGCATCCTTGGCGATTTCGCTGATGCCGCCCAGCGTGCCGATCAATTGCGTCGCTTCGACCGGGAAGAGGATGGTTTTTGCATTGGGTGAGGTGGCGAACTGGCCGACTGCATCGACATATTTCTGCGCAATGAAATAGTTGATCGCCTGTGCATTTCCGCCCGCAATCGCTTCGGAAACCATCTGTGTCGCCTTGGCTTCGGCCTCGGCTTCGCGCTCGCGCGCTTCGGCATCGCGAAAGGCGGCTTCCCGCCGGCCTTCTGCTTCAAGGATCTGCGCCTGCTTCTGCCCTTCGGCACGCAGCACTTCGGCGCTCTTCAGGCCTTCTGCCTCAAGAATTTGCGCGCGTTTCTCACGCTCGGCCTTCATCTGGCGCGCCATTGCGTTTGAAATATCCGCGGGCGGGCGAATGTCCTTCACCTCAACGCGCGTGAGCTTCACGCCCCATGGGCTGGTTGCATGATCGACCACGCTCAGCAGCCGGGCATTGATTTCGTCGCGCTTTGAAAGCGTTTCGTCGAGGTCCATCGAGCCCATCACCGTGCGCAAGTTGGTCGTCGTGATCTGCATGATGGCGATGAACAGGTCAGAGACTTCATAGGCCGCCTTGGCGGGATCGAGCACCTGAAAGAACACCACGGCGTCCACACCCACCATCGCATTGTCTTTGGTGATGATCTCTTGCCCCGGAATATCGAGCACCTGCTCCATCATGTTCACCTTGCGACCGACGCGATCGACAAAGGGAAGGATGAAGTTGAAGCCGGGAAGAGCGGTGTGCGTAAAACGGCCAAAGCGTTCAATTGTATAGACAAAACCCTGCCGAACGACGGTAATTCCCATAATTACGAAAATTACCGCGAAAACGACGAGGATGAGTGCAAAGCCTTCCATGAAATCCTCCCTTGCGCGCACGGGGGATATTGCCGTGCCGCTCCTGTTCCGCCAAGCATTATCGCATGGACATTAACACGACACTTCCGCCGCGTTCTGCGCTTTATATGCCCGCCTCCAATGCGCGTGCCATTGAGAAGGCGCGTTCGCTTCCCGCCGACATGATTATTCTTGATCTTGAGGATGCGGTGAAGCCTGGCATGAAGGATGAGGCCCGCATCGCCGCGGTTGAGGCGATGGTAACGGGCTTTGGCGAGCGTTTGTCCGCCATCCGCCTCAACGCGGTCGATACGCAATGGCATATGAGCGATGTCGCGGCCGTGCAGCACGCTGCGTGCGATCTTGTGGTGCTGCCCAAGGTCGAAAGCGCCGAGCTGGCTGCGCGCGTGGCAGAACTTGTTGGCAAGCCGTTGCTCGTGATGATCGAAACGCCAAAGGGCGTTTTGGCTGCCCCGCAGATCGCGGCAGCCGATGGGGTTGCCGGCCTGCTGGTCGGCGCGAATGATTTGGCAAACGAGCTGCGCCTTCCACCGAGCAGCGGGCGCGCCGCCATGTCGATGGCGTTGCAGTCAATCGTGCTCGCCGCGCGGGCCGCAGGCATCTGGGCGCTTGATTCGGTCTATAATGATCTAGCCGACCCGGAAGGGCTGGAAGCGGAATGTCGCGATGGGCGCGCGCTTGGTTTCGACGGGAAAACGCTCATCCATCCCAATCAGATCGAGATCGCCAATGCCGCGTTTCTGGCGGATGACGCTGAAATCGAGGATGCGCGCGCGCTGGTGGCCGCCGCTTCAGGCGGCGCAGAGCGTTTCCGCGACCGGATGATCGAAACCATGCACGTTGAGATGGCGAAACGCTTGCTCGCCCGCCTGCCGGGCGCCTGACATCAAGCCACCCGGCATATTGTGATCTGGCGTTACTTCTGCGCCATCAGCCAGGTCACAAGCTCCTTGCGCTTGGCGGCATCGGTGATGCCCGCGAAGGACATTTTGGTGCCGGGAACCAGCGTGCGCGGATTTTCGAGCCACTTGTCGAGCGTGGCTTCATCCCACGTCAGGCCGGAAGCCTTGAGCGCGGGCGAGAAATCATATCCTTTGATGTCGCCCGCCTTGGTGCCTGCAACGGCCCACAAATTGGGGCCAAGCCCGTTTGGCGCATCTTTGGCAATAGTGTGGCAGGCCGCGCATTGGGCAAAGGCCGCCGGGCGCGCATCAGCCGATGCGGTTTCGGTGCTCACCGTTTCCGTGCTGGTGGTTTCGGTGGTGGTTTCGGTCGTCGAGGTCTCGTCGGCGGGCTTTGAACCACAACCGGCAAGCGTTGCAATGGCGGCGAGAACGATAAGCTTCTTCATGCGTCAATTACCTCTTCATCTACCCGCGCGGCGTTTTCCTGAATAAACTGGAATCGGTGCTCAGGATTTTTCCCCATCAGCCGGTCAACAAGATCGCGGACACCGGCACGTTCTTCGTATTCCTGCGGCAGCGTGACTCGGATGAGCGACCTTGTTTTAGGGTCCATCGTCGTCTCCTTCAATTGGCCGGGGTTCATTTCACCCAGCCCCTTGAAGCGGCCTACCTCAACTTTTTTGCCCTTGAATGCGCCATTTTCAATCTCCTGCCGATGCGCATCATCGCGGGCGTAGATTGATTTTGCTCCCACCGTCAGGCGGTAGAGCGGCGGCTGCGCAATATAAAGATGCCCCTGACGGACGACTTCGGGCATTTCCTGGAAGAAGAAGGTCATCAGCAGCGTTGCGATGTGAGCACCGTCAACGTCGGCATCGGTCATGATGACGATGCGATCATAGCGCAACAGATCGGGGTTGCAGTCCTTGCGCATCCCGCAGCCCAGCGCGAGGCCAAGATCGGCGATTTCGGAATTGGCGCGGATCTTGTCTGCAGTGGCCGAGGCGACGTTCAGGATCTTGCCGCGAATGGGGAGAATGGCCTGCGTCTTGCGATCACGCGCCTGCTTGGCGGAGCCTCCGGCGCTATCGCCTTCCACGATAAACAACTCGGTGCCTTCGGGGCCATCCTCCGAGCAATCGGTAAGTTTGCCGGGCAGACGCAGCTTGCGCGCCGAGGTTGCCGTCTTGCGCTTGATTTCCTTTTCGGCCTTGCGACGAAGCCGGTCATCCATCCGGTCCAGCACGAAGCCGAGCAGCGCCTTGCCGCGCTCCATATTGTCGGCAAGGAAATGGTCAAAATGATCGCGGACGGCATTTTCCACCAGCTTTGCAGCTTCGGGAGATGTCAGCCGGTCCTTGGTCTGGCTCTGGAATTGCGGATCACGGATGAAGACCGAGAGCATGATCTCCCCACCGACGACAACGTCTTCCGCCTGAAGCCCTTCGGCCTTCTTCTGCCCAACGAGCGCGCCAAAAGCGCGAATACCCTTGACGATGGCTGCGCGAATGCCGGCTTCGTGCGTGCCGCCATCGGGCGTCGGGATGGTGTTGCAATAATAGCTGTAGCTGCCTTCAGACCAGAGCGGCCAGGCGACGGCCCATTCAACGCGCCCTTGCTCTTCTGGAAACTCCTGTCGGCCAGAAAAAAAGTCGGCAGTCACGCATTCGCGCTCACCCACCTGTTCACGCAGATGGTCGGCAAGGCCACCGGGAAACTGGAACGCAGCTTCCGCAGGCGTATCGTCCGAGATCAGATCGCCAGCGCACTTCCAGCGGATTTCGACGCCTGCAAACAGATAGGCTTTGGAGCGCGCCAGCCGGAACAGGCGAGCAGGCTTAAAGTTCATCTCGCCGAAAATTTCAGTGTCGGGCGTAAAAGTGACGCTCGTTCCGCGCCGGTTGTTGACCGGGCCAAGTTTTTCGAGCGGGCCAAGCGTCTGGCCCTTGGAGAAGCGTTGGCGGAACAATTCCTTGTTGCGGGCCACTTCAATGATGGTTGCGCTCGACAGCGCATTGACCACCGACACGCCCACGCCGTGCAGGCCGCCCGACGTGGCATAGGCCTTGCCGTTGAACTTGCCGCCAGAGTGGAGTGTCGAGAGAATGACCTCAAGCGCCGATTTGTCAGGAAATTTCGGATGCGGGTCAACGGGAATACCGCGACCATTGTCCGTAATCGTCAGGCGATTGCCGCTTTCAAGGCTGATCTCGATGCGCGTCGCGTGGCCTGCAACGGCTTCGTCCATCGCATTGTCGAGAACTTCGGCCGCCAGATGGTGGAAGGCCCGCTCATCCGTTCCCCCGATATACATACCGGGGCGCCTGCGGACTGGCTCAAGGCCCTCAAGAACCTCGATCGACGACGCGTCGTAGCTGCCTGAAACCGCGGAGGAGGACGCAAACAGATCGTCGGACATGGCCGCGCTATAGGGCCGCCAGAGTCAGCCGCGCAAGTGCGGTTTTCGACTTATCCCCCGCTGGGCTTCGCACCGGGCACGGCAAAGGGAAGCGGCTTGCGGTCGCGGCGGGGCATCTGCGCCTGATAAGCAAGGCCGCAATGTTCCACACAATAAGGGAAACCGGGGTTCACCTTATCGCCACAGAAGTGGAAATCGGGCTCGCCGGGATGGCCGAGCGGCCATTTGCAAATGCGATCATTCAGATCGAGCAGCGAAGTCTTGTCGGCGATTTCCGGGCTGGGACGCGCGGGCACCAGACGGCGCGGTGGCGCGGGCGGCGGCGGCGAGCTTTGTTCACCGGGGTTCTGACGGATGAAGCCACCCGGACCGATCGAACGGATCGTCGGCGGCATCTGGTCGGGATTGGTAGAGCGCGGAGCCGTGGGCTGGGCGGGCGCGGCAGGCGCTGCGGCGCGCGGCGCGGGTTGCGGCTTGGGGGCAGGCGCTGCCGCTGCTGCTGCCGGTGCGGCCTTGACGCGCGGTGCCGCAGGCTTGCGGGCAGGCGCATCTTCACCATCGCTCGCCTTTACAGGCGAGGGGCGGGACTGGAGGCCAAGGCGATGAGCCTTGCCGATCACCGCGTTGCGGCTGACGCCACCCAGTTCTTCGGCAATCTGGGATGCGGTCATCCCCTTGCTCCACATCGATTTCAGTTGATCGATGCGTTCATCGGTCCAGGACATTTGCTCACCACTTCAAACCAGTTGGACTGACCGCCACTCTTGCGACAATCGGCAGCAGCCGATAGGCGATTGTGTCATGAACAGCGAGTCCGAAATTGCAATACGCAACCAGCCCGGCGTTCCGGCCATCCGTTCGGTCAACTGGGGTGGGTTGCAAGCCCTCTATTTGAAGGAGGTGCGCCGCTTTTTCAAGGTGCAGCTCCAAACGATATGGGCTCCGGCGCTCACGACGCTGCTTTATCTGGTAATTTTCACAGTCGCTCTCGGCCGCGTGAAGCGTGAGGTTCTCGGCGTTTCCTTCCCGGATTTCCTGGCTCCCGGCCTCATCATCATGGGCATGATGCAAAATGCGTTCGCCAATTCCAGCTTCTCGCTGCTTGTCGGCAAAATTCAGGGCACGATTGTTGATTACCTGATGCCACCGCTTTCGACGGCCGAGGTTCTGTTCGGGCTTGCGGGCGCTGCCGCCACCCGCGCGGTGCTGGTGGGGTTCGCGATTTGGGGCGCGATGATGTTCTGGCCCGATGTGCACGTAATGCCCCGCCATATCTGGGCAATTGCGCTTTTTGGCCTGCTGGGATCGTTCATGCTCGCCTTCATGGGCGTGTTGACCTCAATCTGGGCGGAGAAGTTTGACCATGCGGCCGCTGTCACCAATTTCGTCGTCGCGCCGCTCGCGCTGCTGTCAGGCACCTTTTACTCGGTTGACAAGCTGGCTCCGACGTTCGCGGCAATC
This sequence comes from uncultured Sphingomonadaceae bacterium, assembly GCA_937873035.1. Taxonomy (GTDB): domain Bacteria; phylum Pseudomonadota; class Alphaproteobacteria; order Sphingomonadales; family Sphingomonadaceae; genus Aquisediminimonas. Next base: position 2,666 of record CALMVA010000017.1, on the reverse strand, counting down.
AGCCATGCGAACCCGTTTCATTATGCAATATCGGGCTTCCGCTACGGCTTTATCGGTCAGGCGGATATTCCGCTAGGGTTTGGCATTGCGCTGCTCGTTGGCATTAATGTTGTGCTCGCCGCAACTTGCTATCTGCTGTTGAAGACAGGCTGGAAGATAAAGAGTTGAAGGTGTTTTTCATCTGATTTCGCCGGGGGTTGTCGGCGCATTTTCTGCCCGGTATAAGCCGGTCTCGCTCAAAGGCGGCCCGGATTGGCCGCCTTTTTGTATTGCGGCTTAGAAGGAGGCAGACTGCCATGACGATCACGCCCTTGATGCCTGTTTACCCGCGGTGCGGCTTTCGCCCGGTAAAGGGGGAGGGGTCTTACCTCATCAGCGAGGATGGTCGACGTGCGCTTGATTTCGCCAGCGGCATCGCCGTCAACCTGCTTGGCCATGGTCACCCGCATCTGACAAAGGCCATCGCCGATCAGGCCGCGACGCTGATGCACGTGTCGAACCTTTATGGTAGCCCGCAGGGCGAGGCTTTTGCGCAGCGTCTGGTCGATAACACCTTCGCCGACACCGTGTTCCTGACCAATTCGGGCGCGGAAGCGGTGGAATGCGCGATCAAGACGGCGCGGCGCTATCACCACGCCAAGGGCAATCCGCACAAAAATGTGCTGATTACCTTCAAGAACGCCTTCCATGGTCGCACGATGGCGACGATCTCGGCGACCGATCAGGAAAAGCTGCGCGATGGCTTTGCGCCGCTGCTTGAAGGCTTTGTCGTCGTGCCGTTTGACGATCTTGAAGCTGCGCGTGCGGCCGTTGATGAAAACACGGCGGGTTTCCTTGTTGAACCCGTGCAGGGTGAAGGCGGCATCCGCCCCGCAAGCCCGGCCTTCCTCAAGGGCCTGCGTTCGATTTGCGACGAGAAGGACCTGATGCTCGTGTTTGACGAAGTGCAGTGCGGCGTTGCGCGCACCGGCACGCTTTATGCGCACGAGCAATATGGCATCACGCCAGACATCATGGCCTCGGCCAAGGGCATTGGCGGCGGATTTCCGCTCGGTGCGTGTCTTGCGACTGAAAAGGCCGCGTCAGGCATGGTCATCGGTACCCATGGCAGCACTTATGGCGGCAATCCGCTGGCCTGCGCGGCAGGTATGGCGGTGCTCGACGTCATTCTTGAGCCGGGTTTCATGGAGCAGGTCCGCGCGACAAGTGATCGCCTGCGTGCGAGCCTTGAACAGCTCATCCCGAACCATGATAATCTGTTTGAAAGCGTGCGTGGCATGGGGCTGATGCTCGGCCTCAAGCTCAAGCATGATAGCCGCGCATTTGTGGCGCACCTGCGCGACAATCACGGCCTGCTGACGGTCGCGGCGGGCGACAATGTGGTGCGCATCCTGCCGCCGCTCGTCATTGATGAAAACCATATTGCGGAGTGCATTGAAAAGCTCTCGGCGGGGGCGGCAAGCTTTGAGCTGCCTGATGCCGCATGACGCGGCACTTCCTCAACCTCGCCGATGCTGGTGGTGATGCGCTTGCGGCCATCCTGAACGATGCCATGACGCGCAAGGCCGCGCGCAAGGGCTGGCCCAAGGGCAAGCCCGATGCCGATGCGCCGCTTGCGCACCATACGCTGGGTATGATCTTCGAAAAAAACTCGACGCGCACGCGCGTGAGCTTTGAAATGGCGATGCGGCAGCTGGGTGGCGACGCCATGTTCATGGCGGCTGGGCAGATGCAGCTTGGTCGCGGGGAGACGGTGGCGGATACGGCGCGCGTCCTTTCACGCATGGTTGACGCCATCGTGATCCGCACGGACGATCACGCCAAGATCGAAGAACTGGCTGAATATGGCTCGGTGCCGGTCGTCAACGGCCTGACCGACCTTTCGCACCCCTGCCAGATCGTCGCCGACCTGTTGACCATCCTTGAGCAGGGCAAGGCGCTGCCGGGGCTGGAGGTCGCGTGGCTGGGCGATGGCAATAATGTGCTCGCCTCGATCATCGAGGCGGCGGGGCTGATGAAGTTCAACGTCCGCGTCGGCTGCCCCAAGGGCTATGAACCGGATGCGATATTTGTCGAGCAGGCCCGTGCACGGGGCGCGCGCATCGACATTCTGCACGATGCCGGTGAAGCTGTCGCGGGCGCGGATGTGGTCGTGACCGACACCTGGGTGTCAATGGGGCAGGCCCATGCGCACAACAAAATTGCTGCGATGTTCCCCTTTCAGGTCAATGACGCGCTGATGGCGCGGGCCAAACCCGATGCGCACTTCCTCCATTGCCTGCCAGCCCATCGCGGCGAAGAGGCAACCGATTCTGTGCTGGATGGCCCGCAGTCGCTGATCTGGGACGAGGCAGAAAACCGCATCCACGCGCAAAAATCGATTCTGCTGTGGGCCATGGGCTTGCTCGGATGAGCGATGTTGATCGCGTCATCGGCTTTACCATCGCCAGCCGCCATGCGCGCGGACGGCTGGTGCGACTCGGCCCGGTTATGGAGCAGATTCTTGCAGCGCACGGCTATCCGCCTGCAATCGAGAAGCTGCTGGCCGAGGCGCTGGTTGTAACCGCACTTCTGGGCGCGACGCTCAAGTCTGACGATGGACAGATGACGTTACAGGCGCAGACCAATGGCGGCGCTGTCGAACTTATGGTGTGCGACTATAAGAA
>CALMVA010000016.1 GCA_937873035.1 uncultured Sphingomonadaceae bacterium | reverse complement strand
TCGTCGATCAGCCCCTTGGCGATGTCGAGCGTCGAGAAGCCCTCCGCGAGCCCTGCATCAGAAAAGAGCGCCTCGTGCATACACGGGCCAGTTGCACCAAAGGGCGCATCGAGCACGTCTTCCAGGCTGCGCAGCACATAATTGGCATTGAGCACCGCATCGCCAGACACTTGCCGCAGGCCATCCGCGCCATGGCTCAGGATGTAGGAAAGCGCACGGGTGTACATACCCATCTGGCCATGGAAGGCCGTCATCCGGCCGAAGCTCTGCCCGTGCTCATCCTGTGCGTTTTCTTCTTCGATCAGGCGATAGCCGCCATCTGATCCGCGCACCACGAATGGCAACGGCCCAAAGGGTGCGAGCGCCTCTGACAGCACGACCGGGCCAGACCCTGGCCCGCCCCCGCCATGCGGCGTCGAGAAGGTCTTGTGGAGGTTGATGTGCATGGCATCGACGCCAAGATCACCGGGGCGGACGCGCCCGACAATCGCATTGAAGTTCGCGCCATCGCAATAAACATAACCGCCTGCTGCATGGACCGCGTCCGAAATGACCTTGAGGTCACGCTCGAACAGCCCGCACGTATTGGGGTTGGTAATCATCACCCCCGCAACGTCCGGTCCAAGCCGCGCGTTCAATGCCGCCACGTCGACGCGGCCTTCATCCGTCGCGGGGATATTTTCAACCCGGAAGCCCGCAAAAGCGGCCGTCGCGGGATTGGTGCCATGCGCCGATTCCGGCACAAGGATGACAGGGCGATCCTCGCCACGCGCCTCAAGTGCCGCCTTGATCGCAAGGATGCCGCACAACTCGCCATGCGCACCTGCCTTGGGTGACATGGCGACCCCGTGCATCCCGGTGAGCGTGATAAGCCACTCGGCCAGTTCATGGATCACCGCGAGCGCCCCCTGCACCGTGTGCTGTGGCTGAAGCGGGTGCACATCGGCAAAGCCCTTCATCCGCGCGACCTTTTCGTTGAGGCGCGGATTGTGCTTCATCGTGCACGAGCCCAGCGGGAAAAGCCCCAAGTCAATCGCATAATTCTGCCGGCTGAGGCGCGTATAGTGGCGCACCGTCTCCGGCTCCGAAAGGCCGGGCAGGCCGAAATCCCAGCGCCGCTCCAACCCGCCAAGGCGTGATGTGACCTCAGGCGCCTCTGCGATGTCCACGCCCGTTGTGTGTGTATCGCCAATCTCGAAGATCAGCGCTTCTTCCAGCATCAGCGCGCGATTGCCGGTGTATGTCGAAGCCGATGCGCTCTCACCCGCGCCCATTTCCGGGCGCCATCCGCTCTGGTTGATCGTCATGCCAAAATCTCCTCAAGCGCGCCTGCCAACGCTTCGACATCATCCTCGGTCACGACTTCGGTGACGGCGACGACCAGCCCGTTTTCAAGCGCATCGACACCGGGGAAGAGGCGGCCGAGCGAAACCCCGCCCAGCACGCCCTTATCCGCCAGCGCATGGACGATCGGGCGTGCGGCTTTGGGCAGGTGCAAAGTGAACTCGTTGAAAAAGCTGTCATTCACCAGTTCAACGCCCGGAATAGCCGCCAGCCGGTCCGCCGCACGCACGGCGTTGGCGTGGTTGAGCATGGCGAGATCGCGCAGGCCCTTCTCCCCCAAAAGCGTCATGTGGATGCTGAAGGCCAGCGCGCACAGCCCGGCATTGGTGCAGATGTTGGATGTCGCCTTTTCGCGGCGGATATGCTGTTCGCGCGTGGAGAGCGTCAGCACAAAGCCGCGCTTGCCTTCCGCATCCACCGTTTCGCCACACAGGCGGCCCGGCATCTGGCGGAGGAACTTTTCCTTGCAGGCAAACAGCCCCACATATGGCCCGCCAAATTGCAGGCCGACGCCAAGCGACTGGCCTTCGCCGACCACAATGTCTGCGCCCATGTCCCCCGGCGCACGGATCGCGCCCAGCGCCACCGGCTCAGTCACAACGGCGATCAGCATGGCACCCTGCCCATGCGCCTTGGCGGCGATGGCCGTCAGGTCGTCAATCCGGCCGAGAATATCGGGATATTGCACGACGACGCAGCTTGTTTCGTGGTCGATAGCAGCCAGCAGCCGCTCTGCATCGGTCGCGGCGTTCAGGTCCGGCAGTGCGGTATCGAGCACATCCCCGGTAAAGCGCGCCATGGTGTTCGCAACGCTCACATAATGCGGATGCAGGCCCGATGAGAGCAGCACCTTCTTGCGCTTGGTGATGCGCCCGGCCATGGAAATGGCCTCCCAGCACGCTGTTGAGCCATCATACATCGAAGCGTTGGCAACATCGCAGCCAAAGAGGCGCGCGACCTGCGTCTGGAACTCGAACAGCATCTGAAGTGTGCCCTGCGCGATTTCGGGCTGATAGGGCGTATAGGCCGTCAGAAATTCACCACGCTGAATGAGATGATCGACGCTCGCGGGCACATGGTGGCGATAAGCGCCGCACCCCAGAAAGAACGGGTGATGCGCCGCCGCCATGTTCTGACGTGCGAGCTTTGAGAAATGGCGCTCGACCGCCAGTTCGCTCGCATGGTTCGGCAGACCCGCAACGGGGGCTGCAAGCCGCGCTTCGGCAGGCACATCGGCAAAGAGCGCATCAACCGACGGCGCACCGATCGTTGCGAGCATCGCCTCGCGATCGGCGTCGGTCAAAGGGAGGTAACGCATCGGGAAGTCTCCGATTGGTGTGGGCGTCAAAGACCGGCGATGAACGCCTTGTAGGCGGCGTCATCCATCAGGCCGTCGAGTTCGGACGGATCATCGAGCGTCAGCTTGAAGAACCAGCCCTCGCCTTCCGGGTCGGAATTGACGAGCGCGGGATCATCGGCGAGCGCGTCATTGCCTTCGCTCACCGTGCCCGAAACAGGCGCATAAACGTCTGACGCGGCCTTCACGGATTCCACCACGGCAGCATCGCCGCCCTTGGTGACACGCGCGCCCGATGCAGGCGTTTCGACAAACACGATGTCGCCCAACTGGCTCTGCGCATAATCGGTGATGCCAACGGTTGCGGTGCTGCCGTCAACATCGATCCATTCATGCTCGGCGGTGAAATAGCGGGTCATTGGGCGGCTCCTTTACGGTGATAACGATGGGGGATGAACGGCAGTTGCGTGACGGTGACGGCCACGCGCTTGCCGCGAACTTCAGCTTCAAGGGCGGTGCCGGGTGCGGCCTGCGCGGCGGATACATAGCCCATGGCGATGGGGGCATTGGCGCTCGGCGCGAAACCGCCCGAAGTCACAACGCCAACCTTTTCAGCACCGGAAAATATCTCCGCGCCTTCACGCACGGGCATCCGGCCCGCGACACTCAGACCTACGCGGCGGCGAACCGCGCCTTGGGCATGGGCGTTCAAAATCACTTCAGAACCAGGGAAGCCGCCTTCGGCACGGCGGCGCTTGGAAAGCGCAAAGCCAAGATCAGCCTCAACCGGGTTGGTCGTCTCATCCAGATCATGGCCGTAGAGCGGCAGGCCCGCTTCCAGACGCAGCGAATCGCGCGCACCAAGGCCAATCGGCTTCACTTCGGGCTCGGCGCACAGCCGGTCGCAAAAGTCGGCGACGTGTTCTGCCGGAAGCGAAATCTCGAAGCCGTCCTCTCCGGTATAGCCAGAGCGGCTGATCCAGAGCGGCTCCAGCCCCCAGAAGAAGGACCCCGCCTCCATGAACGAGAGCATATCGACGCCCGGCACAATTCGCTTGAGCGCGTCCACCGCCTTGGGGCCCTGAAGCGCGATCAAAGCGCGGTCCTCCAGATGGCTGATATTGATGTCGTCAGGCAGATGCTCGCGCAGATGGGCAATATCGTCCCATTTCATCGCGCCGTTGACGACGAGATACAGCCCCATCGGCGCGCGCGCGATCATCAGGTCATCAAGAATACCGCCATCATCGGCCAACAGCAGAGAATAACGCTGGCGGCCCTCGGCCAGCCCGGCAATGTCGCCGGGCACCAGCACCTCAAGTGCCGCATCCACGCCGTCGCCCGACAGGATCAACTGGCCCATATGGCTCACATCGAACAGCCCGGCGCTATCGCGCGTCCAGAGATGTTCGGCCATGATGCCTTCATATTGGATGGGCATCAGATAACCGGCAAAGGGCACCATGCGTGCGCCGCGGGCGCGGTGCCAGGCATCGAGCGGCAGCGCGAGCGGCGCATCCGGCAGAATTTCGTCAGGTTCGTTTGTGTCGCTCACTAATTTCAGCTCCGTGCACTTGGGTGGCCGGTGCGTTGCCTATTGGCGATGCACCAGACCCCCTCTGTCACGGGAACCTGAGAGCTTTCACTTCACCCTTTCGGGTAAGCTTACCCCTTCGGCGGCCCCGGTGTGCACCGAGGCTCTTTCCAGAGTGTCGCAACTGTCGGCGCGGTCCTTTTGCCTGAGAGATTCCGGGGCGGTTGCTCCTTCGGCGGGCCTGACAAAGCAGACCTCTCTCCCGCGCTATCAGCGACTCGCTTCAAATGGACGCTGGGGCGAAGTGAGTCAATTGCCCATCAGTCGGGCGGCGCGCTCACGCCATCCGTCAAACAACAAATCCATGCCTGCCAATGCCTTGAGGGCCGCCGGGTCTGACTTATGCTTGCCCGCGATCAGCAGATCGAACACGCGGCGAACACTCCAGTCAGGCAATTGCCGCTCGACAAGCGCGAGAACATCTCCGGCCTTGGCCTCGCCTTCCTCGATCACCCGGTAATACCAGCCACTCCGCCCTTCGCGGACCATCAGGGCAGGAACGGCATCCCACCCAAGACGAGCGCCCTGCTTCCAGCAGGGTTTGCGGCCCTGACTGATCTCCACCAGCGCCGTGCCAATGCGGAAGCGATCTCCGATGCAAACCTCGTGTTCCAGCAGACCCGTGGTCGAAATATTCTCGCCAAACGCCCCCTCGGCGTCCAGCAGACGGGCGTCCGGCGCACGTTCAGCCCAACTTGCATAATGATCGAACGGATAATGGTGGAGCGCCTTATCGCGCCCGCCATGGTGCACAAGATCGGCCTGCTCGTCTCCTGCGACGCCCGCCAGCGTGATGCGCACGGAGCCTTCAAGCGGCTGTTTTGCAATCGCACTGCCTTCGCCGCGCGCGAACGGCTTCACCCGGCCTGCAAGCACCGCCCGGACGGGCGCGTGCATCAGCGCGTCGCGTTATACTGGAGTTGCGCTTCGGTGAGCTGGAAACCGACCAGCAGCTCAAAGCTTGCGCGCTGCACAGCCGCCTTCACTTCGGGATCGGCCAGCGGATCAATCGCTGCATCCATATCACCTGCCTTGCGCTTGCGCGTCAGCTTTTCCTGAATGTCGGCGGGAAGTGTGGCCGCCGCCTTGTTGATGAAGCCTGCGGCTGTGCCATGCCCCGATGCGCGCGCCTGCCCATCGGCAAAATCGAGCACCACGGTGTTGATGCGCTTCGACACCACGGCGCGCCCGCCTTGGACGACCGTGACGAAGTAAGGAATTTCTACCCGGCGCGCACCGCTGGTGCTGGTGCGCGTTGCCTGCACGTCAAAGCTGCCGCTGGCGACGATGTCTTCACCCTGATCGGCGCAATTTGTGCGCATATTGGTGAGCGAGGCGACAACGTCGATCGCGCTGGCATCGCGGCTGGTTGCCGGATTGAACAAGGTCACGTCACCCGTATAGACGGGCACCGCGACTGCCGGGCACGACGACCGCGTCACCGCGATACCACCCGACGAGTCGAAATCGCCATCCTTGGCGCAGCCAGCAAGCGAAAGGGCGGCAAGACCGGACAAGACAAGCGATTTACGAAACGACACAGGCGAATTCCTCAATGATAAGGTGGGTCCGTATAGGAAGCGCCTTTCGCGGCTGCAAGCAATCGCGTAGGGGCAGGCCCAAGATGACTGACGCCAAGCCCTCCCTCAACCTTTTGATCGCCGCCCCCCGTGGCTTTTGCGCGGGTGTCGACCGGGCCATTTTGATCGTCGAGAAGGCGCTCGAAAAATATGGCGCGCCTGTCTATGTCCGTCATGAAATCGTCCATAACCGCTTCGTCGTCGATAGCCTGAAGGCCAAGGGCGCCGTCTTTGTGGAAGAGCTGGACGAAGTTCCCGATGGTTTTCCTGTCGTCTTTTCAGCGCATGGCGTGCCCAAGCTGGTGCCCGCAACCGCCGACGCCCGCGGGCTGGATTGGCTTGATGCCACCTGCCCGCTCGTCTCGAAAGTCCACAAGCAGGCAGAACGCCTCGTGGAACAGGGCCGCCACATCGTCTTTATCGGCCATCGCGGCCACCCCGAAGTTATCGGCACATTCGGACAGGTGCCGGAAGGCACGATGACGCTTATCGAAACCGTGGCCGATGTCGCCACCCTGCCCGACTTTGACGACGGCAATCTCGGCTTTCTCACGCAAACGACGCTCTCAGTGGATGACACCGCAGCGGTCGTCGCTGCACTTCAGGCGCGTTTCCCGCGCATCCTTGGCCCGCGCGGCGAAGACATCTGCTATGCGACATCCAACCGGCAGGATGCGGTAAAGGCCATCTGCGAACGCGTGGAAAAGCTCATCGTCATTGGCGCACCCAATTCATCCAATTCGCTGCGCCTTGCTGAAGTGGGCGAGCGGCTGGGCATCCCCGCCATGCTCGTGCAGCGCGGCGCAGATATTGATTTTGACTGGCTCGGCACGCCTGCAACGCTCGGCCTGACAGCAGGTGCCTCCGCGCCCGAAGTGCTGGTGCGCGAATTTGTGGACACGCTTGCCGCGCGCTTCAGCGTTACTGAAGAGCAAGTGGTGACGGCAACCGAGAAGATGGTGTTCAAGCTGCCGCGCAATCTGACGGAGTAGAAGAGTGGCCGTTTACACGCATATCGCGGCTGAAGACATGGCCGCACTCGTCCGCGAATTTGATGCAGGCGAACTGCGCTCCGCCAAGGGCATCGCCGAAGGCGTGGAGAACAGCAACTATCTTGTCGAAACCGACAAGGGCCGCTTCATCTTCACCGTTTACGAAAAGCGCGTCGATACCAACGATCTGCCGTTCTTCCTCGCCATGATCGACCATCTTGTCGCCAAGGGCTGCCCTGTCCCCGCATCGCTCAAAACGCGCGATGGCGCTGGCACAATTACGCACAAGGGCAAGTCCATGGCGATGATGGAGTTCATGCCGGGTTTGTCCGTCACGCATCCAACGCCTGCACAGGCGCTCTCCACGGGCCGCGCGCTCGGCCAGATGCACACAGCGCTGGCGGATTTTCCGCTTGAGCGCCCCAACGCTCTCGGCCCCGAAGGCTGGTATGCACTTGCCGACAAATGCGGTGATGCGCTGGATGAAATCGCCCCTGGCCTCAAGGCCCGCGTGGCGGCTGAATGTGCTTTTCTTCAGGCTAACTGGCCGGGCAACCTGCCGCGCAGCGTGATTCATGCTGATCTCTTTCCCGATAATGTCCTGATGTCGGGCAGTGAGGTATGCGCCATTATCGACTTTTACTTCGCGTGCAGCGAAGTGCGTGCTTGGGACGTTGCCGTAACCCACACGGCATGGAGCTTTGACGGCGCGGACAACCGCTATCTACCCGATGTCGGCGAAGCGCTGCTCAAGGGATATGACGAAGCCTTCGGCCTGTCAGATGCCGAGCGCGCCGCTTTCCCGGTGCGGGCACGCGGTGCCTGCCTGCGCTTCCTGCTGACGCGCGGGGGGGACGGGCTCAACACGCCCGCCGATGCCGTGGTGACCCGCAAGGACCCGCGCGCCTTCCTGTCGCGTCTCGAACATTACGCCGCCCTGTGACGCACCCCCACCTCCCGCTCGTCAAGATCGCGACTGATGGCGCGTGCAAAGGCAATCCCGGCCCCGGCGGCTGGGGTGCGCTTCTACGCTTCAACGCGCGCGAGAAGGAACTGTCCGGCGGAGAGCCGGATACCACCAATAATCGTATGGAATTGACGGCGGCGATTCGCGGCTTGCAGGCGCTTTCAAAGCCCTGCCATGTCATTTTGGAGACGGACAGCGCCTATGTGCGCGATGGCATCACCAAATGGATACATGGCTGGCGCAAGAATGGCTGGCGCACAGCCGACAAGAAGCCGGTGAAGAATGCCGAACTCTGGCAAGAACTTATGGAGGCGTGCACGCCCCACAAGATCGACTGGCGCTGGGTGAAGGGCCATAATGGGCATCCGGACAATGAGCGCGCTGACAAGCTGGCGAGCGACGCCGCCTTGAATGTCGCCAGAATGAAAGCATAGTTTCTTTCACGCGCCGCGGTGGCGCGAGGAGAGCTGTCATGAAGTTCGAAGTATATAAGGACAAGAAGGGCGAGTTCCGCTGGCGTTTGCGACATTCCAACGGCAACATTCTCGCAACCGCAAGCGAAGGCTACAAAGCCAAGGCGTCCGCCATGAAATGCATCGAAAATGTGCAGGCCTCCTCATCGGCCTCGGTCGTAGAGCTTAAATAGGCTCAGCTTTTCAAACCGGCGCGGCCCGGCGCATAAAACGCCGGGTCGATGCCCTGATAGGGCGGCGCAGCTTCTTCCCCGGTGATGGCGGCCGCGAGCAAGGCCGAAATGGCGGGCGCGGTCTGTATGCCAAAGCCGCCCTGCCCGGCACACCAGTAAAAGCCCGCGCACGCGGGATCTTCGCCAAAGACCGGCAAGCGATCAGGCGCGAAGCTCCGCAACCCCGCCCAACTCCGTTCTACCGCGATCACCGGCCAGCGCATCACCTTGGTAAACCGGTCTATGGCGATCGCAATATCGACCTCCTCCGGCGCTGCATCGCACGCAGCCGAAGGGGTCTCGTCATGCGGACTGAGCCAAATCCGCCCGCGGCCTTCCGGCTTGAAGTAGAAATTGCCTCCAATATCCACGATCAGCGGAAGCTCGGCAGGCACCGCCGCATCCACCCGCAATTGCACCATCGTGCGACGAAATGGACGAATTCCTGTCGGCTGGGCACCTGCAAGGCGCGCGATGTCGTCCGCCCAAGCGCCCGACGCATTCACAACGCGGCCGCACTCGAAATGGTCATCCCCCGCCGAAACGATCCACCCGCCCGCAATTTTGCGGATCGCCGAGACCCGACTGCGCACCGCGACTTGCGCGCCGTTTGTCTTGGCGGCCTTCAAATACGCGGCATGAAGCGCAGCGACATCTATGTCGGAATTGGTCGGCTCCCATATCGCACGGTCCCAATAAGAGCGCCGATCCGGCAGCCAGCGATCGAGCTGCTTGCCCGCGACATAGTCCAGCACCACGCCGGACTGCGCAAACTCTCTGAGAAACGCGTCTACTTCCGGCTCTTCATGGGCCGTGCCGATCATCAGGGCGCCCCGCAGAGAAAGGAAGGGCCTTGGGGAAAAAGATGCCGGCGGTTCGCGCAAAAAAGGCCCCGATGCGGTCGTCAACGGCTGAATGAACGGCCCGCCATAGGTTTCGCTCCAAAAAGCGGCAGATCGGCCGGTTGCGTGATAGCCGGGAAACTCCTCTGCCTCGATCAACACGACGCGCAGGGCGGGTGGCAGTGCCGCAGCAAGGCTTGCGCCAGCTATGCCCGCCCCGATGATCGCCACGTCAAATGTCATGGGGAAGGCACTGGCAACGCCGCCCTTTCGGGTCAAGCCCGGCGCTTGCAAAGCAGCCATCCGATTTGCCGTTAACCTGGTTACGCTTTGATAATCCATCATGATTATAGGGAGACCCCATGGGTGGGACTTCAATCATCACAGCACTCCACGCAGTGCTTGCGCTGCTTCTGGTTTATGCAGCCATCGGCGATATTCGGACTCGGACGATCCCGAACTGGCTAAACCTTGCAATCGCGCTGATGGCGCCCCTCCTCTGGCATTATAGCGGCCTTGCGCCCTGGCCCGGCATGGCGATCCAGTTTGGCATCGCACTTATTTGTTTCGTGCTTTTTACCGGCGCATTTGCGCTCAACATGATGGGCGGTGGCGATGTGAAGCTCATCGCAGCACTCGCCTTGTGGCTCCCGGCGGGCAAGCTCGTGCCGTTCCTTCTCGTCATGTCGATCATCGGCGGCCTCATCACTTTGGGGATGTGGGCGCGCGAGAAGATCAGAAAATCAGGCACTGTTCTGGAGGTTCCATACGGCGTCGCCATTGCTCTGGCGGGTCTGTGGATCATTCACGAACGATATCTTAACCATTTTGGGTGATTAGTCTTACTTCAGATGATTAACCCACGCGGCAAGGGGAATGCGCGTCATGGATGCTAAGAAGATTGCACTCTTGGTCGGTGCGCTCATAATCGCAGGCGTAACCGCCTTCATGGCGAAGAATATGTTCGCCGGAGCTGGCGCTCCACAGGCCGCTGCGGCAGCACCTGCGCCACAACAGCCTGTTGGTCCCAAGATCCTCGTCGCGACGCGCGCTCTGCCTGTCGGAACGATCATCGGCCCGGACAGCTTCCGCTTCCAGCCCTGGCCCAAGGAACTGATCCAGAACGCCTATTATGTTGAAGGTCAGAACTTCGACATGAACTCGCTCAACGGCACGGTCGTCCGCACGGCCGTCACCGCAGGCCAGCCAATCACGCAAGGCGCGATTGTGAAGCCGGGTGATCGTGGCTTCCTCGCGGCAGCCCTCGGCCCCGGTATGCGCGCCGTTACGGTGCCCGTCTCGCAGCAGAGCGGCGTTGCCGGCTTCATCTTTCCGGGCGACCGCGTCGACATGATGCTCACCCAGTCTGTTGAAGGCGAAGACGGCCCGGCGCTGCGCACCTCGGAAACGATCATCCGCAACGCCCGCGTGCTCGCCACCGACCAGCGCACCGTTTCTGACAATGAAGAAGGCAAAAAGGACGTGAAGGTGTTCTCCACCGTTACGCTTGAAGTCACGCCGCGCATTGCCGAAAAGATCGCCGTCGCCCAGTCGATTGGCCAGATCTCGCTGTCGCTTCGTTCGATCGCTGACAACGCGTCGGAACTGGAACGTGCCATTGCCTCAGGCGATGTGAAGGTGCCAGACGGCACTGATCCCAAAGCCGAAAAGCAGATGCTCGTCGCCGTCGCCTCGCGCCCGGTTGATACCAACACCACCTTTGTCACGGGTGCCGATGTGTCGCGCTTCCAGCGTCGCTCGGTGCCGCGCACGGCACCTGCCACGGGCGCTCGCGGTGCCTCTGCCACGCAGCCCGCTGGCGGCTCGGCCGTCGATCCGGGCAACCGCGGTCCTGTCGTCAAGGTTTGGCGCAGCGCGACGCCCACAGAAGTTACGTTCGGGGGGAAGTAACATGACCACCAGCAATAAGATCGGGCGCAAGACGCTCCTCGCGGCCAGCACCATGACTATCCTGATCGCCTCTGGCCCGGCCTTTGCCGCCGCGCCGAAGCGTCCCGCAGTCCGCAGCTCCGACAATTATGTCTCCGCGCCGGTCACGCAGCGCGCCTCGACTGAAATCACGCTCTCCAAGGGGCGCGGCCAGCTGGTTACGCTGCCGGTCGCCATCTCGGACGTAATGGTGTCCAACCAGGATGTCGCCGATGTTCAGGTCCGCTCACCCCGCCAGATCTATATCTACGGCAAGTCGAGCGGTGAATCGACGGTGTTTGCCACCACGACGGGCGGCAAGGTCGTCTATTCCGCCAATGTCCGTGTCGGCGCGAACGTGAACTCGATCGATCAGATGCTTAACCTCGCAATGCCTGATGCCGACATCAAGGCAACGACGATGAACGGCCTTGTGCTCCTCACGGGCACGGTCGCCTCGCCGGAAGACAGCGCAGAAGCAGAACGCCTCGCCAAGGCCTTTGTCGGCAATGACATTGAAGTGGTGAACCGCACCAAGACGGCAACGCCGCTACAGGTGAACCTTCAGGTCAAGATTGCCGAAGTGAACCGCCAGTTCGTGAAGGAAGTCGGTGTCAACCTCATGTCGCGTGACATGACCGGCGGCTTCAAGATGGGGATTTCGCAGGGCCGTAATTTCGGCACCATCGGCACGCAGGATCTGAGCAGCCTGCCCAAGCTCGACGCATCGTCGATCTTCGGCCTGCCGACAGGATCGCTCTCACTCCCCTTCGACCCGACATCGGGCCAGTTCATCACGCAGGGCGGCACGGTTTATGACCTGAAGTCGCTTGGTCTTGGTTCGGGCAAAACCAGCCTTGGCCTTGCCGGTCGCCTGCTTGGGCTTGATCTCGCCTCTGCCATCGACCTTGCGGAGAATGATGGGCTTGCGACCACGCTCGCCCAGCCGACGCTGACCGCGCTTTCGGGCGAAACGGCTAGCTTCCTTGCCGGTGGTGAAATTCCGGTGCCGCTCGCAGGCTCGCTTGGCCAGGTTTCGGTCGAATATAAGCAATATGGCGTCAGCCTTGCCTTCACGCCGACGGTGCTTTCGGATGGCCGCATCTCGATGCGCGTCCGCCCCGAAGTCTCGCAGCTCACTTCGGCTGGCGCCGTTCAGCTCAACGGTTTCCTCGTCCCCGCGCTCTCGACGCGACGTGTGGAAACGACCGTGGAACTCGGCTCAGGCCAGAGCTTCATGATCGGCGGTTTGATGCAGAACACGCAGAACAACTCGATCGACCGTGCGCCGGGCCTTGGCAACCTGCCCATTCTTGGCACGCTGTTCCGCTCGAACAGCTTCCGCAAGAACGAAACGGAGCTGGTGATCGTGGTCACGCCGTATCTGGTCAAGCCCGTCTCCGCCAACGAGATCAAGCTGCCGACCGATGGCTATCGCGCGCCGAATGATTTTGATCGGATCGTTCAGGGCCAGACATTCAAGGGCAAATCGGGTGAGTTGCCCGCCAAGCCGCGCATGGGCGATCCCGTGACGGTCCCGGCCCCTTCGGTCGGCGCGATGATGCAGCCCGCACCCGCGCCGCAGAAAAAGTCGCGCAAGTCGGCCGCTGCTGACGCACCCACGCCCGGCTTTGGCAACTGAGTAACGGAAGGACAGAACAATGTCGATTGCACGCACTTCAATCCTTCTGGGTCTCGCCCTCGCTGTGTCGGCCTGCGGCGGAACCAAGAATCGCGGTCTTGAAACTGCCCACCAGCCGGTCATTCAACGCACAGACTATGTGTTTGACGTTGCCGCCTCTGGCGGGCTTTCGACCGACGAAGCGCAGCGCCTCGCTGGATGGATGGAATCGCTCAAACTTGGCTATGGCGACCATGTATCGGTCGACGCATCCTCGGCGTCGGATGCAAGCTCGGCGCGTGAAAGCGTTGGCGCACTGGCCGCGCGCTATGGCCTCCTCCTCGATGAGACGGCCCCGGTTACGACCGGCGAGATCGCGCCCGGCAATGTCCGCATCGTGGTAAGCCGCATCAAGGCGAATGTGCCCGGTTGCCCCGACTGGAGCCGCGCGGCTCAGCCGGAGTTCGGCGGACACACCTCTTCAAACTATGGCTGCGCGACCAGCAGCAACCTTGCCGCGATGGTCGCTGACCCCGCCGATCTTGTATCGGGTCGCACAGGCAGCCCGGTCTCATCGACGCTTTCAACTTCGAAGGCGGTCAAGACCTATCGTGAAGCAGCCCCAACCGGGGCAAGCGGCCTCCAGAAGGAAGGGACGACCAAACAATGAACGCTCCTTGGACACCTGCGCGTAGCGGCGGTTCAGGCCGTGATCCCTTCGCAGCCTTTGTTTGCGATGACAATGCGGCGGACCTGATCCGGCCCGTGTGCGTCGAACTGGGCTGGCCGGTCGAGAAAATTCACAAAGGCGGCCTGCGCAACGCAGTGCAGACGCTTTCGGTTTCGGCAAGCCCGAACATTTTGTTCGTGGATCTCTCGGAATCGGGCGATCCGCTCAACGACATCAACGCGCTGGCAGAAGTCTGCGAGCCGGGCACGGTGGTGATTGCCGCCGGCCAGGTGAACGACGTGCGGCTCTATCGTGATCTGCTGGCGAGCGGTATTCAGGATTATCTGCTGAAGCCCTTCAGCCCGGACCAGCTGCGCGATACGCTGTCACACGCGCAAGCCGTGCTGCACGCCCCCAAGGCGGGGGAAGCGCAAGCGGAACGTCCGCACGTTATGGCCGCCGTTATCGGCGCTCGTGGTGGATGCGGTGCCTCAACGGTCGCCACATCGATTGCTTGGCTGCTTTCTGAAAAAGAGCGCCGCTCAACCTCGCTGCTTGACCTTGATGTGCATTTTGGCACGGGCGCACTCACGCTTGACCTTGAACCGGGCCGCGGCCTGACCGACGCCATCGAAAACCCCAGCCGCATTGACGGTCTGTTTATCGAGCGCGCCATGGTGAAGGCGAGCGAAAAGCTGGCTGTGCTCTCGGCCGAAGCCCCGATCCACCAGCCGATGCTGACAGACGGCACAGCCTATCATCTGCTTCAGGAAGAAATGAAGACGGCGTTTGAATGTACCGTCATCGATCTTCCGCGCGGTATGCTGGTGCAACATCCGCATCTCATGGCCGACGTTCATTCGACCGTCGTTGTGGCAGAGCTGACGCTCGCTTCCGCGCGCGACATGATCCGCATCCTTTCGTGGCTCAAGGCCAATGCACCCCAGTCACACGTGGTGATTGCGCTCAACAAGGTTGTTCCGGGCGCAACGCCAGAAATTACCCGCAAGGACTTTGAGGCCTCAATCGAGCGCAAAGTGGATGTCATCATCCCCTATGATCTCAAGATTTGCAGCCAGGCGGCCAAGCTTGGCAAGCCCGTGGCCGAAGCCGGCAAGGGATCCAAGCTCGCAGCCGCCTTGCAGGAACTCGTCGGCAAGGTGCTTGCAAGCGCCGGGCAGACTGATGAACGCCAAGCGGGGCCTGATGCTGCCAGCGGCGGCAAACCATCGCTGATGAGCAAGATCACCGACCTGAAGGCGCTTCTGCCCAAGCGCGGCCCCAAGGCCGGTACAACGGCTGAAGCCGCCTGAAAAAACGCCGGAACGTAAGAGAAGGGAAGACGCAGCAAAATGATGCAAACGGTCATGCTTGGCGCGGGTGCGATTCTCACGCTTGCCCTTCTCTTCCTGGCGTTCACCGGCCCTTCGACCGCGAAGGCGACACACCGTCGCCTCGACGAGATCAAGGAGCGTTACGGCGCAGCCTCGCCATCGGTTGAAAAGCAGATGCGCAAGCTCGTGACGGCAAAGCCCGTAGCAAGCGCCTCCGGCCTTGCGAGCCTCATCCCCAACCCCGCCTTGCTCGCCAAGCGCATCGCGATGACGGGGAAGAAATGGACCGTCCAAAACTATCTGACGGCCTGTGGCGGCCTTGCCGCCGTGACTGGCATTGGCTTGCTCACCAAGGGTGCGCCGCTTCTGCTCGCGCTGTTTGCCGCCATCACCGTGGGCCTGTTGATTCCGCACATGGTGATCGGCTTTCTCATCAACAAGCGCGGCCAGCAGTTCGTGATCCGCTTCCCGGACGCCATCGAGTTGATGGTGCGCGGCCTGCGCTCCGGTCTGCCGATTTCGGAAACTCTCGGCATCGTTGCCAAGGAGCTTCCCGGCGCTGTGGGCGAAGAGTTTCAGAACGTGACCGACAAGATCAAAATCGGCCGCACGATGGACGAAGCCCTGCAGGATGCGGCGGACCGCCTTGGCAGCCCGGAATTTCAGTTTTTCTGCATCTCGCTCGCCATTCAGCGTGAAACAGGCGGCAACCTGGCGGAAACGCTGGCGAACCTTGCCGATGTGCTGCGCAAGCGCACGCAGATGAAGCTCAAGATCAAGGCGATGTCGTCCGAATCCAAGGCGTCAGCCTATATCGTCGGCTCGCTGCCGTTCGTGGTGTTCGGCCTCGTCTGGTCGGTGAACCCCGGCTATCTCGACAACTTCTTCTCCGATGAGCGCCTGATGGTCGCCGGCATTGGCGGGCTTGTCTGGATGAGCATCGGCGTGGCCATGATGGCCAAGATGATAAACTTCGAAATCTGACGGACAAGGGAGCACTTCGCATCATGCAGCCAGCAGCCGGTCCGACGATCCTGGGGATCGACGTTCTTTGGGTCGCCACCCTGCTTTCGGGCGTGGCGGCGCTTGCGGTGGTCTTTGCGCTCTACATGGCAACGACCGTGCGCGACCCGATGGCAAAGCGCGTGAAGGCGCTCAATGAACGGCGCGAGCAGCTGAAGGCGGGCATCATGGCCTCAACCTCGAAGCGCCGCACCAAGATTACGCACAAGAACGAAACGACCGACCGCCTGCGCGGCGTGCTCTCCTCGCTCAAGGTGTTGCAGGAAGAGCAGGTCAAGGACGCACAGGTCAAGCTGATGCAGGCCGGCATCCGTTCCAAGGATCTCGCCGTTGCCATCATCTTTGGCCGTATGGTCCTGCCGATCGTGCTGGGCGGCATTGCCGTGGTGATGGTCTATGTGCTCAACCACTGGCCCGACCTGACGCCGATGAAGCGTTTCGCCGCAACCGCTGCTGCACTGATCGGTGGCTATAAGGCGCCTGACCTGTTCGTGCAGAACAAAATCAACAAGCGCGTCGATGCGATCCGCAAAGGGCTTCCCGACGCGCTCGACCTGCTTGTCATCTGCGCCGAAGCGGGCCTGACGGTCGACGCGGCATTTGGCCGCGTGGCGCGCGAACTGGGCCGCGCCTATCCCGAACTGGGTGACGAATTCGCGCTGACGGCAATCGAACTCGGCTTCCTGACCGAGCGCCGCATCGCCTTTGAAAATCTGGCGATGCGCGTGCCGCTCGATTCGGTGAAGGGCGTGGTCACGACCATGATCCAGACCGAGAAATACGGCACGCCGCTGGCATCGGCACTCCGCGTGCTTTCGGCGGAATTCCGCAACGAGCGCATGATGCGCGCAGAAGAAAAGGCCGCCCGCCTGCCTGCGATCATGACCGTGCCGCTCATCGTCTTCATTCTGCCGACGCTGTTCGTCGTCATTCTCGGCCCGGCGGCCTGCTCGATCTCCGACAACTTCGTCAAATAAGGCGGGAACCTCCTAAAGCCGGTGGCAGCTTGACTGCCGCCGGACGGGATCGAGCGCTTTCAAATCTGACGGTGAATTGAGCAGCAACCGGATGAGCGCGATGCCGCGATCATAGCCGACACGCACGACTTCCTTGCCTGCCGGAACCTTTTGGCCGTCCCGTGCGATCACCACTTCAAACGGCTTATCCTTGGCCTGCTGGTCATTGCGCACAAAGACGACATCGGTGCGGGCGTTGAAGATACTGAGCGAAGAATAGCGCCCCGGCACGGGCACGACCCTCAGCATTACCGGCCCGTCAGACAGGTCATAGGGGCAAGATGAATAGGCAAGGTCCGGGCTTGGCCGCACGACCGGCTGGTTGGCAGGCGTCGGCAGTTGGTTATATTTCATGACGTTCATGCCTGTGCCATCGGCGAGGCGGCGGATAGCGCCTTCCATCAAGCCGTAGGTGGAAAGCGTCAAACCGCCATGCCATCCGGCAGCGCCTGCGAGCAGCGCCAGGGCTGCGGGTCCGATCCAGATCTTCATGCGCAAGCCTCCCGCTTGAGGACGGGCAGAACGGCTTTGTCCGGGGCCTTTATGAAGCCGGGGCCGGGACTGTACATCCTGAGCGTGAGTTCAAAGGGCTGGCCCTTCACGCTGGGCAGCCAATGGCCACTTGAAGGCTTGGCAGGCGAGATGGTGACGCGCCAGCCGGCTTTTTCTTCAGGTGCGATGGATGCGCCGCTGAACGACCAGATGTTCGCCGGATTGGCGACGAGATAGCCCTCGCGATCGTAGAAGGTGACGCTCCACCAGCGGCTGTCGAGCGCGGGGCCGGTCATCGCATAGGTGCACGAGCCATCAAGCGGGCGGCCCTCACTGTCTTTGCTCGCAGCCCAATAGACCGTCTCGGTTGCGGGCAGCGCCAGCAGGCCCCGCCGCGCGACCGCGCAGCGCGTCAGCGGAGCAGTGGAGTTGGTACCGGAGGCGAGCGGTGGCTCCCCGGGGCCG
>CALMVA010000015.1 GCA_937873035.1 uncultured Sphingomonadaceae bacterium | reverse complement strand
AACCGTGGCAAGGTCCGCCTGTCGATGCGCGTCGTCGATCAGGAAACCGGCGAAGAGCTGGAAGATACGCGCCCGGCACGTGAACCCCGCGAACCGCGCGGTGATCG
This sequence comes from uncultured Sphingomonadaceae bacterium, assembly GCA_937873035.1. Lineage (GTDB taxonomy): Bacteria > Pseudomonadota > Alphaproteobacteria > Sphingomonadales > Sphingomonadaceae > Aquisediminimonas. Next base: position 30,866 of record CALMVA010000015.1, on the reverse strand, counting down.
TGGCCCGCGCCGTGACGGGGACCGCAAGCGCGGCCCCGGTGGCGGTCGTGACCGCGGCGATCGCGGCCCGCGCCGTGAGCGTTCGGAAGGCGGCGAAGGCGGCAATGCCGACCATATGCCCGCATTTCTGAAGGGCGATGACGAGTAATCGTCCACCTGCTCAGATTGAAACGGAAAAGGGGTCGCTTCGGCGGCCCCTTTTTTGTTGTTCCGGCGAGGATGGTGGAGGGCGAGACACTCGCTTGCGCTGGCGTGGCGAATGAGATGCCAGCCTGGGCGGGCCGGTGCGCATTTTTCGCTTTCCTACAGGCCGCCCGGCGCGGCAGTGTGTGTTCATGACTGGATTCTCGATCATTTCACGCGTTGCTCTTTTCTTTTTCCTGCTGTTCGGAGCACTCACCCCCGCTTTGGCGGCTGTGCCGCGCCATGCTGCGGCCAAGCCGCGCGCCGCCGTTGCAAAGCCTGCTCCGGTGCGGGTCGATACCGCCCCCATTGTGCGTGTGGCGCTGGAAACGGCATTGGGGACGATCATCGTTGATCTGGATCGCGCTCATGCGCCCGTCACGGCGGACAACTTCTTGCGTTATGTCGATCAGAAGCGGTTTGACGGCACGGTATTTTATCGTTCGATGCGGCTTGGGCCGGATATTCACGATCAGGAACAGGGGCTGATTCAGGGCGGAACGCAAAATGACCCCAAACGCATCCTGAAGCCGATTGCGCATGAGGCGAGCAACGTCACCGGATTGCGCCATCTGGCGGGCGCTCTCTCAATGGCGCGCTGGGCACCGGGCACGGCGACGGGAGACTTTTCGATTCTCGTCAGCCCGTTGCCAGCCCTTGATGCAGACCCGACCCAGCCGGGCGATAATGCGGGATATGCCGTCTTTGGCTATGTTGTGGAAGGCATGGATGTCGTGCGGCGCATCCATATGTCTCCAACCTCGCCAACGCTGGGTGAGGGGCATATGAAGGGCCAGATGTTGAGCCCCACGATCAAAATACTCAACGCGCATCGGGTGGCAGAGGTGCCGCCAAAGCAAGTCGCGCCTCCCGCACCCTCGCAGTAACCTATATTATTAACGTTGAATATCATGGAGTTGGTGGCATTCCGCCCTTGGCGCGGTGTTGCGAAAATGTTACCGTTAAGGCTCAATTAACGCGCTATATTGGCAATACAGCCCGTTCATGCGAAATGGCAATTGCTCGTGTAATTGAGCGGATTAGGGGGCTCTTGTGTTAGGTGGCGTTGCAGCGTCGAAGGCCGCAAAAGCGGCTGCACTTTGTATTTGTCCGGTGGTTGGTACCGCCGTTGTTACAACGCAGGTTCCGGCTGTGCGTCAGGCGGTTCACACTGCCACGGCACCCAAGGTGCCCAAGCGGGCGCGGCTGGCGCCCAAACGTCAGCGCCTCGCGATGAAGCCGCGCGCAGCAGAAAAGCCCCTGCCGGTCTGTGCTGATCCCATTCCCGTTGTGCTGGGTAACGGCCCGGTCCAGATTGGCGAAACGCCGGTCGAGACGCCTAAAGTGTCGCTGAGCGATCCCGCCTCGCGCATCCCGACAGCACGGACCTTCACGCCCATGCGTCCGCGCGTCGCTGCTTTCCAGCCCACGGGCCCGGTTCCTGAACCTGCGACATGGATGCAGATGATGGGCGGTTTCGCGGTTGTGGGGGCCACGATCCGCTATTCGCGGCGACAGCGGCAGGCGGCGGCAGGCACTGAGCTCGCCTGACGTAACGTCAGCACGCGCGGCATTGCATTTGGTAAAAATGCAGCGCACACGCGCCTCATTATGACTGATCCGAAGCAACTCGTTTCCGACCTGACCACGCTCCTGTCCGTCCAGCGCATGGGCGATGGATGGTATCTTGGCCGGCGCAAGCCGGGTGGCGTTGGGCGCGTTTTTGGCGGGCAAGTGATCGCACAGGCGCTGATGGCCGCGCAGGACACAGTTTCGTCGGGACGTATCGCACATTCGCTTCACGCCTATTTCATGCGCGCGGGCAGCGAGGATTTTGAGATTACCTATCGCGTCGAGCGCGATTTTGATGGCGGCAGCTTTTCCACACGTCGCGTCATCGCGCTCCAGCAGGATAAGCCCATTCTCAACATGGCCTGCTCCTTCCAGAAGCTGGAAGACAGCTATGAGCATCAAGACCCGATGCCGCCCGTGCCGGGGCCGGAAGGGCTGGCCAATGAAACCGAGCTGCGCGAGCAGTTCGCCCAGAATATTCCGGCAGAAATGCGCGAGCGGTTCACGCAGGCGCGCCCCATCGAATACCGCCCGGTCGATCCGCGCGACTGGTTGGGCACCGAAACGCGCACACCGGCAGAACAGAGCATCTGGTTCCGCCTGGCGTCGCCCATCGAGGCCGACCCGGCGATGCACCGCGCGATTCTTGCCTATGCAAGCGACAGCTATCTGCTGGGCACCAGCACGCTGTCGCATGGGGCAACCTGGGTGACGCCGGGCTTCATGTCGGCGAGCCTCGACCATGCCGTCTGGATTCACGATGACGTCAACGTCAACGACTGGCATCTTTATCGCTGCGACAGCCCTTGGGCCGCGCGTGGCCGTGGCTTCAACCGCGGGTCGATCTACACGCAGGACGGCAGGCTGGTGGCGACTTGTGCACAGGAAGGTTTGATCCGCCGTCCCAAATCTGCGTGACCAGATTTCCAATTCGGACGTGATCGGCTAGGCGCGACTTATGGCTGACCAGATCGATACGCCCGCAAGCCCCGACGATCCCTTTGACGCGATTGTCGATGCGCCTTTCGATGCGGCGCTTTCCGAGCGTTATCTGGTCTATGCGCTCTCCACCATCACCGCGCGCTCGCTGCCCGATCTGCGTGACGGGCTGAAGCCCGTTCATCGCCGCCTGCTCTGGGCGATGCGCCAGTTGAAGCTCGATCCGACGGGCGCCTACAAGAAGTCCGCGCGCGTTGTGGGCGACGTTATCGGTAAATATCACCCGCATGGCGATGCCAGCGTCTATGACGCGATGGTGCGTCTCGCGCAGGATTTTTCGCTGCGCTATCCGCTCGTCGACGGGCAGGGCAATTTCGGTAATATCGATGGCGATAACGCGGCGGCCTATCGCTACACCGAAGCGCGTATGACGGCGGCGGCTATCGAGCTGATGGCCGGGCTGGACGATGGCACGGTTGATTATCGCCCCACCTATAATGGCGAGGATGAAGAGCCGGAGGTTTTCCCCGGCCTGTTCCCCAATCTGCTGGCAAACGGCGCATCGGGCATTGCGGTTGGCATGGCGACGAGCATCCCGCCGCAAAATGTCGCGGAAATCGTGGATGCGGCGACCCACCTGATCGACAATCCGCGCTGCGAGCCGATTGAGCTGATGCAGTTTGTGAAAGGCCCGGATTTCCCGACGGGCGGGCAGTTGGTTGATAGCGCCGCTTCGATTGCCGAGGCCTATGCCACGGGCCGTGGCTCGTTCCGCATCCGCGCACGCTGGTCGGTGGAAGATCAGGGGCGCGGCACCTGGGTGATTGTCGTCACCGAAATTCCGTATCAGGTTCAAAAGGGCAAGCTGATTGAAGCGATCGCGCAGATCGTGAATGACAAGAAGCTGCCCATTCTTGCCGATGTGCGCGATGAATCGGCCGAGGAAATCCGCCTCGTCATCGAACCACGCAGCCGCACGGTTGATCCCGATGTGCTGATGGAAAGCCTGTTCCGGCTGACCGATCTGGAGAGCAAGTTCGGGCTCAACCTCAACGTGCTGGGGGCAGACCGCACCCCGCGTGTGATGGGGCTGAAGCCGGTGCTTGAGGCGTGGCTTGACCATCAGATTGACGTGCTGGTGCGCCGCTCGCGGCATCGTCTGGCGAAGATTGATGATCGTGTCGAACTGCTCGAAGGTTATCTCGTCGCCTATCTCAATCTTGATCGCGTGATCGAGATCATCCGCACCGAGGATGAGCCCAAGCCCGTGATGATGGCCGAGTTCAACCTCACCGACCGGCAGGCCGAAGCCATTCTCAATATGCGGCTGCGCTCTTTGCGGCGGCTTGAGGAAATGGAAATCAAGGGCGAGCGCGACAAGCTGCTTGCCGAACGCGAAGGGCTGGTCCAGCTTCTCGAAAGCCCCGCGCGCCAGAAGACGCGGCTCAAGAAGGATCTGGCGGCGCTGCGCGTGCGCTATGGGCCGGAAACGCTGCTTGGCAAGCGCCGCACGTTGGTTGAGGAGGCTGCGCCCGCGCGTGAAATTCCGCTGGAAGCGATGATCGAGCGAGAGCCGATTACCGTCATCATGTCGCAGCGCGGCTGGGTGCGCGCGATGAAGGGCCATGTCGCGCTCGACACTGCAGAGGCCTTGAAGTTCAAGGAAGGCGATGGCCCCGCCTTTGCCTTCCACGCGCAGACGACCGACAAGATTTTGCTGGCAGCAGAAGATGGCCGCTTCTTCACACTGGGGGCAGACAAGTTGCCCGGCGGGCGCGGCTTTGGGGAGCCGGTGCGGCTGATGATCGACCTGCCCGATGGCATTGGCATCGTAAACCTGTTCCCGGCGCGGGCCGATGAGCGCGTGTTGCTCGCGGCCTCAGACGGCAAGGGCTTTCTTGCCAAGAGCAGCGAGATCATCGCCGAAACGCGCAAGGGTCGTCAGGTCGTCAATGTGCGCAGTGGCGCGAAGCTCTTGGTCGCGCGGATCGTGGGGGCCGGGCATGATTATGTCGCGGCAGTGGGCGACAATCGCAAGCTCGTCGTCTTTCCGCTCAACGAGTTGCCCGAAATGGGCCGCGGACAGGGCGTGACCATCCAGAAATACAAGGATGGCGGCCTTTCGGACGTGACCAGCTTCAAGCTGGAAGAGGGGCTGAGCTGGGCAATGGGCGGCGAAACTGGCCGGACGCGCACCGAAACTGATCTCACCCCATGGCGCGTCGCGCGTGGTGCGGCAGGCCGTATGCCGCCGCTCGGCTTCCCGCGCGACAACAGGTTCGGTTAGAGCCACGGGTCATAATTCACACCGTTCGGGCTGAGCTTGCCGAAGCCCTGTCCTTCTGTTCACCGCGAGCCAAAGAAAAGGACAGCCGTTGACCTTCGGTCGCCTGCGGCCCCGCCAAGCTCAGGGCGAACGGTGCAGATTAATCGCTCGACGCTTTAAGTGAGACTGTCGGCAATCGCGTTGGTGCGGGCTTCATCGGGAAAGCCCTCATCGACCCATTGGCGTTCGACGGCCTGAAGGATGCGTGCTACCTCTGGCCCGGCTTTGACGCCGCGCGTGACGATGGCGCCGCCCGTCAGCGGGAATTTGGGCGGCGTCCAGCCACTGAGCGGGGCGGTGTCGCCCTCGCCCAGCAAGAGACGGTCAATCGCTGTCGCCAGCCCCATGCGATAGGCGAGCGCGCGTGGATTTTCAGCGTCTGCGGTTGATCGCGCGGCCGCGGCAATCAGCCGATTGCGCTGCGCGTTGGAAAGCTTGAGCCGGTTGCCGATGTCTTCAGCCAAGCTGGTATCGGCGGGCAGCAGTGCTGCGAGACGGCGGAGGGCATCGGGGACGATGCCATGTTCGGCCTCGCGCGTGACCAGCCGTTGCAGCGCCGCCGCACTGTCGATTTCGGGCAGGACGGGGTGGAAAATGCCAGTGTCGATCATGAGCGCGATGGCGTCACTTGGATCGGGCAGCGTAAGGATCGCCAGCAGCTCCATCGCGATGCGTTCGCGTGAGAGCGCCATCAGATCATTGGCGCGCTCGCGGCAGGCTTCAAGGCTTTCAGCATGGGGGGTGCCCTTGCCGAAACGCGCGTTGAAGCGGAAGAAGCGCAGGATGCGCAGATGGTCTTCGGCAATGCGTGTGCGTGGATCGCCGATGAAGCGGACGATGCCTGCTTCAAGGTCGGCCTGCCCGCCGAAATAGTCGAACAGTTCGCCCGTTTGCGGATCGGCATAGAGCGCGTTGATAGTGAAATCGCGGCGGGCGGCGTCCTCGCGCCAGTCGGCGGTAAAGGTCACTGTCGCGCGCCTGCCATCGGTCGATACATCATGGCGCAGCGTCGTCACCTCAAAGGGGTGGCCGTCGGAAATCGCCGTCACTGTGCCATGCGCAAGCCCTGTCGGCGCGGCCTTCAACCCGGCATCTTGGAGCTTCGCGATCACCATTTCGGGAAGCAGTGGCGTTGCCAAGTCAACGTCCTTGGTCGCCTGACCTGCCAGCGTGTCACGCACGACGCCACCGACGAGGCGGGCATTGCCATCAAGCGCGTGCACCACGGCATCAAGTCCGGGCATGGGAGGAATGTCTATATGGGCCATGTCAGGCGCTTTGACAGGTTGACGATCATTGCAGCGGTGGCTCCCCAAATCCGGCGGTCATCCCAGAATATTTCGTAATAGGTGCGTGTCCGCCCGTTGAACTCCAGCGTGTTCGTCTGCTGGTTTGCCGGATTGAGCAGATAGTCGAGCGGCGCTTCAAAGATGGCGGCGACTTCATCGGCATTGGGCGTGAGGACCAAATCAGGCGGGACGACGCCGATGATTGGCGTGACGCGATAGCCCGTCATCGTGCGATAAGGGTCGGTTGCGCCGATAATATCGACCACATTGGACGGCAGAGCCACTTCCTCATGCGCTTCGCGCAGAGCTGCGGCAACCAGATCTACATCTTCGGGATCAACGCGGCCACCCGGAAAGGCAACCTGGCCTGGATGCTTGCGCATCGTTTCAGGCCGCTGTGTCAGGATGACGCCGGGGCGATCCCGGTCTGTCACGGCGACGAGCACGGCGGCATCGACGGGTGTTTCCGGGCGCTCATGCTGAAGACCATCGCCTTCAAGGAGCGCCACGTCGCGCGCGTGGCCATGTGACAAGAGGTCGCGCAGTCGCCTGGAGAGCGTCATGCTGCCTCCATCGGGAAAAATTGGTTCTGGCTCCACAGTCCCAGCGGTGATGCGCCTTCCTCAATCGCCCATTCTGCCAGCGCATAATATGGCGCGCGGGCGATGCGCGCGTCCATGCCGCCACGCACCGCGATCAGCGGATGGGGCGCACCGTCGCGCTCGGCGCAGGTCAGGGGGTGCGCCGCGCCCGCGATGATGAGATCACCCGTATTAAGCCGGAAAGCGAGATTGCGGCCCACGCCCTGGCCTTCGCTCTTCACCTCGACCGCAATGAACGGTGTATCTTCTACATCGATGGTGAGCTTTTCAGCGGGCGTCACCAGCGCATGGCTGCCATTGGCTTCGCGCCGCAGGATCGTGGAGAAGAGCCGCACCATGTTTTCGCGCGTAATGGCGCTGCCTTCATGAAACCATGTGCCGTCAGCGGCGATGCGCATATCGCTATGGCCCGTCTTTTCGGGCGCCCATTGGTCAACGGGTGGCAGGCGGCGCTCCTGCGCCATCTGCGCGATCTCTGCCAGCGACAGGCGTGAAAGGTCGTGCGGAAGTTCGGACATCACCATGTCCGCTGATTTAAGCAGCCGCGGCCCGCGATGCAAAGGCGGGATCGGGACCAAGCATACCATGTGTGAGCAAAGGCGCTTTTCGGCGGATGCGCGCAAGCAGGCGATGTCGCTCGACCGGGCCGGGCACGTCCCAGCCGGCAGTCGCCTCTGCGGTGAAGCCGAAGAAGCGGCCATAATATTCGGGATCGCCGATCATCACCATCGCGTCAGACGCGCCCGCATCTGCCGCGTCGAGCAGACGCTCCATCAGCGCCTTGCCAATGCCCATGCCTTGCGTGTGCGGCATCACCGCAACCGGGCCGACCAGCGCCAGCGGCTGCGCTGTCTCCCCATCGCTCACGACGACCGGCCACGCCTGAATGGTGCCCAAAAGCTCATCTCCCTCAAGTGCGGCAAAGCTCATCGCATCAATCGCCGCCACGCCCTGGCGGATGCGATAGGCGGTGCGGCCGTGGCGGTCTGCGCCAAAGGCGGCATCCAGAAGGGCTTCCACCCGCGCCGGGGCAATGGTCGAAAGGGGGACGAGCTGGATCAATTCAGCGGGCACTCACGAATCTGCTAAAGACCGGCGCGCTTTACGGCCCTGAACGCGAAATGGAAGCAAGATTGGTTGCTGTCTGCGTAAATCTCTCTATGGGGCGCGGCATGACCGCCCGATCTGATTGCCTGACGCTCGAAGTCGCCAACCTAGAAGTGCCGGTGCTGACCGGCATTTACTCTGAAGAGACGCACCTGCCGCAGCCGTTGCGCATCTCGGTGAAGGTCGACCTCGATTGCGCCGATCATTACGCGCCTGATACGCCGCTTTCGGCGTCGAAAAACTATATGGACCTCAAGCGCGCCATGTCGCACCTGCCCGAAGCTGTGCATTTCGTGCTGATTGAAGCTGTGGCAGACCACATCATCGAAACATTGATGGTGCAGGATAAGCGCGTGCAGGGCGTTGAGGTGAAGATCGTGAAGCTCGCCATTGCGGATGGCGATGAGGAAATCGGCATCACCATGTATCGGAGCCGCGCTTGAGGCTGGCGCTCGTCACGGCCGGTTTTCACCGGCTTGGCGCAGCGATTGCAGCGCGTCTGGCTGAGGAGGGCTGGACGCTGGCCTTGCATGGCCGCAAGGCCGAAAGCCCGGACGTGGCGCTGGCTGCCGCTTTGACGCGCGCCGGCGTGCAATGGGGCGGTTTTGTTGCCGATTTGAAGGATGATGCGGCGGTCGCTGCGCTGCTGCCCGCGGTGGTCGAGCAATTTGGCGTTGCACCGTCGCTCATCGTCAACAACGCTTCGCAATTTGAATGGGATGATCCTGCAACGGCCACGCAGGCGGCGCTTGAAGAGCATTTCTCGGTCAATGCTGCGGCGCCTGTTGCGCTGTGCACGGCGCTGGCGCGGCATCTGGGCGAAGGCGAGACTGCGGTTGTCGTCAACATTCTCGATCAGCGTATTCGTCACCCGGCGGGCGACCAGCTGAGCTACACCATCTCCAAGCTCGCGCTTGCGGGCGCAACCGAGGCGCTGGCGCGCGCGCTGGCCCCCAAGGTGCGCGTCAACGCCGTCGCGCCGGGGCTGGTGATCCCCACTGAGGACTATCTGCCGAGCCAGATGGAGGCGCTGCGGCAGGCAATGCCCCTGCAGCGCCTGCCTGAGCCGGATGACATCGCTGATGCCGTCTTGTGGCTTGCCGGCGCTGACGTTGTGACCGGCCAGACGATCTTTGTTGATGGCGGCGCGTCGCTCAAAGGCTTTGAGCGCGATTTTGTGTTTCTGGGTCGCGAGGGCTGAGCGGCCTCGCTCAGCGCCCGGCCACCCGACTCCGGGTGCAGTTGCCAAGGCCGGAACGGACAAAGGCATAGTCCATATTGATCTGTGTTATCGTATCGGAACTCTGCCCTTCAACCGCTGCGGCGGGCATGGTCGCGGGTAGAAAGCAGGCGAGACGATACCAAAGCAGCGTTTCGGGGGCGGGCTTGCTGGTCGCTTCGTCAACAACTTCACCCAGTGAAACGCTCCATCTGGGCGCGGCATCCGCAATCCGCTGGATCGAAAGCGAGGCGGGGCGTCCATCTTTGGTGTGAAGAAAGATTTGCGTTTCGCCTTCGCCGGGCAGGCTTCCGGGGGAATGAAATGCCGAGCTGATGCCATCCACAACCGGCGGCGCATCGCCGCGGGCCGCTTCCAGAAGCACCGAACGCACGGTCTTTCCCGCTGTATCGCTCCATGGAACAGCCGCGTCTGGCGCAATCAACTGCACCTCACCGGGCCGGGCCGCACGTGCGAAAATCAGCGATTCGCTCTTCTTTAACTTCTGCGTTTTTCCGCGCGAATCGAGCGGTGAGTCGATGATATATTGTATTCTTGTCGGCAGGCCGGTGCTGGCCTTGATAAGCGCAATAACATCTGCGGTGACAAGATAGCGGGCAAAACCGGGACGGGTGCCTGCCGCAACAGGCCCTTTGAGCTGCTTGGCGTCCTTCACGCGGATGTGTGCGGTGACCTGTGATGCAAGTGCGAAATCGGCCAGGTCGGCATAGCTAAATATATGCGCTGCGTTGGGTTTGATTGTTTGCTGCGGTGCAGCAATTGCGGATGTCGATGAGGCGGCTGCAAGGGCATAAATCAGATAGGGCAACTCAATCTCCTGTTCAGCCGGGCGGTGCCAACATGGCTGTTTCGCGCGAATATAATATGCCTGAGGCACCGGACAAAACGGATTGCGTCGGTCCGCTCTCGGCGATAGACGAGGGGCGTCTGTCTTAAAAGATTCCGAAGTTGCAGACGAGAGCAGGGGGGCGCAATTTGGTCCAGGCCAACCAGTGCCCCTGCTGTCGTTTTTTTGGAGGGAGTGTCGTTTTTTAATGGCCTATGCTGACCAAGAAATGAGCGGTCGGAAGATCATCGCGATCGGCGCGGTGGCCCTGTTGCACGCGGGGGTGGGCTATGCGCTCGTCACCGGCCTTGCATACAATGCCGCCAAGCAGGTCTATGAAGATCTGAAAACGTTCGACGTGGCGCCTGATGAGCCCGAAAAGCCGGCGGAGCCACCGCCACCGCCGCCTAAGGTCGATTTGCCGCCGCCGCCCAAGGTGACGGTGCCACCGCCGGTGGTGATGTCACCTGTGGTGTCGACGAATACGATTCAAACGATCACGCCAAGTGCGCCGCCGGCTCCGCCGCCGCCGCCTGCGGCTCCGCCGCCGCCGGCTCCGCCGAAGGTGGCCCAGCGCGCCGTGCAGCGTGGTGGTTCGATCTCGGACGAAGACTATCCGTCATCGTCCATTCGTAACGAAGAAGCTGGTACGTCGATCGCAACCTTTACGATTGGTACCGATGGCAAGGTTGTCGCGTGTAACGCATCGGGCGCCAGCCCGACGCTCGACGCGGAAACCTGCAAGCTCATCATTCGCCGCTTCCGCTTCAAGGCCGCTCTCGATACTTCGGGGCAGCCGATTGAAGAAACGAAGTCGCAGCGCGTGACCTGGCGCTTGCCGAAATAAGCCTTTTCGACCCAATCGATTTTATCTTATTCTTGAGAGGAAGTTTTAGTTATGACCACCGCAGCTGATGCCGCAAACGTCGCTCAGAAGCAGTTCGGCCTTATGGAAGCCCTTGAACAGGGCGGCTTTGTTTCTTGGGCAATTTTCATCACGCTCGTCGTCATGTCGGCCGTGTCCTGGTATATCATGTTCACCAAGCTGTTCGAGCAGGGCAAGGTGCTGAAGCAGAGCCGTGAAGGCGTGCAGAAGTTCTGGACTGCATCGAGCATCAAGGATGGCGTCAACAAGTTCGAAAAGAACACGGCTTACCGCCAGCTCGTTGAAGACGGCCTTCGCGCTGAAGACGAGCACAGCAAGCTGATCGACGCGCAGGACCAGCATGAATGGATGCACAGCTCGCTCCAGCGCAGCCAGGATGCGATCAACGCCAAGCTCGGCACGGGCCTTGCGTTCCTCGCCACCGTCGGTTCGACCTCGCCGTTCGTCGGTCTGCTCGGCACCGTTATCGGCATCTACCGCGCCCTCATCAAGATCGGTGCTTCGGGCGACGCCTCGATCGACAAGGTCGCAGGTCCGGTCGGTGAAGCACTCATCATGACCGCGCTCGGCCTCGTCGTCGCCGTTCCGGCGGTTATGGGCTACAACTGGCTGAACCGTCGCAACAAGCTCATTCAGGAACGCATGAGCACGTTCTGCAACGACCTGCACGGCTACATGATGTCGAACGGCGCTGTCCGTCCGGCTGTCAAGGCTGCTGCTCCGGCTGCTGCCGCCAAGCCGGCTGCAGCCAAGGCCTAATGGTTGGACGCGCGGCGGGTTCGCCCGCCGCGCTGCCAGCACCGGGAGGTCGCTATTTGTCGATCTCCCCTACGACGAAGTTAGAGATAGGAATTAGCCTATGGCTATGAGCGTTGGCGGTGAGGGCGGTGATGACGCCCCCATGTCGGAAATCAACACGACTCCGCTGGTGGACGTGATGCTGGTTCTTCTCATCATCTTCCTGATCGCCGTTCCGGTGGTCATCAAGACGGTGGAAGTTAACCTGCCCAAGCTCTCGTTCCAGCCCACCGTCTCGAAGGCGGAAAACGTTATTCTGTCGGTTCGCGGCACGTCTTCGGGCACTTGCGAAGTGTTCTGGAATGCCTCGCGCATTAACTCGACCGAACTGCTGACGCGTGCAGCAGGCCGGTTCAAGGCTGAGGCTGATCGCCTTGGCCCGGATGCGACCGACCCCGACCTGTTCCCTGAAGTCCACATTCGTGGCGATCAGCGGACGCCGTATAAGTGCATTGGTGGCGTTGTTTCCATCATGCAGAGTGCGGGCTTCATCCGTGTCGGGTTCATCTCGTCCCCGGTCATGTGACCGGGACGAGCGATTGGAGACTAAACAATGGCAATGAGTGCACCCAAGAGCGGCGCATCTGAACCGATGGTGGAAATGAACACGACGCCGCTGATCGACGTCATGCTCGTTCTGCTCATCATGTTCATCATTACGCTGCCGCCGCCCACGCACGCCGTTAAGCTTGACCTTCCGCAGGACTGCGCGCCCAACTGCCCGCCGCCCCCGCCGGTCAAGCCGACGAAGAACGTGGTCTATGTCAGCCCGCAGGGCGTGATTACATGGAATGCCGTGCCCGTTAGCTGGTCACAGCTTGACCAGAACATCGCGGACATGATGGATCCAGCCAAGTTTGCGGATACCCCGGAACTGCATATGCAGCCGGATCCGATGGCTCCCTATGACACGGTCGACAAGGTTCTTGCCAAGTTGAAGCGTGCCAAGGTGACCAAGATGGGCTTTGTGAACAACGAAGCATATCGCGGCGAGTTCTGATGTGCGGTCGAGTGCTGCGGTAACGCCGGGGCGCTCGACCATCACGGCACACCAAGCCTTTGGCCTTGGTGCTTAGAGATGAGGGGCGGTCCTTTGGGGCCGCCCTTTTCTGTGCCCGGCCTTCTTCTGCGCATGGCCTTTTTCATTGCGTGGTGCAGGAGGGCTTCGGCGTTGAAACGCAGCCCCGCCTGTGGAACGATTAAGGCCAATGCGCTTGGCGCCTCGCACTGGAGAATGAGATGACTGTCGAAAAGCTGTTCCAACCCCTTACACTGGCGCGCGGGCCCGCGATGAAGAACCGCTTCATGCTGGCGCCACTGACCAACCAGCAGAGCCATGCTGATGGATGCTTGTCGGACGATGAGATCCACTGGCTCTCGATGCGCGCGGCGGGCGGGTTTGCGCTTACCATGACGGCGGCGGCCCATGTTCAGCCTGTGGGGCAGGGCTTTCCGGGCCAGCTGGGCATTTTCGGCGATGAACATCTTGAAGGGCTGACAAAATTGGCGGCGCTCATCCGTGACCATGGTTCGGTGTCGTCGGTTCAGTTGCACCACGCAGGCAACCGCTCTCCCGCTGATCTGGTGGGCCAGCCGGTCTGCCCGTCCGACGATGCGGAAACCGGCGCGCGCGGGCTGACACTCGCTGAGGTTGAGCAGCTGCGTGACGACTTTATCGCAGCCGCAGTCCGGGCGGAACGTGCGGGCTTTGACGGCGTTGAGGTGCACGGTGCGCATGGCTATGTGCTCGCGCAATTCCTGTCCGCCGAAATCAACCACCGCGATGATCTTTACGGCGGCAGTCTTGAAAACCGCGCACGGCTGATCTTTGAGATCATCGACGGTATTCGCGCGCAATGCGGTGCGGAATTCCAGATTGGTCTGCGCCTTTCACCGGAGCGGTTTGGCCTGAAGCTCGCTGAAATCCGGGATGTCGCGGCAGAAGTGCTGCGTCAGGGCAAGATCGACTATCTCGATATGTCGCTGTGGGATGTGGCGAAGGAACCTGTGGAAGAGGCGCATCAGGGCCGCTCGCTGATGAGCTATTTCACCGATCTGCCGCGCGGCGACGTGCGGCTGGGTGCGGCAGGCAAGATCATGGATGCGGCGACGGCCATGAGTGTCCTCGAAGCGGGCTGTGACTTTGCGGTCATCGGCCGTGCCGCGATTTTGCGGCATGATTTCCCGGAGCGTATCCAGCGCGACGCCGCCTATCGTTCGCCATCGCTGCCGGTGACTGCACAGCATCTGCGCGATGAAGGGCTTGGGGCCAATTTCGTCGCTTATATGCGGGGCTGGCCGGGCTTTGTTGAAGTCGACGCCGCCTGAGCGGGCTTCGCGACGACAAGCCGATAGCCTGCGTCATAAGTGTCGCGGGCCATCAGGTCTGCATAGCGTGCCGCCCATGCGCCCGTCGCGAGATCGGCCTTGAGGCGGGCAAGCCCTGCCTCGGCCTCTTCTATGCGCCAGAAGGATGAGCTGCCGGAGCGTATGCGCGGGTCAAGATAGGCGGCGGGCCGCCGCCAATAGGCATAGAGAAAGCCGTCGCTGCAATCCCACGGCACCGGCACAGGGAAAATATGCACGTCGCCCAGCCATTGGGCATAATCGCCTATCTGTGGCATCTGTGTTGCATCCAGCGTTGCGAGTTGCGGCAAATAATCGATCAGCCACGGTCGATGTGCGGGATCAAAGGTGAGCAGCACGATTGGCCCACGCGTCACGCGGCGCAGTTCGTGCAAGCCTGCCGCCTTGTCGGGCCAGTGGTGGACCGTCAGGATCGCCATTGCAGCGTCGAAACTCTTATCCGCAAAGGGAAGGGTGGCGGCACTCGCCTGAATGGCTCTGGCGGCGGATGCAGGGCGCTTGCGAATCATTTCAAGCGATGGCTCAACCGCCGTAACGTCGCGGTCGTTCGGCTCATATGATCCTGCGCCCGCGCCGACATTCAAAACCGTTCGGGCAGCGCCCAGGGCGGCATGGATCATGGCTGCGATGCGCGTGTCAGGCTTGCGAAGATCGGCGTAATTTACGCCGATAACGTCATAGAGTGCGCCGCTCACAGTCCGCCGCGCGCAAGAAAGCCGCTTACGGCCTTCAGCACGATCTGTGGTTGCTCACGGTGCGGCACATGGCCGCACTTGGCGATCATCAGCATTTCTCCCTTGCCGGATGGTGCTGCGGAAATGCGACGTGGATGTTCTTCGGAGCCAAATTCATCGCTGTCGCCATGCAGCGCGAGAACGGGGCAGCGCCCGCCCGCGAGCAAGCTCTCTATCGTCCAGCCGGCAAACCATGGGGCAAGCCAGGTGCCTGTCCATGCATCGACGACCCACCGCGCCTTGTCGCCATGATAGCGCGCCAGTCGTTCGATTTGGGCGGGGTCGGCAAATTGCACCTTGGCCTCGCGCACGCCCGCGGCTGTGCGATCTTCAACAAAGGCTTGCGCTGCCTCGGTGATGACCGCCACGCAGTCTTGAGGAAAGGCTGCGGCACTTGCCACCGCCATAGCACCGCCAACGCTGTGTCCAAAGGCGATGAAGCGCGAAATGCCCAATTGGCTGCGGAGCGCGGGGATGGCGGTTTGCGCCTCATCGCGCATAAAGTTGGCGTCAAGTTCACGCGGGTTGGCGTCTGATGCGCCAAAGCCAAGCCGGTCATAGGCCAGCACGGGATACCCGGTCGCTTCGGCAAGCTCTGCTGGAAAGCTGCGCCACAGCTCGACGGACCCCAGCGAATCGTGGAACAGGATGATCGTGGGCGCTTCGCTGCGCGTCTTTTTTGGGCGCCACAGCCGGGCGTGGAGCGCGCCGTGCCCGGTCTGGATGCGATGATCCTCAACGACCACGCGATCAGCCTTCAAATTGCAGCTTTGCAAGGCGGGCATAGAGGCCGCCTGCCTTCACAAGATCATCATGCCGACCTTCTTCAACAATGCGGCCATCATCCATCACGACGATGCGGTCTGCCGCGCGAACGGTGGCGAGGCGGTGTGCGATGACGATGGTGGTGCGGTCGACCATCAGATGGTCAAGCGCGTCCTGCACGAGCCGCTCTGACTCGGCATCGAGCGCGGAGGTCGCTTCGTCCAGCAGCAGAATGGGGGCATCGCGCAGGATGGCGCGGGCAATCGCGATGCGCTGGCGCTGGCCGCCAGACAGGCGCGCGCCGCCTTCTCCCATATAGGTTTCAAGCCCTTCTGGCAGCTTGCGCAAAAACTCGGCAGCGTTGGCGGCTTCGGCGGCAGCCCAGAGCTGCTCGTCGGTCGCATCCCAGCGGCCATAGCGCAGATTGTCGCGCGCGCTGGCGGCAAAGATCACGGTTTCCTGCGGCACCATGGCGATGCGCCCGCGCACCTCTGCCGGGTCTGCATCGGGAAGGGCGACACCATCCACCGTCACGCTGCCCGCTTCGGGATCGTAGAAACGCTGGATGAGCTGAAACAGTGTCGATTTGCCCGCACCCGACGGGCCGACCACGGCAACCGTTTCGCCCGGAGCGATGGCGAGCGAAAAATCGCGCAGCGCACTCGTATCGGGGCGGGTCGGGTAACGGAAGGTAACATTGGAAAAGGCAACGCGGCCTTGCGGCGGCTGCGGCAGCGCGATGGGGTTTGCAGGAGCAGCAATACCGGGCTGTTCGGACAGCAGCTCGGCCAGTCGCTGCGCGGCGCCTGAACTGCGGACAAGATCGCCATAAACTTCGGTCAGCGCGCCAAATGCGCCTGCGACAAAACCGCCGGTGTGCACGAAAGCCGCAATCGCCCCGCCAGTCATGCGGCCTGCCTGCACGTCGAGCGCGCCTTGCCACATGACCATGGTGATTGCGCCAAACATCATGAAGATGAGGATCGCGGTCAGGAAGGCGCGGGTGCGGATGCGGCGCTTGGCGGCGGCAAAGGCGCTTTCCACCGCGCCTCCAAAACGTGCCCCCTCGCGGTCTTCCTGCCCGAACGCCTGAACGATCTTCATCGCGCCCAGCACTTCATCAACCACGACGCCAACATCGGCGATCCGGTCCTGACTTTTGCGAGACATATCGCGCAGCTTGCGCCCGGTGAGCAAAATCGGCCCCAAAACGAGCGGAATACCGATGAGCAGCATCGCAGTCAGCTTGGGCGCGAGCGTGAACAGGTAGAGGATGCCGCCAATCGCCAGCACAAGGTTGCGCAGCGCAACCGAAGCGGTTGTGCCGACGACCTGCTCGATCAGCGTCGTATCCGCGGTCAGGCGCGAGGCGACTTCGGCGGGGCGGTTCAGCTCAAAATAACTCGGCGAGAGGCGCAGCAGGTTGTTGACCACTGCGGCGCGCACATCTGCGACGACGCGCTCGCCGAGCCACGAGACAAAATAGAAGCGCGCCGCAGTTGCCAGGGCGAGCACGATGACAATGCCCAGCAGATATTCAAACCAGCGGCTTATGTCTCCGCCCGATTGGCCAAAGCCCCTGTCAATCACCAGCCGGAAGCCATTGGGAATGGCGAGCGTGGCCGTGGCAGCGACAATCAGCGCGAGCAGCGCACCCGCGATCATGCCGGGATAACGCGCCGCGAAACGCCAAACGATGCCAAGATTTCCGATGGTGCCGGAGGGCGGGGCGGGCGGGGCCTGTTCTGTCATGCCGCGCGAACTAGCAGGCTCGGCGGCAACGCTCAATGCGGTCTGGATGTATTGTGCATTGCACAATCGCAACTTTTGCGTCACATATTCGCCCGTGCAGGGGAAAAAGATGCTCTATAACGCGTATGAAATGCAGCGGGCCTGGCTCGCTGGTGCGAGTGCCTTGGCGTCGGCCGGTGCGGAATGGTGGGGTAATCCTGCCAATCCCTTTGGCTATCTGGGCGGTGGCCCGATGTTTGCGGCAGCACTTGATGTGTTCGCCCATGCAGCAGCGCCGCGCGGCAAGCCCGCCTTTGGCCTTGACCATTGCGAGATTGACGGTCGGCGCGTCCGCGTGACCGAAGAGATTGTGCACCGCAAGCCTTTCGGCCAGCTCAAACGCTTCGTGCGCGAAGGCATGGAAGGATCGCCCAAGCTGCTGATCGTTGCGCCGATGTCAGGCCATTTCGCAACGCTTTTGCGCGGCACGGTAGAGCGGATGCTCCCCAAGCATGAGGTTTACATCACCGATTGGCGTGACGCGAAGTTCGTGCCGGTGGAAGATGGCCGCTTCGACCTTGATGACTATATTGATTACGTCATCGAGTTTCTGGAGGTTATCGGGCCGGGTGCGCACGTGTTGGCGGTGTGCCAGCCTTCGGTGCCGGTCTATGCCGCCGTCGCCGCGATGGCGGGCGACAATCACCCCTGCACGCCGCGGACGCTGACCATGATGGGCGGCCCCATCGACACGCGCCGCGCGCCGACGGCGGTCAACGAGCTGGCGATGGAGCGGCCTTATGCGTGGTTTGCGCAGAATGTGATTGCGCGCGTGCCGCGTGGCTATTCAGGCGCGGGGCGCGAGGTTTATCCCGGCTTCCTGCAATTGTCGGGCTTCATGACGATGAACCTTGGCAACCATATGCTGAGCCATTGGGAGATGTTCAAACATCTCGTGCAGGGCGACGATGAAAGCGCCGACGCGACCAAGACCTTCTATGATGAATATCGCGCGGTCTGCGACATGACGGCAGAATTTTACCTTCAGACAATCGATCAGGTGTTCCAGCGGCATCTGTTGCCCAAAGGTGAGTTTATGCATCGCGGCCGCGTGATCGATCCGGGCGCGATCACCGGAGTGGGTCTGCTCGCGGTGGAAGGCGAGCGCGACGATATTTCAGGCATCGGCCAGACCAAGGCCGCGCTCGACATTGCGGTGAACTTGCCTGAGGCACTCAAGAAATATCACATCGCCGAAGGTGCCGGGCATTATGGCATCTTCAACGGCGGCAAATGGCGCACCAGCATCGCGCCCATCGTGGAAGACTGGATCGCCAGCCACAATGGCTGAGCGTCGGGATGCGCATCAATAGAAGCGCATCGCCCAGAGGAGTGAGCCAAGCCAGATCATCGCGCCGATCCAGATCGCGGCGATGACCAGCGCGGCGATGCGGCTGACAGGGCGGTGGCTGGCAGCCTCCGCCTCGGCCCTGTGTTGGGCAAAAACGTCGTCTGGCACCATCTTCAAGAACAGCCAGATGCCGAGCGGGATGAGAATGGCATCATCCACCAGCCCCAGCACCGGAATAAAATCCGGGATCAGATCAATCGGCGAGAGCGCATAGGCGGCAATCACCAGCCCGAAGACGCGTGCGGGGAAGGGCACCGCAGGGTCGCGCGCAGAGAGCCATGTGGCGTGCGCGTCGATGCGGATGTTGTGCGCGATTGTCTTCAGGCTGGGCATGGCGGCAAGGCTACAGCGCAACATCATCCAGCGACAAGAGGCTGGCATTGCCGCCTGCGCTCGTTGTGTCGGTAGACGTTACGCGCTCGGCGCAGAAGCGGTGGAGGTAGTGCGGGCCCCCTGCCTTGGGGCCAGTGCCGGAAAGCCCTTCGCCGCCAAAGGGCTGGCTGCCGACAATCGCGCCGATCATCGAGCGATTGACGTAGAGATTGCCGACGCGCGCTAATGCTTCCACTTCGTCTGCTGTCCGGGCAATGCGGCTGTGCAGACCCATGGTGAGGCCAAAGCCTTTGGCGTTCACGCGCTCTACCGTTTCTGCGAGCGCGCCTGCCTTCCACGTGGCGACGTGGAGCAGCGGGCCAAACCATTCCGCCGCGAGATCATCAATGGCACCAAGGCGGATGATGGTGGGCGGCACGAACAGGCCCTCGCCCGGCGCTTCAACGCTGTGCACCCAATCGGCCTTGCGACTGTCTCGATAGCTCATCAGCTTGGCATGGGCGGCATTGTCGATCACCGGGCCGACATCGGTTGCCGGATCGGCAGGGTTGCCGATGATGAGTGCGTCCATCGCCCCGCGCAGCATTTCAAGCGTCCGCTCGGCAATGTCTTCCTGCAACAGCAGCAGGCGCAGCGCGGAACAGCGTTGCCCGGCAGAGCGGAAGGCCGAGGTGACGACATCCTGCACCACCTGCTCTGGCAGCGCGGTGGAATCGACGATCATCGCGTTGATGCCGCCCGTTTCGGCGATCAGCGGCACGAGCGGGCGGTCATCATCTTCCAGCAGCGCCCGCGCGATCCGCTTGGCGGTCGCCGTTGACCCGGTAAAGGCAGCGCCCGCAATGCGGCAATCGGCGATAAGAGCCGACCCCACATCGGGGCCGCCGGTGGCAAGGATGAGGGCGTCTGCGGGGATGCCCGCCTCATGCGCGAGGGAAATAGCTTGTGCGGCGATGCGCGGCGTTTGCGGGGCGGGTTTTGCAACCACACTGTTGCCCGTGACCAGCGCCGCGGCGACTTGGCCAAGGAAAATCGCCAGCGGGAAGTTCCAAGGGGCGATGCACACCCACACGCCACGCCCGGCAAACCGCAGCACATTGCGTTCGCCGGTTGGACCGGGAAGCTCCACCGGGGCCAGCCCGTCGCGTGCCTGCTGGGCGTAATAGCGGCAAAAGTCGACCGCTTCGCGCACTTCGCCCAGCGCATCAGGCAGCGTCTTGCGCGCTTCATGCACCAGCGTTGCCATCAGCGCGATGCGGTTTTCTTCCAGCAGATCGGCGAGGCGTTCAAGAGCTGCCGCGCGCGCTTCAATCGGGTGTTGGGACCATTGCGCAAAGCCATCAAGCGCGCGCGAGACTTCATTGCCGATTGGTGCAGGCGCAAGCGGTGCGAGCGGGGTTGCGGCAATGGCTTGCGCCGTGTCGCCAAGGATGGCGCTGTCCTGAAGGTCAATGCCATCGCTGTTGCGGCGCGCGCCAAACAGGTCGGCTGGCAGGGGGATGGAAGAATGGCGGCGGCCATCGACCGCGCGAACCTTTTCCACCGGGTCTGCGAGCAGTTCTGCATCGCTGACGTGCTCATCGGCAAGCTGATGCACGAAGCTGGAGTTGGCGCCGTTTTCGAGCAGGCGGCGCACCAGATATGCCAAAAGATCGCGGTGCCCGCCAACCGGCGCGTAGATGCGGCAATGATAGCCCTCGTTGCGCACAAGGTCTTCATACAGGCCATCGCCCATGCCGTGCAGGCGCTGGAACTCAAAGTCGCGCGTGTCGCCTGCCCATTCGAGCACCGAGGCGACCGAGAGCGCATTGTGCGTTGCAAAGGCGGGGTAGATGTTTTTGGCGCGCAGCATATCGCGCGCGCAGGCCAGCCAGGACACGTCCGTCGCTGCCTTGCGGGTAAACAGCGGATAGTCGCTCAGCCCCCATTCCTGCGTGCGCTTGATCTCACTGTCCCAATACGCGCCCTTCACAAGCCGCACCGCGATGCGGCGGCCAGTATCTGCCCCCAGCGCGTCGGCCCATTGGATGACCGCGGGCGCGCGCTTGGAATAGGCTTGCACCGCCATGCCCAGCCCATCCCAGCCCTTGAGCGCAGGCAGCTTTGCGACGTGCGAGATGATGTCGAGGCTCATCTCCAGCCGCTCGGACTCTTCAGCATCCACGGTGAGTGCAATGCCGCGCCGGGCCGCCGCCCCGCACAGGGCTTCAAGCAGTTCAGACAGCATCGGCACGCAACGGTCGCGGTGGGCGACTTCATAGCGCGGGTGGAGTGCCGAGAGCTTGACCGAGATGGAATGGCCTTCGCCGGTCTGTTCAATCGCGTCGAGATAGGAGGTGAAGTAGCGTTCGCCATCGGCAAAAGTGCGCGCCGCTTCTCCCAGCATATCAAAGCTGGCGACAAAGCCCTTATGCTCCGCACGCGCCATGCGACCGCTCGCTTCATTGATGGTGCGGCCCATCACAAAAATTTCTCCCATCATCCGCATTGCAGCACCGACGGCCTGCCGGACAAAAGGCTCACCTGCACGCGAGATCAGACGGCGCAACGTGCCGGCCTGCTCTTTTTCGCTCACCAGCGCGCGACCGATGACGAGGCCCCATGTGGCCGAGTTGACGAGCGTGGAGTGAGACTTGCCGGAATGTGCCCTCCAGTTGGCATCGCCCAGCTTGTCGGCGATCAGCGCGTCGGCGGTATCCTGATCGGGCACCCGCAAAAACGCTTCGGCGAGCGAAAGCAGGGCCACGCCTTCGGCGGTGTTGAGCCGATATTCGTTGAGAAACTGGTTGACCCAGCCGGTGGATTGCGCGCGGCGCAGATCGGCCAGCAGCCCGCCGGCGCGGGCGACAATGCGTCCGCGCTCGTCTGGCGGGGAAGATGCGCGGGCGAGAAGGGGGGCGAGAACTTCAGGTTCTGGAGCGCGGTGAAGGGCGCGCATGAGCGACGTTGCGGAATCCATGGCTTTTGACTCTGGTAGAATGAAGGTCCTAAATCCCGAATGGGAATCGTGCCTTTGTAATATTATTGCGCGAGATAATCGAGAGGAAAGCGAATGGCTGTAGTGACCAAGGAAGAGCTGCTTGCGTTGGCAGGCAAGGATATTGGCGTCTCGGAATGGATGCTGATCGACCAGGATCGCGTGAACAAGTTTGCCGAGGCGACGGGCGATTTCCAGTTTATCCATGTTGACCCGGAACGCGCGAAGCTGACGCCCTTTGGCGGGCCGATCGCCCATGGTTTTCTCTCGCTCTCGCTGCTGCCCGTGCTCTCCGCACAGGCTGATCTGCCGCGCCTTGAAGGCGTGAAGATGGGCGTCAACTATGGTGGCAACAAGACGCGCTTCATTGCGCCGGTCAAGGTCGGCAAGCGCGTGCGCGGCCACTTCAAGATGCTTGAGGTTGAGGAGAAGCGCCCCGGACAGTTCCAGCAGACGATGGAATTCACGCTCGAAATTGAAGGCGAAGACAAGCCCGCGCTGATGGCCGAGTGGATCACGCAGATTTTCGTCTGATCCGGCGAGCCGCCCTTCCTCCCCAGGGCTGGTGATTTTTGACAAGGAGCAGAATAATGCGCAGCGCAGTCATCGTGTCCACCGCGCGCACGCCCATTGGGCGCGCCTATCGCGGGGCCTTCAACATCACGCCGTCGCCCACACTTTCGGCTTATTCAATCCGTGCCGCCGTCGAGCGCGCGGAGCTTGATCCGGCGGAAGTCGATGATGTGTGCTGGGGCTCCGCGCTTCAGCAGGGCAGCCAGGCAGGCAACACCGCGCGCACCGCGTTGCTGCGGGCGGGGCTTCCCGTTTCGGTGCCGGGCATGACGATTGATCGCCAATGCTCGTCGGGACTGATGGCGATTGCGACGGCGGCAAAGCAGATCATCGTCGACAATATGGACATCTGCATCGGCGGGGGCGTGGAATCGATCAGCCTCGTCCAGACGCCCGAAATGCGCGTCGCGCCAGACCCTGAACTGCTTAAGATGCACAAAGACATTTATATGCCCATGTTGCAGACGGCAGAAGTCGTGGCGGCGCGCTACAAGGTCAGCCGTGACCGGCAGGATGAATATGGCTTCCAGTCGCAGCAACGCACGGCGGCGGCACAGGCTGCGGGTAAGTTTGACGACGAAATTGTCGCCTGCACCGCAACGATGGCCGTGACCAGCAAGGAAACGGGTGAAACCACCAAGAAGGAAATCACGCTCGCAAAGGATGAAGGCAATCGTCCTGATACGACGCTTGAGGGCCTGAAGTCGCTGAAGCCGGTTTTGGGGCCGGATCTCAACATCACGGCAGGCAATGCCAGCCAGCTTTCTGATGGCTCATCGGCAAGCGTGCTGATGGAGGAGTCGGTTGCGGCCAAAAAGGGCCTGAAGCCGCTTGGCCGTTATGTCGGCATGGCGGTGGCGGGCACCGAGCCGGATGAAATGGGTATCGGCCCGGTTTACGCCATCCCCAAGCTGCTCCAGCGTTTCGGTCTCAAGATGGATGACATCGGGCTGTGGGAGCTGAACGAAGCCTTTGCCGTGCAGGTGCTCTATTGCGCCGACAAGCTGGGTATCCCCATGGATCGCCTCAACGTCAATGGCGGCGCGATCTCGATTGGCCATCCTTACGGTATGTCGGGCGCGCGCATGGTTGGGCACGCACTGATCGAAGGCAAGCGCCGGGGCGTCAAATATGTCGTCATCACGATGTGCATCGGTGGCGGGCAGGGGGCGGCTGGGCTTTTTGAAGTCCTTTGACCCCATTCAGTATACTGAATAATGGAGGGGCGGTCGCTGCGAAGCGGTCGCCTCTTCTGTTTTTGCGGGCAGCATCCTAGAGACAAGGCCGTGACGATCACGCGCCTCAGCCTTTCCAACTTTCGCTCTTATGGCGATGCGGTCATTACGCCCGGCGCGGGCTTTATCGTGCTGACGGGAGAGAATGGCGCGGGCAAGACCAATATTCTGGAAGCGGTATCTCTGCTTGTTCCGGGCCGGGGCTTGCGCGGTGTGCCGCTTGGAGAAATGGCGCGGCAGGGTGGGCCGGGCGGTTTCGGCGTTGCTGCGCGGCTGGGCGATGTGGACATCGGCACCGGCGTGCAGGCCAATGCACCTGAGCGTCGCATTGTCCGTATCAACGGCGCGCAGGCGCCTGCAACGGCGCTTGGCGAATGGATGTCAGCACTATGGCTGACGCCCGCAATGGACCGGCTGTTCATGGATGGAGCCTCGGAGCGCCGCCGTTTTCTTGATCGGCTCGTGCTTGCGCTCGTTCCCGGCCATGCAACACACGCGGCGCGCTACGAGGCGGCGATGCGCCAGCGCAACCGCCTGCTGGCAGATGAAGCGCCTGCCGATCCAGAATGGCTGGCGGCGCTTGAAGCACAAATGGCGCTGCACGGCGCTGCCGTTGCGCAAGCGCGCGCCGATGTCGTCCTGTCGCTCGGTGCGCGCATTGCAGCACAACCCGAAGGGCCGTTTGCCCGCGCCACGCTGGGGCTGGAGGGCTGGGTCGCGTCGGGCGATCTGGCGCGCGATTTGCGGGAGGGGCGCGCCCGCGATGCCGCAGCGGGAAGAACGCTGTCTGGCCCGCATCGCACCGACCTGATGGTGGCCCATCTTGCCAAGCAACAGGCGGCGGCGCGCTGTTCTACCGGCGAGCAAAAGGCGCTGCTGCTGGGCATCGTGCTTGCTCATTCTGCGCTGGTGGCCGAGCGCACCGGGCGCGTTCCCGTTCTGCTGCTGGACGAGGTGGCTGCGCATCTTGATCCCGTGCGCCGCGCCGCCTTGTTCGCGCAACTGGGCCAAGGCGGGGGGCAAGTGTGGATGACCGGCACCGAAGAGGCGTTGTTCGCAGAAGCGGGCAGCACTGCCATGCGCTTTTCCGTGCGCGATGGGCGGATTGAAGGCTGACGGCAGCTTGCAGCCAGAGCGCGGCGTTGCGGCGGCGCGCGCCTATCGCCGCTGGATGCTGACCCGGCAGCCAGCGGCCGGGGCCTGATCGGCAGGGCGGTCAGGCAGATATTGGGAAGGTCTGCCAGCTGCCCGTAATGGCCTCGCCATCGAACAGCACGATGTCCCCAAATTGCAGGAACACGGCTTCGCTTTGATTGGGGCGGAAGAACACATGATCGTCCGGCTTCAGGCTGACCCGCGCAGATCCGGTGAGCATTTCCTGATTGCTGGAGCGGCCATAGAGCGTGCTGAACTGAAGCCCCGGCGGCGAGGTGGGCGTGGCAAGCCAATGCCCGCCATAGATGAAGAAGGCCCGCGCGGCATTGGGGTCCATGAAGCTCAGCGGGCGCGTCAGCCACTCATTGCCGGGCAGTTCCATCCGCCCTGTCTTGATGACGGGGGTCGCGATGAAGCTTGCGGGCTGGTGATGCGCCAGCCCGTCAAGATCGAAATCGACCGGCTTTACAAAGGCAGAGCCGGTTGAAACCTCATTGGCGACGCTGGCTTGCGCATGGCGGCTATAAGTGGGGCTGCCGCCGCCATTGAGCGTGAGAGTGGCCGGATCGACATTCAGCTTCTGGCGGCTCACCTCTATCATCTCGCGGTATATGGCCTGTGATGTCGCATAAGCGGCATCGGGATCGCTCATCTTGGGAACATGAGCATCATAGCCCATCAGCCCGCTGATGGTGACATTTTGAAGGCCGTGCGCGATGTCCAGTGCCTGGGAAAGCGCCATGCTGCTTGCAAAGCCCCCGCGATGGAGGCCGACGTCAATCTCAAGATTGGCGCGCAGTGGTGCGTTTCGTGCGGCGGCGATTTCGGCATATTGCTTCAGTCGGACTGGTGTGTCGATGAGCCACTGGATGCGCGCGGCGTTTTGCACGCCGACGCTATCCAGAAGCTGCGCATATTGCGCGGCGGGTAGCGGCTTGCCGAGCAGCAAATCTGCCTCTGGTCGCGCGGCCATCGCGCTCAGCATCGCCCCGTTGAACACCATATATCGATTGGTGCCGATGCCTTTGGCGACATGGTCGATAAGCTCTGGTGCGGGCAGCGATTTGACCACAACGCGCAGTGGCAAAGCGCGCGGCGCAAGGGTCGCCCTAGCCGCGGCGATATTGTGATCGAGCCGGGCCTGGTCGATCACCAGAACCGGGTGCGCGATGCCCGCCTTTGCGAGCGCGGCGCTGAGCTTTTGAAAATAGGCATCGTGATGCCCGCCATGGTCACTTTTGCGTGCGGCAAGAAGCCCGGCCCCGGCCACGAGCAGGCCGCCCCCGCCAATCAGCGCGGCACGGCGGCTCAGGCGGGATTTGCGTATGGTATCAGCCATCGAGGAATACCCCTTTCAGATAGCCATTGAGCAAACGCCCCTGTGGGTCGAGCGCGCGGCGAACCTCGCCTGCCTCCTTCCATCGCGAATAGAGTAGGGCAAGGTCGTGCGCCTTCAAGCTGTTGAGCTTGCCCCAATGGGGGCGTCCGCCGTGGCGACGGAATATTGGCTCGATGAGCGTGAAGAAGAAGTCGTGATCTTCCTTATAATAGGCGTGGACCGCAATCGACCCGCTCTCGCGCCCGTAAAAGGGAGATAGCCAGGCATCGTCTTCGGCAATCACACGCACTTCAACGGGGAAGAATACGTCGCGGCGGTGCGTTTCGATGGCGGCGAGCACTTCGCGCAGTGCAGGGATCTGAGCCTCGATTGGCAGATGATATTCGATTTCGTTGAAACGCACGGGGCGCTCGTTGGAGAGCAATTTCCAGCCCTGATCCACCGTTTCCTCTGGCGGGATTTTGGTCAACTCAGCCGAGGCGAGCTTGCGCCGCAGCGAGGGCGCAAATTCAAACCAGTCGCGCAACTGCTTCAGTGCCATCAGGGTATCGGTGTCTTCATCCGGCCCACGTGGCTTCACCGGCTTGTCCGTCACATCGGTCGTGATGGTCACGGCATGGCCGGTAAAGGGCAGAACGTAGAACTCCACATTGCGGTGCGCTGCCCGCAATTGGGGCCAGGCTTCAAGAACCTCATTTGTCGGCCGCACTTCCACACGTTTGGCAACCCGCGTGAGCGGCTGGTTTTGCAAAGTCACCTGCGTCACCACGCCAAAGGTGCCAAGGCCAACGCGCGCGACGTTGAAAACCTCTGGCCGGGTCGTGGCATCGCACTCAATCAGGTCGCCACCGGGCGTGGCGATCCGCATGGCGACCACGCTGCCATGGATCGCCTGTATTCCCCGGCCGGTGCCGTGCGTGCCCGTCGCGATGGCGCCTGCGAGCGATTGCTTGTTGATGTCGGGCAGATTTATCATTTCCTGCCCGATGGCGGCGAGCGCGGGGCCGAGATCAACAAGTCGTGTGCCCCCGCGCACGGTGGCGCGGTGCGTTGCCGGGTCATGGCTCACCAGCCCGGCCATGCGATCAAGCGTCAGCAATGTGCCGTCGGTCGGCACAAGGGCCGTGAAGCTGTGGCCTGAACCAACCGGACGCACGGGGCCGGGTGCACGCGTAAGGATGGAGAGCAGTTCCTCCTCATTTTGCGGCGCGGCGCGGCTGACCGGATAAGCGTGGGCGCTGCCGGACCAGTTGCTCCACAGCAAGCGTCCTTTGTCATCCTGCGCGGCGAGTGCGGCCGGATCCCGATCCCGCAGTGCATTGCGCATCGCCGCTCCCCCGGCAGCGAGCGCGCCGACGCCAAGGGCCGTGCCGCCAACCATCGCCGCGCGTCGTGTGATCCTGCTCATTTCTCTCTCCCCGCCATGAAGCGGATAAGCCCGCGAAAATCATCGGGCGTGCAAGAGAAGCATTGTCCGCCCGCTGGCATACCGTTCAATCCTTGAATTGCGCTGGTGAGCAACGCGTCCTCCCCTTTGGCCCAGCGCACATCCCATTTGGTGCGGTCGCCCGTCAGCGGTGCGCCGGTATCGGCCACGGTGTGACATGACTTGCAAGACTGCTCATAAACCCGCGCAAGCCGAGCGTCGGCGGGCTTGAGCAAGGCGCTTTGGGCTGGGGTAAGCGGTTTGGCGGGCGGCTCCGACTGGCACCCCGCGAGCAATGCGGCCAACCCCAGAGTGAAGACGCCGTGCATAAATGCCGGGCGCGCAATTTGTTGTTGAACATTCTTGGCACGCCAAAAACGGCTTGAGCCGCACACGCCCTGCGCATCTTTGAAATGCAGCATCCCAAGGCCTCTCACATTTTATAGTTGAAACTATAATATAGTGATGACTATATTTGGCAAGAGGCGATTGGTGGTGATGACGGCAAAGGCAAAACTCTCTGGCAAGGCGCGGCAATCGACGCGCGACAAGCTGCTTGACGCGGCTGGCCTGCTGCTGGCTGAACTGGGGATGGAGCGCATCTCGACCAACCTCATCTGCGAGCGGGCAGGGGTGACGCCGCCTGCACTTTATTATTATTTCGCCGACAAGTTTGAGGTGATCGTGGCGCTGGGGCAGCGGCTGATGGACCGGCAAAATGAGGCGCTGGCCCGCTGGATCGCGCGCTATGCCGATACCGACATCGGGGCCTATGCCGATCGCACCGAGGAGCTTCTGCGTGAAACCGCCGAGATTGCCGAGGCTGATCCTGGGGGTGTCTGGGTGGAACGCGCACTCCATTCAAGCCCGCGGCTTGAGCATATCCGTATCGCCTCTCACCGCTATGTCACCGACCTGCTGACCAATGCCTTTGCGCCGCATCTGCCGGGGCATCCGCGCGCGCGGCTGTGGCTAAGGGTGCGGATGCTCGTCGAATTTGGATATATGGCGGTCGAAATGCTTCATGCAGAAAGCGATACGCCGCGCGACACGATATTTGCGGAAACGGCACGGATGCAGAAACTGGCGATCCTTGATTTGCTCGGCCAGCAGGCAGAAGCTTCGGTCGTTTGAAAGAAGCGCCCGTCAGGCGAGCTGTTTGCCCTCGACACGCAGATGGAGGCTGGCATCGAACAGCGGCGTTACGGCGCGCTGGAAAGCACCGGGCGTCATCCCCGTATAGCGCCGAAATTCCCGGTTGAGGTGAGATTGATCGAAGAAGCGCAGGGCCGCCAGTTCTGCTTCTCCAGCTGCGCTTTGCCCCCGGATTGCGGCGGCCATATCGAGAAAACGGCAGCGTTGCAGCACGGATTTTGGCGAGAGACCAAAGCCTGCGAGGCAGCGCCGCTCCAGCTGACGAGGTGAAAGGCCAAGCAATTGTGCTGCGTCATCAACGCGGATCGTGCTGTCATTGCGGGCAATAGCCTCGAAAGAGGCGAGCACAGGATCAACTTCATTGCGCCCGATGCGGTCCAGCTGGGCAAGCACAGCCGCGTCCATGGCGGCAATACAGGCCTCGTCGGTGGTTGCTGCACGCACGCCGCGCGCAAGGGCGTCTGCCGCCTCCTGCCCCCAACCTTCGGCGAGTGGAACGATGCGATCGACAAAATCGGTGGCGGGTGTTTCAAACAGCGAAGTCCAGGCGCTTGGGCGGATGGCAAAAGAGGCGACTGAAAAAGGACCGCGCACCCGCACCTTTATGGCATGGGCATTGGTGCCGAAGAGCAGCGGGCCATCGAGTTCAACCCAGTGGTCACCATCCCACCAGGCCCAATCGCCATCAATAAGGATGCGGACGAAGGCGTTGTCGGCGAGAAGAAAGTCCTCAAGCTCAAAATCAGGGGGCAGTGCCGCTGCAAAAATATAGTGGCGGCGCAGAAACGGCAGCAATTTGGGCGCAGATGGATAGTTGCGCGATGAGATCATGCCCCGAAGGTTCACCCTGTTGTCGTTGTTCCCCTGATGTGGGTTTCACCATATTTTGGGGCAGGTTACACCTAAATTCTGCACCTTATTGGAGGAAGGGCGGCAAGCGCGTCTGGTTCAGGCTACGCCCTCGGCGCGCAATTTGAGGCCTGCGGTCAAAAGCGGGGTTGGTTGCTTATCGAATTTTCCGGGCGTCAGACCAATGAAGTGTCTGAATTCGCGGGATTTGTGGGATTGATCGAAATAGCGCAGTGCCGCCAATGTCTCCTGATCCGGGTCGCTAAAACCGCGTAAGGCGGTTGCCATGTCGAGAAAGCGGCTCCGGCGCAGCACGGTCTTGGGCCGGTGACCAAAAGCGGTCATGCAGCGGCGCTCAAACTGGCGCAGGGACAGGCCAAGCCTGTCTGCAACCTCTTGAACCGCCATGGTGCTGTCTGATCGGGCGATGTCTTCAAAAATCCGCATTGCGGAATCTGCCATCGGGCGTCCGCGCCGCTCGTGCGCTTCCAGCAGCACCGCTTCCATCGCCTCCACAATGGAGGCATCATCCTCGGCCGCCAGAACGCGCTCCAGCATGATATTGGCGCATGGCCCCATTACCTTTGCCAGCGGCAGCATCTGGTCTGCCAATTCATCTGCCGGGGTTGAAAATAATGTGCGCCAGCCGCTGGGCCGCAATGCGAAGCCTGCAACCTTGAAACTGCCTTTGCAACGCACCCGGAGTGGCTTGGAATTGGGGCCGAAAAACACAGCTTGCCCCGCCGATGTCCAGTTGCCGGGTGATGTTTCCGCCGTCCAGTCACCGCGAATGAGGATGCGAATAAAGGCAAATTCGGAAAGGAGCGTGTCTTCCAGCACATAGCCGTCTGGCAGATCCGCCTCGAACACATAGTGCCGCCGCACGATGGAGCGCAGGCCAAGTCCGGGCGGATAGTTTCTCGGTGACACGCGCGCGCTTGCTCCTTGTTGCGTGGTGCTGCTTATTCCTGATCCAGAATTACCCTATGCCGATGGGTCGTGTCCGTCAATGTGGTGTAAATTCGGGTTTGGCCAGCGGGCGGCATTT
>CALMVA010000014.1 GCA_937873035.1 uncultured Sphingomonadaceae bacterium | reverse complement strand
GCGCGGAGCCGGATCGCGCGCCTTGATCGAATCCAGATACGCAATGATGCCGTCGAACACGAACGCGCCCTTCCTACCCCTTGGAGAAAGCAATCTAGGGGCATCCATCACGCAATTCCAGACCTTGCACTCATTTGCGTGCAGCAAATGCAGATTTTGCACGTCGCAGCCGCGACTTGATTAATCGACACAATGAATTAAACTCGCACCTGTAATTGAATGGAGCGATGAATGAGCGTTTTCCTGCCCACCCTGAAGCAGCTTCAATATCTCGTCGCGCTCAACGATCATGGCCATTTCGGGAAGGCCGCCGACGCCTGTTTTGTGACGCAATCGACGCTTTCGGCGGGCTTGCGCGAGTTGGAGTCGCTCATCGGCGTCACGCTTGTCGAACGCAATCGCCGCGTCGTGCGCTTTACCGCGCTGGGCGAGCGCGTTGTCGAGAAGGCCCGGCGCGTCGTGCGCGAGGCGGAAGAACTGGGGGATATGGTAAAGGCATCCGGCGATCCGCTGTCTGGAGAAATGCGGCTTGGCGTCATCCCCACCATTGCGCCATTCCTCCTCCATGAGATGCTGCCCGCCATCCGCCGCGACTGGCCGGAATTAAAGCTGTTCCTGCGCGAAGAAACCAGCGCCGCCGCCTGTGACTCGCTCCACCGCGGCCATGTCGATTGTGTGCTGCTCGCGTTGCCCTTTGCCTGTGGCGAGGTGGATAGCGCCCATCTGTTCGATGATCGGCTGCACGTGGCCTATCCGCGCGGGGAAATGCCCCCTCCCCATGTCCGGCCCGACACCATCGACGAAACAAAGCTGCTGCTGCTGGAAGACGGGCACTGCCTGAAGGACCATGCCCTGTCGGCCTGCAACCGCCCCGAATTGCGTGCCGAAGCGCGGATGCTGGGCACATCGCTGCACACGCTGGTGCAGATGGTCGATAACGGCCTTGGCGTGACGCTGCTGCCGCAAATGGCGCTGGATGCGGGCATCCTCAACGGAACCGCCATTGAGGCGCGACCATTGGAGGCGGAGCATCCCTCGCGCGCGATTGCACTTGTCTGGCGCAAGGCCAGCCCGCGCGGCAAGGAGTTCACAATGTTTGCCGATGTGCTCCGCAATGCCTATGTGGCGGCACAAGCGCAGGTCGCGCAAATTCCCGCGACCTAGTCTTCCCAGCGGGCCGCCGCATCCTCATCGGTCTCGCGCGCGGCAACCCAGCTTTCAGCCCCAGCCCGGTCTTCCTTCTTCCAGAAGGGGGCATCGGTCTTCAGACGGTCAATGAGAAAGGCGCAGGCTTCCAGCGCATCCTTGCGGTGCGCACTCGCCGTGCCAACAAAAACGATCCGCGCTCCTATATCGAGCCGTCCGACGCGATGGACAATCCGTGCGCCAGCAAGCGACCAGCGCGCTTCAGCCTCTGCCAACAGAGCTTCCAGTGCGGCTTCGGTCATCCCCGGATAATGTTCGAGCGTGAGCGCATCGACACCATCATCGTTGCGGACAAGCCCGGTAAAGGTCGCAATTGCGCCCGCGCCCAGCCGCTCAAGCGCCTCGGCTTCTGAACCTGGGTCAAACGGCCCGGTCTGAACGCTCACCCGCGTCATCCGCCGGTGACCGGCGGGAAAAAGGCTATCTCGCGCGCGCCCTCAAGGCGCGCGTCGGGGGCCGCCATCTGCTGATTGACGGCGCAGCGCAGCTTCTGGCTGTCTCCAAGTGCGGCCAGATGCCCCGCGCTGCGCGTGGTGAGCCATGCCGCCAAATCCGCGACAGTCCCGACCTCCACCGGAATATCCACCTGCTCCTGCGCCACTCCAACAGCCTCGCGCATCCAGGCGAAATAGAGAATATCGACCCGCACGGATCAATCCATGTGCTTGATGCCGACGCGCAGATAATCCCAACCGGTGATGAGCGTCAGCGCAGCGGCGGCCCATAGCGAGCCGATACCGACAAGCTTGATCCACCCCTCCGCAGGGAAACCGCCTGCAAGAATGAGCGCCCCAAGCGCGATCAACTGGAAGGTCGTTTTCCATTTCGCCAGTTTGGTGACGGGCATCGACACACGCAGTTCCGCCAGAAACTCGCGCAGACCCGATACCGCGATCTCGCGGATGAGAATGATGATGGCCGCCACCACGTGCCACCCTGCAATATCACGCGTTGCAACAAGCATGACGATGACAGCCGCCACCATGATCTTGTCGGCAATGGGATCAAGGAAAATCCCCATTTTTGAAACCGTGCCCTGCGCACGCGCCAGATAGCCGTCAAAATAGTCGGTAATGCCCATCAGGCAGTAGAGCGCGAAGGCGAGCAGATAGCCCAGCTCCCACCCCGGATACCACAAAAGCCCCACAAGAATGGGCACGGCGAAGATACGCGACAGCGTCAAAAGATTGGGCAGGCTCGTCAACACAGCCTCCCCTTAAAGCGTTTGCGTCGATGCGAAAAGCTGGTCTATGCGATTGCCCGATATTTCCTCCTCGGATCGCACCTCCAGAAATGCAGACATCATTCAGGCTACTCGGTCAACGCCGCTTCCTGCCGTTGTTCGTCACGCAATTTTTGGGTGCCTTCAACGACAATCTGTTCAAGATGGCGATGGTGGTCCTCGTCACCTACACCATCCTCAGCGACCCCACGCAGGAAGCGAATTTCAGCGCGCTGGCAAGCGGGCTGTTCATTCTGCCCTTCTTCCTGTTCTCGGCGATTTCCGGCCAGTTGGCGGACGCCAAGGACAAGGCGATGCTTATCCGCATCATCAAGACGGCAGAAATCATCATCATGCTGGCGGGTGCGGCAGGATTGCTTCTCCACTCTATCCCGCTGCTGCTGCTCGCGCTCTTCGCGATGGGCGTGCACTCGACCTTTTTCGGGCCGATCAAATATGCGATTCTGCCCCAGCATCTTGACATCAAGCACGTGCTGGGCGGCACCGGACTGGTTGAAGCCGGCACCTATATTGCAATTCTGATGGGGACGATTGCGGGCGGCCTCATTCCGCCCCAATGGGCGGCCCTCGCAGTCGTGGGGGTAGCGCTTGTCGGCCGCATGAGCGGGCATATGGTGCCCCCTGCCCCGCCGGAAACCGACAATCACGGTGTCATTGTCGATTATAATGTGATCCGCGCCTCATGGCGCCTTGTGCGCGATACGATGCACATTCCCCGCCTCTTCATGGCCATTGTAGCCATCAGCTTTTTCTGGGCGATCGGCGCAATCCTCGCTGCACAATTTCCACCGCTGGTGAAGAACGCGCTGGGAGCCGACCAGTCGGTCGCCACCATCTTCATGGCGATCTTCTCCGTTGGCGTCGCTATTGGCTCAGTCGCCATCAACCGCCTGCTCAAGGAAGATGTCTCGGCGCGCTACTCCCCCATTTCGGTCATCGTAATGGGGCTGTTCGTGCTTGATCTGTGGTGGACGATCAAGGGCTGGAAACACCCCGCCGAAGGGCTGATGGCGTGGCGAGAATTCGTCAGCATCGGTCGCGCGGACCATTTGATGATCGATCTGCTTGGCATCGCCATGTTTGGAGGGATGTTCGTCGTGCCGCTCTACGCCTTCCTCACGACCACAGTCGCCAAGTCGGAAACCGCAAAAACCGTCGCCGCAAACAACATTGTCAATTCAGGCGCGATGGTCGCAGCAACCGTCATGCTCGGCGGTCTGACAACATTGGGCGTGACGATTGAGGATACGCTGCTGCTGGTCGCGTGCTCATGCCTCATCTCTGCATGGATCGCCTGGAAGCTTCACAAGCTTTGCGATTAATCGACAGAGACCTCGTCCTTGTCGATCCATTGCGGGAAAAACACCGGCTCTCGCTCTGACCAGGCCGCAGCAGTTGCCGCCGCATCGCTGATCGAGGCCAAAAGGCGCGCGCGCTGGGCAGGGTGAATATGCGGCAGGCACGCCGCCCCGCAAAAGGCTGCGGGCAACCAAGGCCGGATTCGCGCACCAAGCAACCGCTCATACAAGAAGCGATAGCCCGCAAAGTCGGACAAGCGCGCCTGTCCCAGATCAAACGCGCTCACCAGAATGAGGTTGCCAAGAAAATCTGAGCCCCCAATTTCAAGATCATGCGGCGTCGCCGCGCGAACATCTCCGAGCAAGCCGTAGGCCACCGCCTGCTTGCGGATGCCTGCGGCTTCCGCCGGATCACGCGCCCATTGCTCCAGAGCATCACCACGATTGAACGCCACATCGAGCGAACGACGAACATAACGCTGCGCCGACGGCTCGAACCGCGCAAACTCCTTCATTTCGTCGAGCGACCGACTGCCACCCGAATAACGCGACACCATAAAACCCCCGCTTCCGTGGAGGCACAAAATGCGCCGACGAGGTTAGCAAGCCATTAAGTGCCCTTTCCGCAAATCTACGGATCGACCAGCGGGCAGCGCATATCGACCAACGTGCTGGAAACGCAGCCGCTGCAGACTATGCTGATCTTATGAGATTCTCCCCGTCCGCGGCCCCGCGCGCGCTTGATCCGCGCGTTGTCCTCGCATCCATTCTGGGTTTCTGGATATTCTATTTCGGCATCGTTTCGCTGCGCGCTTATGTGCTGGATTTGCCGATGCCCGGCGAACTTCTGGTCCGCCGCCTTGTCGTTTCGGGCTTCGGCATCACGATCACCATATTGCTGTGGCGCATCATCAAGCTGTTTGACAGCGGCCCGCTTGGCACGCGCGTCGCCGCAGCCGCCATCACCGCCATTCCGTGCGCAATCTCAATCGCGGCGATCAACTACTATTTCTTCAACGTCTATGACGCGGCAAGCCTGCTTGACGAAAATATGGCGAAAGACCCAATCGCGCTGCAATTTTTCAAGCAGGTGGCTGAACTTTCCATCTCGCGCTATTTCTTTCTGATCGCCTGGTCGTCCTTCTACCTTGCGCTCACCTATGCCAATGATGTGCGCGAAAGTGAGCGCCGTGCATCGGAATTTGCACGTGCCGCCCAGCAGGCAGAGCTACGTGCGCTGCGCTATCAGGTTAACCCGCACTTCCTGTTCAACACGCTCAATTCTCTCAGTTCACTTGTCATCACAGGGCGCACAGCGGCGGCCGAAGAGATGATTATGAACCTCTCCACCTTCTTCCGGTCCAGCCTGTCGGGCGACCCGACGTCTGACGTGCCGCTGGAAGACGAGATCGCCCTCCAGCGGCTTTATCTCGATATTGAAGCGGTGCGCTTTCCAAAGCGGCTGAAGGTCGCGATTGATCTGCCAGACGCACTCAAATCATGGCCAGTGCCCGGCCTCATCCTCCAGCCGCTTGTTGAAAATGCCATCAAGCACGGCGTTGCCCGCACAACTGGCGAAGTCATGGTGCATATTCAGGCGCGGCCAGAGCGTGACAGGCTGGTGATCGTGGTTGAGAATGATGGCTGCGCCAACGCGACACCGGATGAAAATGGCGAAAGCATTGGCCTTGCCAATGTCGAAAGCAGGCTCGCCGCGCGCTTTGGCGATGATGCCGGCATGAAGATTGAACGCCCCAATGTCGGCCGCTTCCGGGTCACGCTCA
This sequence comes from uncultured Sphingomonadaceae bacterium, assembly GCA_937873035.1. Classification (GTDB taxonomy): domain Bacteria; phylum Pseudomonadota; class Alphaproteobacteria; order Sphingomonadales; family Sphingomonadaceae; genus Aquisediminimonas. The sequence goes on along the minus strand of CALMVA010000014.1, from coordinate 7,606 downwards.
CATTGCCGAGGATCACGCATGACAGGTGAACTGGCCCCTCTTCGCACGCTGATCGCCGATGATGAACCGCTGGCCGTCGAGCGCACGCAATTGCTGTGCGCGGGCATTTCCGGCGTTGTGCTGGTCGGCACGGCCAGCGATGGCGCAGCCGCCCTTCGGCTCGCAGATGCGCTGACGCCAGACCTTATTCTGCTCGACATTGCGATGCCCGATGTCGATGGCATTTCGGTCGCGCGCGGTATTGCTGAAAGCTGGGACAAGGCCAAGGGCGCCCCGCCTGCCATCATCTTCATAACCGCGTTTGATGGCTTTGCTGTGGAAGCCTTTGATCTGTCTGCGGTCGATTATCTCCTGAAACCTGTCTCCGCCGAGCGGCTGGCCCGCGCGATTGACCGCGTGCGCGATCGTCGCGCCATCTACACCGCCCCCGAAGCCGCCGCCTCTTCCTATGTGAGCGAATTCTGGGTGCCGAACCGGACCGAAATGGTCCGCGTGGCTGTAACAGACATTGAACGCATTGATGCGGAGCGTGATTATGTGCGGTTGAGCTGCGGTGGCCGCAGCTATCTGCTGCACCATACGATGACCGGCATCGACGCGCGGCTGGATCCGGCAATGTTCATCCGCCTGCATCGCTCTGTCATCGTTCGGCGTGACCGCATCAAAAGCCTTGGCCATGACCGCGCGGGTGCCTGGCACGTGGAACTCGCGGATGGAGAGGCCGTTCGCATCGGCCGCACCTATCTGGCAGGCGCCAAGGATATGCTGCGGCAATGATCCAAAAATGAGGCGGCTGTCGGGATGGAACAGCCGCCTCGTCCCCAAGGGGAGGGGTAAATCGAGCTCTCAGGAGTTTGCGGGCGTGCGTCGGCTGATGGCGGCGAAGCGCGCGGCCTCAACATTCCTCTTCACGCCCGCCGCGCAGGCGCGGGCAGCGCGCTCTGCAGGCAGCGAACGATCTCCATCCGTCACGCCGCAAATCTGACGCGTCGCAAAAGCGATGCGACGATCAAGCCGAGCCTTGCCGCTCGCGCTGGCAAGATTGAGATCGCTGTAGGAAATGCGGATGGATTTCGTCTCCGCCATGGCCGGAAGCGGCGCAAGAACAGCAAGAGCGAGGGCGGCAGAAGCAATTTTGGTCACTGCAATCATGGGGGAACTCCTCATTCAATCCATAGTGTTTAACTTGCACCAGCAGCACCGGTCCCCCACCGGAAGAAGCTGGCAACGGATGTTGGCGGCGAGCCTGTTTCTCTGGCAGGGATGGCGCCTTTCGGCTCGCCGCGCATTGCCGGGATAGGGCAGATGGTCCGCTCGGTCGCGCTACCATCGACAAGACAACGGCATCGCTCAACGAAGGGCAGATCGCTCCGACAAACTTCCAAAATGGATCGACAAATGGCGTGAACGCGGCGGCGTTAACCGCTCTTCACAGGAAATTAACCCAATTTGGTTAGCTCTTCCCCGTCTGAAATCGAGGGGAACCCAATGCGTACGATCCTGATCCTGCTTGGCACGAGTGCACTTGCGGCCTGTAGCGGCGGCGGCCCGACCACAGTTGGCGGCAATGCCGTCCAGACGCCCGGCGGCGGAACGACGACCACGCACACTTTCGTCAACCCGACTGATCCCAAGACCTATCAGGCCATTGGCGCATCGTCGTCCTACTCTTATTCGACAGACCCGGTTGCCCAGGTGCAATATGGCCAGCTCTACGCGGGCAACGCCAACACCGTGCGCGATACCGGGCTTCAGATCACCTATAATCCGCGCGACGGCATTTTCGACATGAAGATCGCCGATGCCAAATCAAACACCAATATCGACACGCGGTTTCAGGATCCCGCGCACCGCACAGCTTTTGGCGGCGCGCTGGAGCCGCAACCCGGCGCGCCTGATCTCACCTCCAAAGGCGTGATCTATTTTGAGAACGGCACAGCCTCCGGTGTGTTCAACACAACGGGCTATTCCGGCATGGCGCAGACCTTCTTCTATCAAAAGCCCGGCACCACAACCAAATATGTGACCTATGCCGGCTATATGCGCAACGAACTGAACCAGGGCGAATTTACGCTCAACGGCGGCACTGTTCTGCGCAGCAACTACACGCGCAAGCGCGCGGCTTTTGTCTATGGCGAGCGCACCAGCAACAACGCCGTTCCCAAAACGGGCACGGGCACGTTCACCGGCCAGATGCTTGCATCGATGGTCTATAACCCGCTGCTCGATGTCGATCCTTCGGCACCGACCTATTATCAGTGGATCGACGGCACATCGACAACGACCGTCGATTTCGCGGCCAACAGCTTCACACTTGCGCTGGCAGGCTCTGTTCACGCACCCAATTTTGATCTCAACACCTCACAGACCTTCGCCATGCCCGTAGGTGCGACGTTCAATGCGGCCGGCGGTGGCCGCATTGATCTGGTCAATGCAGGCGGCTTTGTCGGTCAGTTAACCAGTGCCTACTTCCTGAATGGCGCCAATCGCACCGACCTGACGATTGCCGGGTCGAGCATCGACGGATCGTTCTTCGGTCCGGCGGCGGAAGAAGTGGGTGGCGGCTTCCGCGTCGTTGGTGGCACGCCTGACCAGCGGATCGACATTCTCGGCGTCTTCACCGGCGCGCGCTAAGTTCAATGCGCCTGATGCGCACATTGATGGCCGTGCTTGGCCTTGCGGGGGCGGCGTGCGCGTCGCCCGCGCTCGCCGATCCGGCCAGCGCGACGCCCTCCGCTGCAACGCCTTGCTCCGGCGGAACCTGCTCTTATCAAGTCACGCCCGAACAACTGCTGGCAGAAGCCGACCGGCTTGTCTCGCTTCACCTGTTCGCTGAGGCCGCCCCGCTCCTCAAGGCGCTGGAAGCCGTGCCCCAATTCTCGATGGAACGTCGCTTTCTGCAAGGCTATTCCGCAGTTGAAACAGGCCATGTCGATGAGGCTATTGCGCTCTTCCGCGCCATTCTGGTCGATCATCCAGAACAGACACGGGTTCGCCTTGAGCTTGCCCGCGCGCTTGAAATGAAGGGCAAATATGGCAGTGCCGATCATCATTTTCGCCTGGCGCAGGAAGACCGCAATCTTCCCGCAGACATCGCACTTTCGGTGCGCGCAACACGCGGGGTGCTGCGTGATCGACGCAGCTTTGGCCTGACGCTCGATCTGGGCCTTGCGCCCGATACCAATATCAACAACGGCGCAAACACCGATACGGTTGATGTGAACTTTGGCGGCTTTCTGCTGCCGCTGACGCTCAACAAGGACGCGCGCAAGCGGTCTGGCATCGGCCAGAGCGCCAATATCAGCACAACCTACCGCACCCATCTTTCAAGCAAGACCAAATTGCTTATCGATGGCGACTTTCAGGGCGTGAACTACAAAGGCAAGGTGGCCGACGATTTTGCACTCCAGCTTGCCGCCGGGCCGGAAATAACGCTGACCGACAGCGATACGATCACGATGCAGGGCTTCGGCTTTCAACGCTGGTATGCCGGCAAAAGCGCCAGCACCGGCGGTGGCGCTCGGCTTGGCTATCAGCATGATTATGAAAACGGCAACCGGATCGGGCTTTCCGTCGACGGCCGCTACTCCGCATCCGGCTTCTCCTCCTCCTATTCGGGCTGGAGCCTTTCGGCGCAGGCCGCCTATGAGCGTGTCGTTGCACGCTCGATGATTGCTTATGTGGCTGTTTTTGGCCGCCGCGAACTCGTCAACTCCAAATCATATTCCGGTAACGAAATCGGCCTCAATGTCGGCATTGGCGGCGATCTGCCCAAGGGCGTTTCGATTGGCGTCTCGGCAGGCGTTTCGCACGCAGGCTATGATGCGCCGGTGCTCATCTTCTCAAACGATCCGCGCAAAGACTGGCGCTATAACGCCCGCGTCCAACTCGGCCTGCGCTCGGTGCGAATATGGGGCTTTTCCCCCTCTCTCACCTATAACTATAACCGCGTCGATAGCTCGCTGGGCCTATATCGCACAGACCGCCACCGCGTCCGCTTCGGGCTGATGCGCTACTTCTGATCGGATATGAAAAAGGCCCCGCAAAGGGGCCTTTTGACATCGCACATTTTCAGAAATCTGACGTGCGCTGATGGTTCGAGAGAAACCGCGCGCGCTCTAGCGGCGCGCCGTTCCAAAGACCGGGCGGCGCGAGCGCAGCGGATTGGAAGCCTCGTTCATCGCCTGAACCGTTGCCTCATACATGGGGCGTAGCGACACCACGTGTTCAACAAGTTCGGCAGGCCCTGCGTGCCATTCCACACAGTCGCGCGCGCTCAACTCAATATGCTCGGCAAGCGCGGCGAGTGACAATGCGCCAAATTCCCGCGCTTCGTTCTTGAGCTTATGAGCCGGAAGAACAAGCGGCGCGGCCTGGCCGTTGCGCACAGCATTTTCGATTGCCGTTACGGCCTTGGCGCCATCTTCACGAAAATAGCCAAAAAGCCGCACAAAACCATCGCCCAGCTCACGACGGGCGTCAGAAAATGCCGTCCAATCGACCTGGATGTCCAACGGTTGAGACACTTAAAACCCTTCGCAAAAACAATTCCTGCGAAGAGTGATAGACGAAAAGGGTAAACCCGAAGTTGATGAGAACCCGTTTATGCGGTGAGCGGCGTGGTCGATCAGCCTTCAAGATCACGCATCAGCGTGCGCACATCGGTGTCGATATCTGAATCGATCCCGCGCAAACGCTCAATCTGGCGGATCGCATGGATCACTGTTGTGTGATCACGCCCACCGAATTTGCGACCGATTTCCGGCAGCGAACGCGGCGTCAGCTGCTTGGCGAGATACATGGCGACCTGGCGGGGACGCGCCACTTCACGCGCGCGGCGCGCCGACACCATTTCGGCCTGACGGATGCGGTAATGCTCCGACACGCGACGCTGAATTTCGTCAATCGTGATGCGGCGGCGGCTGGCGCGGAACATTTCCGCCAGAACTTCTTCCGCAAAGGCCTCATCAATCGGGCGATTGTGAAGCTGCGAATACGCCACCAGACGGTTGAGCCCGCCTTCCAGCTCACGAATGTTGCTCACGATGCGCGCGGCCAGAAGATCCAGCACTTCACCGGCGATGACGATGCCGAGTGCAGACACCTTGGCACCCAGAATGGCGCGGCGCAGCGTAAAGTCTGCTGGCGCAATATCGGCGACCAGCCCTTGCGTCAGGCGAGAGAGAATACGGCCTTCAACGCCATCAAGCGCGTGCGGTGCGCGATCTGCACTTATGACAAGGCGGCGGCCGCCCGTCATCAGTTCATCCACCGTGTGGAGAAATTCTTCCTGCGTCGATTCCTTGCCCGCGATGAACTGCACGTCATCAATCATCAGCACGTCGGCCGAACGCAGCCGCGCCTTGAACGCAAAGGTATCGCGCGCGCGCATCGCACTCACAAAATCGAACATGAACCGCTCAGCCGACATATAGAGAATACGGGCATTGGGGTTGTTGCGCAGCACTTCATGGCCGACGGCATGAAGAAGGTGGGTTTTGCCAAGGCCCGTTTGCGAATGGACGTAGAGCGGGCTGAACGACAGCTTGTCACCAGCCGCCAATGCCTTGGCCGCGTTGAAGGCAACAAGGTTCGGCGCACCCGTCACAAAGCTGTCAAACGTCAGGCGACGGTCAAACTGGTTTGACACGGGCGAGCTGGTTTCAGCGGGGGCCGCTTCTTCAACCGGCGCTTCCGCTGTGTAACGCTCAACGGCCTTGCCCGATGATGTTTCGATGCGCACGGCCCGCACGTGCGGCAGCATGGCGCGCCACGCCAGCGTCAGGCGATCCGTGTAGTGCGACGACACCCAGCTCGCCATAAAGTCTGACGGCAGCGAAAGGCGCACAGCCTTGTCCGTGTCACAATAGCCGACCAGCTCGACAGGCTTCAGCCAATGATCGAAAGTGCGCGTCCCGACATCGGCCCGAAGACCGGCACGAATTGCGGCCCAGGCGACCTGAAGCTGATCCCCCTCACCCCCATGGGCGCTGGCAAGGTTCATGCTTGAAGACATACGACAAAAAGCTCCCCGGCGCGCCGTGCGGCACCAAAAATCTTGAACCCCCTCAAATCGACACAAAGATCCTGTCGCCGGAATCGTCCCATCCCGGCCGAGCCTCATTTGTGTCGATTGTCAGCACCAGACTGATTCGTCCGACGCCGAAGTGGATTTGTGTGTCACGCACCGGATTCGATCAAGGGGCACCGGCGTAAAAAAACTGAAATAAATGCTGTTGACTCAGGAAGCCTTGGGAATCTGCCAAATATAGTTAACTATATGATTTTATTGTGATTTTTACAGCATGGAACAAAAGAGGATTTGTCGAATCGTGGATTGAGGCCGGACTCCCGCATTTGGCCTTTCAGTCATAAAAAAAGCCTGCCGGATTGGCTCCGACAGGCTTTCAAATTGGGTGGTTTTTCGCGTTATGCGAGTGCGGCGATCCGCTTGGTCAAGCGCGAAAACTTCCGCGCGACCGTGTTCTTGTGGAGAACACCGGTTGCAATGCCACGCGCCATTTCCGGCTGAGCAGCCTGAAGAGCGGTCGAAGCGCCAGCCTTGTCACCAGCTTCAAGCGCGGCTTCCACCTTCTTCACAAAGGTGCGGATGCGGCTGATGCGGTTATGGTTGACCACCGCGCGACGAGCGTTGCGACGGATGCGCTTCTTGGCTTGCGGCGTGTTAGCCATAATTCAGTGACCTCAAATCTGTCCGAAACAAAAAGCGGCGCGGAATCACCCGCACCTGCGTGAAGGCGGCCCTTAACGTGGTCGCCTCTCGCGGTCAACCATCATCGCTGGCATTTCGCGCAATAGAAAGTGGAGCGCCCCCCATCGACACGGCGGCGGACCACCGCTCCACAGCCACAAGCCTTGCCTTCACGGCCATAGACGCGCCATTGCTTGAAAAAATAGCCCAGTTCACCATCGGGCTGGGCAAAGTCGCGCAGGGTGGAACCGCCAGCCTCTATCGCAGAGGCCAAGACGTCCTTGATGGCCTGCACGAGTCGGGTGAGTCGCAGCCTCGATATGTCGCCACCGGCCCGGCCCGGTGCGATGCCCGCCATATTGAGCGCCTCGCACACATATATATTGCCAAGGCCCGCAACGACCCGCTGATCGAGCAGCAGCGCCTTGATGGGTGCCGCACGCCCGGCCAGAGCTTGCGCCAGAATATCGGCGGTAAAGTCGTCGCCAAGCGGTTCCGGCCCCATGGTGACGAAACTGCCGAACCGCGCCACCTCGTCGGTGCGCACAAGATCAAGCGAGCCAAAGCGGCGGGGGTCATCAAGCACGAGCACGTGCCCTGCCCCGGTTTCCACAACAAGATGCCCGTGCTTGCCGATTTCGGAAGGGTTTATCTGCCAGCTGCCCGACATACCGAGATGGAAGATGAGCGTATCGCCACGATCGGTGTGAATCAGCCCATATTTGGCACGCCGCCCAAGGCCCGTGACGGTCGCGCCTTGCATCCGCTGGCGCAGATCGACGGGAATAGGCCGCCTCAAATCAGCCCGGCGCGGCTCGACACGCGTCAACTGCGCGCCATCAAGCACAGCAGCAAGGCCGCGCACGGTTGTTTCGACTTCAGGAAGCTCAGGCA
>CALMVA010000013.1 GCA_937873035.1 uncultured Sphingomonadaceae bacterium | reverse complement strand
TGCGATCACCTCAATCTACACCAGAAATTACACCACGAGCGCGGACGCTAGCTGCCGATGCGTTGCGAAATGACTGTGATGTGGATCACGCAAATGACAATCCAGGCGCCGCAAGGTCTTGGTGACGCGCATAAAGTTCAACTTGCTTGCCGCGCGGCAAATAACCGCGCTACCACGCTGCCATGACTATTGCTGCCAATCCACTTGAGCTCATCGGCAACACGCCGTTGGTGAAACTTGAAGGCCCGTCTGCCGAAACGGGATGCACCATTCTCGGTAAGTGCGAATACGCCAATCCCGGCGCATCGGTGAAGGACCGGGCTGCGCTGTTCATCGTCGAAGATGCCGAAGCGCGTGGTGCGCTGAAGCCCGGCGGCACGATTGTGGAAGGCACGGCGGGCAATACCGGCATCGGCCTGGCGCTGGTCGGCAACGCCAAGGGCTATAAGACGATTATCGTCATGCCTGACACGCAGAGCCGCGAGAAGATGGATACATTGCGCGCGCTGGGGGCAGAGCTGGTGCTGGTGCCGCCAGCGCCGTTCGCCAATCCGGGCCATTTCGTCCATACATCGCGCCGGATTGCCGAAGAAACCGAAGGCGCCGTCTGGGCCAACCAGTTTGACAATATCGCCAACCGCAAGGCGCATATCGCGGGCACGGCGGAAGAAATCTGGGTGCAGACCGAAGGGCGGCTGGATGGCTTTACCTGCGCGGCCGGCACGGGCGGCACGATTGCAGGCGTTGGGCTGGGCCTCAAGGCGAAGCGCGAAGACATTGTGATCGCACTGACAGACCCGCATGGCGCTGCGCTCTTCAACTATTACGCGCATGGCGAGTTGAAGGCGGAAGGCACGTCGGTTGCCGAAGGTATCGGCCAAAGCCGCATCACCGCCAATCTTGAAGGGGCACCCATCGATACGCAGTTCCGCATCGCGGATGAGGAAGGGCTGTATTGGGTGTCGCGCCTGTTGCGCGAGGAGGGGCTGTGCCTTGGCCTTTCATCGGGCATCAACGTGGCGGGTGCGGTGGCGCTCGCCAGGCAGCTTGGCCCCGGCAAGACGATTGCGACCATCTTGTGCGATACCGGTTTTAGGTATCTCTCCACGCTCTACAATGCGCCGTGGCTGAGATCTAAAGATCTGCCGGTATTTGATTGGCTGAAGGACTAAGCATGGCGGGACAAGAGCTTTTGCCGGACCGTAAGGAAAGCTGGCGCCGTATTCGCGTGGGGCTGACCGGGCTGGGTGGTATCTTGCTTATCATCGGCCTCGCAAGCGCAATGCTTGAGCGCGTGGGGCCGGGCCGGACGCCTGCTGAAGTCACGGCCAATGGTGGAAGCGCCAAAACAACGGAAACCAAGGATGAGCCGCTGGCTGAGCTGGGCGTCGCGCCCGGCGCGCCAGCCCCTGCCAAAGACAAGACTGCCCCCAAAAAATAATGCGGGCGCTGCTGGCCGCCCTGCTGCTTGCGGCGTGCGGGCAGGCATCGTCATCACCGCCTCCGCACCCGCGCGATGACGTGCACGTGCTGACGGGTATGCCGCTCTTTTGGGGCGAGGCGGGCGTTGGCGGCATCTTGCAAGGTGAAGGGGCGGGGCGCTCCCCGCTGATCGATGCGCTCGACAAGCAATGGGCGTTGCATCCGCTGGACGTGGCGCGTGACGAGACTCTCGCGCCCGTTCGCCTGCTGCTCATCATCCAGCCACAGGCGCTTGCGCCCGACGAGTTGGTGGCGCTCGACGCATGGGTGCGCGCCGGGGGCACGGCGCTTTTCCTGCTTGATCCTGATCTCAGATGGCCCTCGCGCCTGCGTCCCGGCGATCCGCGCCGTGCGCCCGTTCGCGCGATGCTTGATCCGCTTCTCGCCCATTGGGGGCTGGCGCTGGAGGCCAATGCCGCCAGCGAGCCTGAATGGGTGACGCTGGCGGGCAAAAAGGTGGAGACAGAATCCGCCGGACATTGGCGCGTCACGGGGGATGATTGTCGGGTCATTGAGCCGCTGGTTGCCCAGTGCCGCCTTGGGCAAGGGCGCGTCACGCTGGTTGCGGATGTGGATTTTGCGGATCCCGCGCGGGCGGCGGCTGGCGCGGCCGGTTGGCGTGCAATCGACTCGCTCCTTGCCCAGCTACAACGCAAGGATTGACTATCGATATACAGAACAAACCAAGAAATTAGGCGAGACGCGCACGCTCCAACCCCAAATTATCATCAATTTGGGTGTGAAATCCCCGTTTCACCCGTCAAATCCCTTGTGATCCCCAAATTTCGTTGATAACGATAGCTTCCGTCAGATTGGGGCGGGGCTGTCCTGATTCTTCATTGAATTGGCCGGACGTGGCAGGTGCCATGCTTCCGGGATCGGCCTCCTGTTGCTCCAGCTGGACAGAGGGGTGTTGTGAGCGAAAGGGAGCTTTTCAGGGGACACGCGCTGAACGCGATTGACGGCAAGGGCCGCGTCGCGATTCCCGCATTCCTGCGCTCCGCAATCGAGAAGAACAGCGACGGCCGCGTTCTCATCATCGCCAAGCATCAAATTGACCCCTGCCTGACCGGCTATGATCGCGGCTGGTCGCGCCTGCTGCACGACCGGCTGGAGCGCGAGGAGGAGCGGGAGCGCGGTGCGGGCCGTGAGTTTGATTATCACAACAATAATCGCCGGGCGTTCGGTCTTGTGGAAGAGGTGCCTTATGACGCCAGTGGGCGCTTCATTCTGCCTGCCTTCTTCCGCAGCAAGGCGCAGCTTGGTGATCTCGCCTTCTTCTTCGGCACGGGCAATACCTTTGAAATCTGGAATCCCCGGCTTCTGATCGACACGCCGGGTGTGGATGAAGAAACCAAGGATGTTGCGGCTTTCCTGATGGCCGAAAGGGGTGCGCGCTAATGCCCCGCAGCGCACCTCATATCCCCGTCCTGCTCGACGAAGTCATCGCGGCGCTCGCCATCAGCCCCGGCGAAACGCACATCGACGGCACGTTTGGCGCAGGTGGCTATACCCGCGCCATGCTGGACGCTGGCGCGCAGGTGATCGCCTTTGATCGTGATCCCGATGCCATCGCCAATGGCCGCAAGGCTGCGCCTGTGGGTCTGAGGCTCGTTGAGGACCGCTTCTCGAATATGGCGGCGCACATCGATGCGCCGGTGGATGGCGTGACGCTCGACATCGGCGTGTCTTCAATGCAGCTCGATCAGGCGGCGCGCGGCTTTTCGTTCCAGGCGGATGGGCCGCTTGATATGCGCATGGAGCAATCCGGCGAGAGCGCGGCTGATTTCCTCAATACGGCCGATGAAGCCGATATTGCCGATGTCATCTACCGCTATGGAGATGAGCCGAAGTCGCGCCGCATCGCGCGGGCGATTGTCGCTGCGCGCCCTGTGTCGCGCACGGCGGAACTCGCCGCGATCGTGCGGCGTGCGGTCGGCTGGCGTGAAGGTCAGAAGAGCGATCCCGCGACACGCACCTTTCAGGCAATCCGCATCCACATCAATCGTGAACTGGGTGAGCTTGAAGACGGGCTATTGGCGGCAGAACAAGTGCTCAAGGCTGGCGGTCGACTTGCGATCGTCACGTTTCACAGTCTTGAAGACCGCATCGTCAAGCGTTTCCTGCGTGACCGCAGCGGTCAGGCGCCAACGGGTTCGCGCCATTTGCCCGATGTTGCGCAGCGTGGCCCCGCACCGACCTTTGAGGCGGTCGCCAAGGCTATTCGCCCCGGTGAGCATGAGCTTGCCCGAAATCCCCGTGCGCGTTCGGCCACGCTTCGCGTTGCCCGTCGCACACAATCCCCTTCCTGGCCTGCCAATATGAGAGGTGCCGCATGATCGCTCACAGATTCCGCCCCGTTTTCTGGGTCGTCGGCTGTGCTGTTGCCGCGACAGCGCTTTACACCGTTTCGCTTGGTGTCGCGTCTGAACGGACACGGCTGGAGGACCTCGATCACAAGATCGCCATGACCCGCCGTGATATTCGACAGCTTCAGACCGAACTGGGCACGCGGGCCTCGCTGCGCCAGCTTGAGCGCTGGAATGGCGATGTTCTGGCGCTTTCGGCCCCCAAAGCGGGGCAGTTCCGCGCCACCGAAACGGCGTTGAAGACGATTGATGGCAGCACCTTGCCGACGGACAGCTTTGCGCCGCCGCCGGTGATGGTGGCCGCGGCCACCCGCACGGCGACACCGATGGAGTCGACGGCTGCACAACCCGCGCCTGCCAAGGTCGCGGTGGCCCAGCCTAAGGTGACTGTCGTCAAGACGGCCTCTGCCGAACAGGCCGTGCGTAAGGTTGTGGCGGCCCAGAAGGCTGACAAGCTGGCTGCCGACAAGCCGATCCTGACCGACAAGCGCCCGACGACAAAGGCGCAGCGCTTCGCGATGCTGGATCGTGCGCTGGTCGACAAGCGGACCTTCGGCGAAATTCTGGTGCGTGCCGAAGCTGAAAGCCGGACGGGTGGAAAGGGCAAATCCGCCCAGTGACAACCCACGTCGCCCGGCCAACCAGGACGCGACAAGCCAAATTTCGGGAACAGTCGCTCGCGATTGCCCATCAACGGCTGATGGTCCTGATGCTCCTCTTCAGCGCGGTGGCTCTGGTCATCGCGCTGCGGCTTTTGTGGCTCACCGTTTTTTCGGACAGCGCAGATGGGCGTCTCAACCCCAATGCGCTGTTGCCGCCAAGGGCTGACATTGTTGATCGCAACGGCGAAGTGCTCGCACGCACCATCGATGCCTGGTCGATTGGCGTCCATCCCAACAAGCTTCTGAACAAGCCTGAGGACATCGCGCCCAAGCTCGCCGCGCTAATGCCGGAGCGGAGCGAGGTGGAGTATCTGCGGCTGCTGAAGTCGGGCATCCGGTTCACCTATTTGCGGCGGCGGGCTATGCCCGAACTGGTGGCTGCGGTGAACGCGCTCGGTGAACCCGCCATGGCCTTTTCGCGCGAGCCGGAGCGGCTTTACCCGCAACTCACGCTCGCGTCGCACGTGCTGGGCTATACCGATATGGACGGTCATGGCGTGACCGGCATGGAGCGCGTGCTCGACAAGCAATTGTCTGATCCGCAAGACCGCAAACAGCCAATTGCACTCTCCATCGACAGTCGTGTGCAGGCCGCGATGGAGTCTGAACTCAACAGCGCGATGGTGAGTCATCAGGCGCTGGGGGCGACGGGCCTTGTGATGGACGTTCATACCGGGGAGATGCTCGCGCTCGTTTCGCTGCCCGTCTACAACCCCAACAAGGTCGGCCAGTCCAACCCGGACGCCTTCCGTAACAATGTGACGCAAAGCGTCTATGAGCTTGGTTCGACCTTCAAGCCGATCACCATGGCGGGCGCGATGGATGCGGGCGTGGTGAACAGCCTGTCCAAACGCTATGACGCAACGGCGCCGCTTCAGGTCGGCAAATACAAGATCAAGGACGATCATCCGCTCAACCGCTGGCTCAATGTGCCCGAAACGCTGGTGCACTCTTCGAATATCGTGACTGCGCGGATCGCCGATCAGATGGGCCAGCAGCGCATGGAGGCGCTCTTCCGCCGTGTCGGCTTTTATGAGCCGCCGCAGATCGAGCTGAAGGAAAAGGGGCGTCCGCTTGTTCCCGGCTATTGGGGGCGCACGACGACCATGACGACGGCCTATGGCCATGGCATCGCCGTGACGCCGCTCCAGCTGGCCTGTGCTTATGCGTCGCTGGTGAATGGAGGCATATTGCGCCCCGCGACGCTCATGAAGGTGCCAAACGGCAAGGCAGTGCCGGGCAAGCGTGTGTTCAGCCAGCAGGCGAGCGACAATATCCGCCAGCTTTTGCGCCTCATCGTCACCGATGGCACGGGCAAAAAGGCCGATGTCGCAGGGATGCGGATCGGCGGCAAAACGGGAACGGCAGAAAAGCCAGGCGCGGGCGGCTATTCCAAGCACGTCAACGTCTCGACCTTCGCCTCTGCCTTCCCAATGGATGGGCCGCGCTATGTCGTGATTGCAATGCTCGACTCGCCCAAGGGCAATGCGGAATCCTTTGGCCTGACAACGGCTGCATGGACGGCAGCGCCTGTTGTTGCCAAGGTTATCGCGCGAACGGGGCCGATGCTCGGAGTTTTCCCCGACCCATCGAAGGAAATGCAGCTTGATGAGTTGCGGACGCTCATCTGGAAAGCCAAGACGGACGAAGAATGAAGCTCGGAACCCTCCTTGGAACTGACGACCAGACGCCAGTGACGGGCTTTGCGATCGACAATCGCAAAGTTGCCCCTGGCAATATCTTTGGCGCGTTTGTCGGCACCGCCGCCAATGGCGAGGACTATATCGACGCTGCTGTTGCGGCAGGTGCGATTGCTGTCGTCGCCAGGCCCGAAGCGCGCGTTGAAGGTGCGATCCATATTGCCGATCAGGAGCCGCGCCGGACCTTTGCGCTGCTAGCCGCCAAATATTTCGCGCCCTTCCCAGATGTGCCGGTCGCGGTCACTGGCACCAATGGAAAGACATCGACGGTTGAAATGACGCGCCAGCTCTGGCGTATGGCGGGCTTCCACGCAGCCTCCATCGGCACGCTTGGGGTGACCACGGCTGACGAACGCGTCGTCACCGGGCTGACGACGCCTGACATCGTGACCTTCCTCTCCAACATGGCGGGCCTCAAGCGCGAGGGGGTGACGCACGCGGCCTTTGAAGCGTCGAGCCATGGCTTGCACCAGTGCCGCACCGAAGGGCTGCCGGTGCGGGCGGCGGCATTCACAAATCTCAGTCGCGACCATCTCGACTATCATGGCGACATGGCGAATTATTTCACCGTCAAGCTGCGGCTTTTTTCCGAAGTTGTCGATGGCGATGGCGCGGCGGTCATCTGGGCGGATGATGGCGAATATTCTGCGCGCGTGATTGATCTGGCCCGCGAGCGGGGCCTTTCCCTCCTCACCGTTGGGCGTCATGGGTCGGCGTTGCGGCTGATCGATGCCGCACCGGGCCAGCTTGGCCAGCAGCTAACCATCGAGGCGGAGGGCAAGGCGCACAAGATCATGCTGCCGCTGATCGGCGCTTATCAGGTCGCCAATGCCCTTGTTGCGGCCGGGCTGGTGATCGCGACGGGTGGAGATGTGAGTGCAACGCTCGCCAATCTTGCGCGTTTGCAGCCGGTGCGCGGACGTTTGGAGCGTGCGGTGATCGCCAAATCGGGTGCGCCTGTTTACGTCGATTATGCGCACACGCCCGATGCGCTTGAAGCCGCGATTGACGCGCTCAAGCCCCATGCCAATGGCCGCCTGATCCTCGTATTCGGTGCCGGCGGAGATAGAGACACGGGCAAGCGTGCAGAAATGGGCGCAGTTGCCGCGCGCATGGCGGACATTGCTATCGTGACCGACGATAATCCCCGCAGTGAAGACCCCGCCGCCATTCGGGCAGCTATTCTGGAAGCGGCCCCCGATGCGCGCGAGATTGGCAATCGTCGTGAGGCGATTGCTGCAGCCATTGCGGCTTCTGGCCCGGACGACATCATCCTCATCGCGGGTAAGGGGCACGAACAGGGGCAGATTGTGGGCGATAAGATACTGCCATTTGATGACGTCGCCGTGGCGCGGGAGTGCGCGGCATGAGCGCGCTCTGGACTTCGGCGGACATTGCGGCGGCTACGGGGGGCGTGGCCTCGGCCCCCTTCGAGGTGTCGGGCGTGGCGTTTGACAGCCGCGAAGTTGGCAAAGGTGATCTCTTCATCGCCATGAAGGGCGAGGCGACCGATGGGCACCGCTTTGTAGAGGGGGCGTTTGCGCAACAGGCTGGCGGTGCCATTGTTTCGACGCCGGTTGCGCATCCTCATGTGCTCGTTGCGGATACCACCGCCGCACTGGAAGCGCTGGGCGTGGCCGCGCGGGCGCGCGCTCAGGCTCAGGCGAGGATCGCCGGGGTGACGGGATCGGTTGGCAAGACAAGCACCAAGGAGGCGCTGGCCGCCGCACTTGCGCGCGCGCAAAAAGGCCCCGTGCACCGCTCGGTCAAGAGCTATAACAACCATACCGGCGTGCCGCTCAGTCTCGCGCGGATGCCTGCCGAGACGCGCTTTGGTGTGTTTGAAATGGGCATGAACCATTCAGGCGAAATCGCAGCACTTACGCGCATGGTGCGCCCGCACGTCGCGCTGGTGACGGCGCTAGCGCCCGCGCACATTGAAAATCTGGGGTCGATGGAAGGCATTGCCGATGCAAAGGGCGAAGTTTTCCAAGGGCTTGAGCCAGGTGGAACTGCCGTCATTCCGTTCGACACGCCTTATCGTGATCGGCTCATCGCCGCAGCACAGCCTTACGCTGCGAATATCGTGACCTTCGGACGCGGCGAGGGCGCGGATGTGCGTGCGCGCGATGTTGTGCAGCTTGACGCGGGCACGATGGTGGCGGCGGTTCTGCCGGGGGTGGAACTGTGCTTCACGCTCTCACAGCCCGGCGATCACTGGGTGTCGAACGCGCTTGCTGTTCTTGCCGCAATGCAGGCGATGGGTGGCGATCTTGCAGCGGCAGGGCTCGCGCTGGGCGATCTGGCGGGGCTCACCGGGCGCGGCGCGCGCCACCAGATAAATGTCGATGGCGGCACTGCGTTGCTCGTGGATGAAAGCTACAACGCCAATTCAGCCTCAATGGCCGCGACGCTGGCCGTGCTGGGTGCAGAGCCCGCTCCGCGCCGCATCGCCGTGCTGGGTGAAATGCGTGAGCTGGGAAGCAATTCGGAGATGCTTCACGCAGGCCTTGCAGAGCCGGTGATGGCCGCCAGGGTTGATTTTGCGCTGCTCGTTGGTCCCGGAATGGTGCCGCTGGCCAAGGTGCTGTCGGGCAAGGTTAAAGTGCTGCACGTCGCAGATGCGGATGCGGCGCTGGCGGCGCTGCGGCCCCTGCTGCGCGCCGATGATGCAATTTTGATAAAGGGCTCAAACGCTGTCGGCCTTGGCCGCGTCGTTGCAAGTCTTGCCGGTGGGAACGACTGATGCTGTATTGGATCGCCGAACAACTGGGGTTTCCGGGGGTTTTTAACCTCATTCGCTATCTGACGTTTCGGACGGGCGGGGCTGTCGCCACCGCGCTCGTCATCGGGCTTATCATCGGGCCAAAATTCATCGGCTGGCTGCGTGTACGGCAAGGCAAGGGGCAGCCGATCCGCTCGGATGGGCCGCAGACGCATCTCGCCAAGGTCGGCACGCCGACCATGGGCGGCCTTATGATCCTAGCCTCGGTGGCGCTTTCGCTGCTGCTCTGGATGGACCTGCGCAACGTCTATGTCTGGTCGTGCGTGCTGGTGACGGCTGGCTTCGGCCTGATCGGCTTCCTCGATGATTACGACAAGGTAAAAAAGCGCAGCACCAAGGGCGTTTCAGCGCGCGCACGGCTTTTGGCCGAGTTTGCGATTGCCGGGGCTGCGACCGCGCTCATCGTGTGGAATTCAGACACTGATCTCTACCTGCCGTTCGTCAAGGGGCCGGTTGCCGATCTTGGCTGGTTTTACGTTATTTTTGGTGCGTTCGTCATTGTCGCCTTCGGCAATGCCGTCAACCTGACCGACGGGCTGGATGGCCTGGCGACGATGCCCGTCATCATCGCGTGCATCGCCTTCATGATGATCGCCTATCTGGTCGGCAATGCCAAATATGCGGCGTATCTTGGCATCCCCTATGTCGCAGGAGCGGGTGATCTCACAATTCTGTGTGGGGCCATTGTGGGGGCCGGGCTGGCGTTTCTGTGGTTCAATGCGCCGCCTGCCGCCGTCTTCATGGGGGATACGGGCAGCCTTGCGCTCGGTGGCGCGCTTGGTGCCATCGCCGTGACAGCGCATCATGAATTTGTGCTGGCCGTCATTGGCGGGCTGTTCGTGGTTGAGGCACTTTCGGTCATCATTCAGGTGTTTTGGTTCAAGCGCACCGGACGGCGTATCTTCCGCATGGCGCCCATCCATCATCATTTCGAGCAGCTGGGCTGGTCTGAGCCGACGGTCGTGATCCGCTTCTGGATTGTGGCGTTCGTGCTGGCGCTGGCCGGACTATCGACGCTCAAGATCAGATGATCGTTTCCGGCGCCTTTCGCGGAAAACGCTATGCGGTGCTCGGCCTTGCAAGGTCGGGCCTTGCCACGGTTGGCGCGCTGGTCGCGAGCGGTGCCGAGGTCGTAGCGTGGGACAGTCGAGAAGAGGCGCGGGCGCAGGTGCCTGAAGGCGTGACGCTTGCCGATCCGCTGGAGATTGATCTCGCAGGTTTCGATGGCGTGGTCGTTTCGCCGGGCGTGCCGATCAACCGTCACCCGATCGCGGACCGTGCCCATGCCGCCAAGGTGCCGCTGATTGGCGATATTGAGCTGTTTTCCCTCGCGCGTCCTACGCTGCCGCCGCATAAGGTGGTTGGCATCACGGGCACCAACGGCAAGTCGACGACGACTGCGCTTATCCACCACATCATCGCAGGCGCAGGCATCCCGGCGCGGATGGGCGGCAATATCGGCCTGCCCATCCTCTCGCAGGAACCGCTGCCTGAAGGTGGCGTTTATGTGCTTGAATTGTCGAGCTACCAGATTGATCTGACCCACAGCCTCGGTTGCGATGTTGCAGTGCTCACCAACATCACGCCCGATCATCTTGATCGCTATGATGGATTTTCGGACTATGCGGCAGCCAAGGAGCGGCTGTTCACACTCCAGCACGTCGATCAGGTCGCGGTGATCGCGACCGAGGATGATCCCTCGAAGATGATCGCCAGCCGCATCAATCATCGGCTCTACAGGGTGGCCTCGACAAGCGTGAGCGACCAATCGGCATGGCCCGCGCTGCAAGGCCCGCACAACGCGCAGAACGTCGCTTGCGCGCGTGCGGTGGCAGCAGTGCTTGGCATTTCGGATGCGGACGTGGAAAAGGGATTGCGCAGCTATCCCGGCTTGCCGCACCGCATGGAGCGCGTGGCGGAGCGCAAGGGGGTGCTGTTCGTCAACGACAGCAAGGCGACCAACCCGACCTCGTCGGCGCCGGCGCTGGCTGCGTATCCTTCGGTGCACTGGATTGTGGGCGGCCTTGCCAAGGCGGATGATCTTGATGCCTGCGCCCCGCATTTTTCTCATGTGAAAGCGGCTTACACCATTGGCGATGCTGCCGAACTGTTCGCCGGGCTTCTGGCACCTCACATGAAGGTCACGGTCAGCGGCACGCTTGACGCCGCCGTGCGAGCTGCGGCAGCCGCGGCGGTCGCGGGTGATACCGTGCTGCTCTCGCCTGCTTGCGCTTCGTTTGACCAGTTCAGCGATTATGAAGCGCGTGGCGCTGCTTTTCGAGCTGCCGTGGAGGCGCTGTCATGAACATAGCAACAGGAAGCGCGCCCACGGCCGCTGTGAACCCCGCCAAGGCGCGCGTTACGCGGCTTGGTCGTTCGGACCGCTCGGCTGTCGGCCTGTGGTTCTGGGAAATTGATCGGGTTCTGCTGCTGCTTGTGGCGGTGCTCATCTCGATCGGGCTGATCGCGGTCGCCGCTGCATCGCCCGCCTCGGCGCATCGTTATTCAGACGTCGGCTTCACGCTTTCGCCGCTCCACTATTTTTGGCGGCAGTTGCTGTGGGTTTGCGTTGGCGTGCCGGTGATGATCGGCGTTTCCATGATGCCGCAGCAGTTGGCGCGGCGACTGGCGCTGTTGATGGCGAGCTTCTTTTTTGTGTGTCTTGCCGCTGTTCCGCTGATTGGTTTTGAACGCAATGGCGCAACCCGCTGGATTGGCGTGGGCATTTCGCAATTCCAGCCATCGGAGTTTCTGAAGCCCTTCTACGTGGTGTTTGTCGCGTGGCTTCTTTCTCTCAAGGCGAATGACAACAGCCTGCCCGTGCTTCCCATTTCGGGTGCGGTTACGGCTGTGATTGCAGGGCTGTTGATGATGCAGCCTGATTTTGGCCAGACGATCATTTTCTGCTCCATCTGGTTTGCGATGGTCATGATTACCGGCCTGTCGTGGCGTGCAGTTGGTATTCTTGCAGGGATTGGCGGAGTGGGCATTACGGCGGCCTATCTATTCTATCCGGTCGCAACCCAGCGCATCAATAACTTCCTCTTCCAGTCGGGCGATACCTACCAGACCGACAGTGCTCATGCGACGATCACCGCCGGCGGCCTTTTCGGCACCGGACCGGGCGGCGGTGAAATGAAGTTCCGTCTGCCCGAAGCGCATACCGACTATATCTTCTCGGTGATTGGTGAAGAGTTTGGCCTTGTTGCCTGTCTCGCAATTGCCGGGCTGTTTCTCGCCATGGCGATCCGCGTGTTCGTGAAACTGCTTGATGAGGATGATCCTTTCCTCATTCTGGCCGCGGCGGGCCTCATAACCCAGTTCACGACGCAGGCGATGATCAACATGGCGGTCAATATCGGCATCGCACCCTCCAAGGGGATGACGCTGCCCTTTATCAGCTATGGTGGTTCCTCGCTGATCGCATTGTGCGCAGGCTTTGGTCTGCTGCTCGCGTTCACGCGCAAGAACCCTTATCTTACACGTTCACCCTATGTCGTGAAATGGAGTGGCCGATGAGCGGTCGTCACTACGTCCTCGCAGCTGGCGGAACGGGCGGGCATATGATGCCTGCGCACGCGCTTGCCGAAGAACTTACCCGGCGCGGCAATCGTGTTGCGCTGATTACCGATGAGCGCGGCGCGCGCATCCCCGGCTTGTTTGACGGCGTGCAGACGCACATCCTGCCCGCCGGGCGCATCACCAAAAACCCGATGAGCTGGCCCGCCGGGTTGAAGGCGATTCTTGCCGGGCGGACTATGGCGCTGCGCCTGTTCGAGACGTTCGAGCCTGCGGCTGTCATCGGCTTTGGCGGCTATCCGGCATTTCCGGCGCTGTTGGCGGCTCGCAGCGCAGGTATCAGGACTGCGGTTCATGAGCAGAACGCCGTGCTGGGGCGCGTCAACCGGCTGGTGGCGTCGCGCGTCGATGCCATTGCCGTCTCCTATCCGCAAATTGAGCGCCTGCCGGAAAAATATGTCGGCAAGACATGGCTGGTGGGCAATCCCGTCCGCTCCGAAATCGTGGCGCTGCGTGAGCAGCCTTTTCCGGCATTTTCGGAAGACGGTGTGTTCCGTGTGCTGGTCGTGGGCGGCAGTCAGGGGGCAACGGTGTTGTCCGATGTCGTTCCCGATGGCCTTGCGATGCTCCCGGTGGCGCTGCGCCGTCGCTTGCAGGTGACGCAGCAATGCCGGCCGGAAGATATTGAGCAGGTTCGTGCGCATTATGCCGAACTTGGCATCGCGGCAGACCTTGCGACCTATCTTAACGATCTGCCGGACCGGCTGGCATGGGCGCATCTCGTGATCGCGCGGGCGGGAGCCTCGACGATTGCCGAACTGACCTGCGCTGGCCGCCCCGCCATTCTCGTGCCGCTGCCAAGCGCCACCGACGACCACCAGACCGCCAATGTGCGCGAGATGGTCGCCATCGGCGGTGCGCGGGCGATTCCGCAATCAAAGTTCACCGCCAAGGAACTGGCAAAGCAGATGCAAAAGCTGGGGCTGGACCCTGAAGGCCTTGTCAACGCCGCAGGGCGTGCCCGCAGCATTGGACGGCCCAATGCCACGCGCGATCTGGCGGATATGGTCGAAGGGCTTGACCGCCCGGTAGCGCCGCAGGCGGTGGGTGTGGCGAATGAATTCAAACTTGCAGGGGCTGGCGCATGAAGGCTGTTCCGACCAGCATTGGGACGATCCATTTTGTAGGCATTGGCGGCATCGGGATGTCGGGCATAGCCGAGGTGATGCACAATCTTGGCTATTCGGTGCAGGGTTCCGACATCGCCGAGGGCTATGTGGTGGAAGGACTGCGTGCCAAGGGCATCAAGGTGATGATCGGCCATGCGGCTGGCAATCTTGGCGATGCCTCGGTCGTCGTGACGTCGACTGCGGTCAAGCGCGGCAACCCGGAAGTTGAAGAGGCGCTGGAGCGGCGCGTGCCGATTGTGCGCCGTGCTGAAATGCTCGCGGAGCTGATGCGCCTCAAGTCGACCGTCGCGGTTGCAGGCACACACGGTAAGACGACCACGACCTCGATGATCGCGGCGATGCTCGATGCGGGGGGCATTGACCCGACCGTCATCAACGGCGGCATCATCAACAGCTATGGCTCGAACGCGCGGCTTGGCGACAGTGACTGGATGGTCGTGGAAGCGGACGAGAGCGACGGCTCTTTCCTGCGGCTCGATGGCACAATTGCTGTTGTCACCAATATCGACCCTGAGCATCTCGACCATTATGGGTCGTTCGATGCGGTGAAGAAGGCGTTTGTCGAGTTTATCGAGAATGTGCCCTTCTACGGCCTTGCGATCCTCTGCCTCGATCACCCCGAAGTGCAGGCGATCATCCCGCGCATCCGCGATCGCCGCATCATGACTTACGGTTTTTCTGCGCAGGCCGATGTTCGCGGCGACAATGTGACGCCATTTCCGGGCGGGAACCGCTTTGACGTGACTGTGCGCTCGCGTGATGGTTCGACCCGCGTCATCACGGGTATCGAACTGCCGATGCCGGGCCGCCACAATGTCCAGAATTCACTCGCCGCCATCGCGGTCGGCCTCGAAATGGGAATGTCGGATGCTGACATCCAGCGTGGTTTCGCCAAGTTCGGCGGCGTCAAGCGGCGCTTCACCAAGGTCGGCGACGTCGAGGGCGTGGCGGTGATCGATGATTATGCCCACCATCCGGTGGAAATCCGCGCCGTGCTCGCCGCTGCGCGTGAAGGTGCGCAGGGTCGGGTGATCGCGGTGTGCCAGCCGCATCGCTATTCGCGGCTCGACAATTTGATGGATGAGTTCGCCTCGTGCTTCAACGATGCTGATATTGTTTATGTCGCGCCGGTCTATGCAGCAGGTGAAGCGCCGCTGGACGGCGTTGATGCGGCAGCACTTGTGAGCAACCTCAAGCGGCGCGGGCATCATTCGGCAGCAGTGATTGCCGATGCGGCCTCGTTGGCGGCAGAAATCGCCAAGACGGCGCGCGCCAGTGATCTGGTCGTGTGTCTGGGAGCCGGCGACATCACCAAATGGGCCGCGGGCCTTGCCGATGCTGTTCGGGTGGCGCGCGGTTGACGGCAGCACACGCCTTGCCTCCGGTTCGCGGCAAACTGACGGCGCACGCGCCGCTGGCGCCGCTTGTCTGGTTCAAGTCGGGCGGCGCTGCCGACTGGCTGTTTGAGCCTGCCGATCTTGATGACCTGTGCAGCTTTCTGCACGCGCTTGACTCGCAAGTGCCCGTGATGGCGCTGGGGTTGGGTTCCAACCTCATCGTGCGCGATGGCGGGGTGCCCGGTGTGGTCGTCCGGCTGGGCAAGGCCTTTGCGGCGGTATCGCGGGTCGATGCGCTGACGCTTGATTGCGGCGCAGGGGCCAGCGGCATCCTCGTCTCCTCGACCGCGCGGGACAATGGGGTGGCGGGCCTGGAGTTCCTCCGCTCAATCCCCGGCACTGTCGGCGGCTTCGTGCGGATGAATGGGGGCGCTTATGGCGGCGAGGTGAAGGACATTCTGGTCGATTGCGACGTTGTTCTGCGTGATGGATCGTTGCTCAAGCTTCCGGTCGAGGCGCTTCATTATACCTATCGCCATTCCGAACTGCCCGAAGGCGCGATTGTCGTTGGAGCCCGCTTCAAGGGACGGGCAGGGCAAGCGGAAGATATTCAGGCGGAAATGGATCGCATTTCCGCTAGCCGAGAAGCCTCGCAGCCGCTGCGCAGCAAGACGGGCGGCTCTACCTTCAAGAACCCCGATGGGCACAAGGCCTGGCAACTCGTGGACGAGGCCGGGTGTCGTGGCCTGATGCTGGGTGGCGCGCAGGTTTCTGAAAAGCACACCAACTTCCTCCTCAACCTTGGCGAAGCAACAAGCGCCGACATCGAGGCGCTGGGCGAGGAAGTGCGCCGTCGCGTGAAGGATAAATCGGGCGTTGCGCTCGAATGGGAAATTCAAAGAGTAGGTCGATCCGCATGAGCACACCCATCCACGTTGCAGTCCTGATGGGGGGATGGTCATCCGAGCGCGAAGTGTCGCTTGTGACGGGTGCGGGTGTCGCTGATGCGCTGGAGCGCGTGGGCTATCGCGTCACACGCATCGACATGGACCGCGACATCGCGACGCGTCTTGCCGAAGTGAAGCCCGATGTTGTGTTCAACGCGCTCCACGGCTCGCCGGGGGAAGATGGCACGGTGCAGGGCATGATGGACCTGATGGGCCTCAAATACACCCATTCGGGTCTTGCGACGTCGGTCATCGCCATCGACAAGCAACTCACCAAGTCGGCGCTGGTGCCGCATGGCATCCCCATGCCCGGCGGCATGGTCATCGAAAGCGAGACGCTATTCGACCGTGATCCGTTGCCACGCCCTTATGTGCTGAAACCTGTTAACGAAGGCTCGTCGGTGGGTGTCGCCATCGTCACCGATACATCGAATTACGGTAATCCGATTGCGCGCGATGCCGCAGGCCCGTGGCAGCAGTTTGATGAACTTCTTGCCGAGCCCTTCATCCGGGGGCGTGAACTGACCGTTGCCGTGCTGGGAGATCGTTCGCTTTGCGTGACCGAGTTGCAGCCGAAATCGGGCTTTTATGATTTCGAGGCCAAATATACCGAAGGCAAGACCGATCATATCTGCCCCGCCCAAATCCCCGATGACGTGACCAGCGCCATGATGGCCTGGGCGTTGCAGGCGCACCGGGTGCTGGGATGCAAGGGGGCTTCACGCTCTGACTTCCGCTGGGATGACGAGCGCGGTGTGGATGGCGTCTTTCTGCTGGAGGTGAACACCCAGCCGGGCATGACGCCGCTCAGTCTTGTGCCGGAGCAGGCACGCCATGTTGGCATATCCTATGAGCAACTCGTCGATATTCTGGTCAAGGAGGCGCTGGCGTGAAGGGCAGCACCAAGATCACGCGCGGCGCGGTCAAGCGGCCGGTGACGCGCAGCGCAGTGCGCAAGCCCAAGACGCGCCGGGAAGAGTGGATGGCGCTCTTCTGGAAATATGTGCCCATCAAGGCTGAGACGATCGAACGGGCGATGACCGTTGCAACCATATTGCTCATCAGCGGAACATTGGTGACGGCGGCGGTCTATGCAGGCGTGCCGCAATTTGTGGGCACCGAAATCGGGCAGGTGGCGGGCCGCGCGGGCTTCAAGGTCAAGCGCGTCGAGGTGAAGGGGCTGGATCGGATGGACTCGCTCACTGTCTATGCCGTCGCGCTCGACCAACATTCCATGGCGATGCCGCTTGTTGATCTCGACAAGGTGCGTGAGCAGCTTTTGCAATATGGGTGGATTGAAGATGCGCGCATTTCGCGCCGCTGGCCCGATACGCTGGTGGTCGACATTGTGGAGCGCAAGCCTGCCGCTGTCTGGCAGAACAATCAGAAGCTCTCCTTGATCGACGGCACCGGTGTCGTGCTGGAGCAGGTGGACCCCAACGCGATTCCAGAGCTGCCGCTGGTCGTTGGCCCCAATGCTAATCGCCAGATCGCGCAGTTGCACCAGTTGCTGGATACCGTGCCTGCGTTGAAGCCGATGCTGGCCGGGGCCAGCTGGGTTGGCAATCGTCGCTGGGATTTGCGCTTTGAATCGGGTGAAGTGCTGGCGCTTCCCGAAGGCGATGACATCGCGGCCAACGCCTTGAAGCGTTTCGCCCAGATCGATGGGACGGAGCGCCTCCTTGGGCGTGGTTTTGTTCGCTTCGATATGCGCGATCCATCGAAATTCGTCGTCCGGTTGAAGCGGGCCAATGGTGCCATCGAAGAGCCGCGGGTGCAGGTGACGACCGAGGCAAAGACCGACGCGGAAACGCAGTCCGCGGATTTGTAGGGGGAAGCACGATGGCTGTTGCCAGAACATCTGGCCTGATTACCGCACTCGACATCGGTTCGTGGAAAGTCTCCGCGCTTATCGCCGAAGTGGGCGATGGCGGCGACATTCAGGTGCTGGGCACGGGCCAGCGCGAAAGCAAGGGTGTTCGCCGGGGCTATATTGCGGACATGGACGCGACCGAAAAGGCGATCCGCGAGGCCGTTGAGCAGGCAGAGCGCATCGCGGGCCTCAGCATCGAAGATGTTTGGGTTGGCTTTTCGGCGGGCGGTCTCGTCAGCGATATAGCGTCGGTAGAAGTTGAGCTGGGCGGACATCGCATCGAGCAGACCGATATTGACCAGTTGCTGGCCGCCGGGCGCAAATCGCTCGACCCGGAAGGCCGGATGATCCTTCATGCCCAGCCAACGCTCTACACGCTTGATGGGCTTCAGGGCGTCAAGCGGCCGCTGGGGCTTCATGCCGATACGCTGGGTGTAGATATTCACGTGGTGTGCGCAGACGGATCGCCCGTGCTCAATATAGACCTGTGCGTGCGCAGCGCACATCTGGAAGTAAAGTCCATCGTCGCTTCGCCCGTGGCGACGGGCATGGCTGTGCTGTCTGAGGAAGAGCGCGAGCTTGGCGTGGCATTGGTCGAAATCGGCGGCGGCGTGACCAATGTTTCGCTCTTTGCAGGCGGTATGCTCGTAGGACTGACCTCTATTCCGTTCGGTTCAGCGGATATTACTGACGACATCGCCTCGGCCTTTGGCGCGCGCCGCAATCAGGCCGAACGCATCAAATGCTTCTATGGGTCGGCGACCGCCAGCCCGCGCGACAATCATGATATGATTGAGGTCGCGCCGCTTTCTGCCGACGATGAAGGGGAAAGCCATCGCATCACGCGCGCGCAGTTGATCGCCGTTATCCGCCAGCGGCTTGAACATCTGGTGGGTGAGATCAACAAGGCGCTCAAGGACTTGGGTTTCGCCGGACCGGTCGGGCGTCAGGTGGTTTTGACCGGCGGCGGCGCAGAGTTGAAAGGCATGGCGGATTATGTGCAGGGCGTGCTTGGCCGCGCGGTTCGTGTTGGCCGTCCGCGCGGGCTGATTGGTCTGCCGGATGCCCATAGCGGCCCCGGTTTCGCAACGCTTGCGGGCCTCGTTCATTACGCCGCTTCAGACCCGATAGACCTGCGTGGCTTTGGCATGGAGAGCAGCGTCAAGGCCCCAACAAGCCGTGGCGGCCTGATGGGAAAGCTCATATCTGCCTTCAAGACAGGATATTGAGGCTGGAGTGTTGCAGAGCCCCATAATATTGGGGTGAACGATTCTTAAAACACGACGAACCGTTTTCGTTTTTGATGAAGGTTCGGCGGGTTTGGTGCACAAGGTTACCGGGGGCGGTTTCGTCCGTCGGTTTTGGTCAGGGGAGACGGGAAATGTCGATCGAGTTCATGGCGCCGGAAGTTGAAGAACTGAAGCCGCGCATCAGCGTTATTGGGTGCGGCGGCGCTGGCGGCAACGCGGTTGCCAACATGATCGCCAATTCGGTGCAGGGCGTTGACTTCATCGTCGCCAATACAGACGCGCAGGCGCTTAACAGCAGCAGTGCTGAACGCCGTATCCAACTTGGCCTTAAAATCACCCAGGGTCTGGGTGCGGGCTCGCGCCCTGAAATCGGCCGGGCAGCCGCTGAAGAAGCACTGGAGCAGGTCGAGCGTGCGCTCGATGGTTCGCATATGTGCTTCATCGCGGCAGGCATGGGCGGCGGCACCGGCACGGGTGCTGCTCCCGTTATCGCCAAGGCTGCGCGTGATCGTGGCATCCTGACCGTTGGCGTTGTCACCAAGCCGTTCAGCTTTGAAGGTTCGCGCCGCATGAAGGCCGCGGAAGCGGGCATTGCCGAGCTTCAGAAGCACGTTGATACGCTGATCGTTATCCCCAACCAGAACCTCTTCCTGATCGCCAACCCCTCAACCACGTTCAAGGAAGCGTTCGCCATGGCGGACGAAGTTCTCCAGCAGGGCGTGCGCGGCATTACTGATCTGATGGTCATGCCGGGCCTCATTAACCTCGACTTCGCCGACGTTCGCACCGTGATGAGCGAAATGGGCAAGGCGATGATGGGCACTGGTGAAGCCGAAGGCGAAAACCGCGCCATCGAAGCTGCCGAAAAGGCCATCGCCAATCCGCTGCTTGACGGTGTGTCGATGAAGGGTGCCAAGGGCGTCATCGTTTCGATCACCGGCGGTGAAGATATGCGCCTGATGGAAGTTGACGAAGCGGCGTCGCACATCAAGGAACTGGTCGATCCCGATGCGAACATCATCTGGGGTTCGGCCTTCAACACGAGCCTTGATGGCAAGATCCGCGTTTCCGTTGTCGCCACGGGCATCGAGGCGGAAGCCTCCGCAGAACCACGCCCGGCGCAGGTCTTCTCACTGTCGAACGTGCGTAAGCCCGAACCAAAGGTCGAAGAGCCGGTGGCTGCTGCACCAGCCCCCGCACCTGAAGCGACGCCGGAGCCGGTGGCTGAGGAAGCGCCGCTTGATCTCACTGCGGTTGCAGAACCGGTTGCTGAAGAGGTCCCACTGACGCTGACACCGCCGACGATGGACGCAGCTCCTGCGGGCGAAGAACTTGTGCTCGATACTGGCGCTGTATTTGCGGAGCCAGCGGAGCCCAATCCGCTTCCACCTGCTGCCGAGCCGGCGGCGGAAGAGGCACCGCGTCGCAGCTGGCTGCCGAGTGTGGATCAAGAGCCCGCCGCCGAACCGGAACGCGCACCACCGCGGATCGCGCCGCTGGGTGGCACGCTGTTTGAGCGTATGTCGAACATCGCGCGCGGTGCGGCAAAGTCTGAGGAATCGGGATCATCCGACCCGTTGGACATTCCGCGCTTCCTGAACCGCCAGAATAATCAATAACGCCACGTATAAAGATCGTTGCCGCACCCCGCCGGGGCGCTGCAACGATCTGGCGTGTGCAGGCCCTTTGGCCCTTGTCACCCGCGCCCGGTCGCCTAGATAGACGGATATGATAAATCCGATGTTTCTCGCGCGCGCTTGTTCAATGGCGCTCGCGTTTGGCGCAGCCAGTTCCGTTTTCGCGCAAACGCCATCCGTAGCACCCACGACCCTGCCAAGCGTTTCGAGCGATCCGGCGGCCTTGCTTTCGGAAAATCTGAAGGCGCTTGCGCGGGATCCCTATAACGTTGACGCGCTGATTAACGCCGGGCTGGGCGCGCTCGCGGTGGGCGATGCCAATGCCGCCTTTGGCTTTCTTGCCCGTGCAGAAGAGCTTTCTCCCAGCAACGCGCGCGTCAAGGCGGGGCTTGGCAGTGCGCTCACGATGATGGAAAAGTCGCGCGAGGCTCTCCGTCTGTTTGACGAGGCGTCTGCCCTTGGCGCGCCTGAGCGCGACATCGCGTCTGATCGCGGCCTCGCCCATGATCTGGAAGGTGAGGGGAAGAAGGCGCAGAAAGACTATCTTACCGCACTTGCGGCCGCACCATCTGACGAAGTGACGCGTCGTCTGGCATTGTCGCTTGGCATTGCGGGGGAGCGGGATGCCGCGCTCGCCCGGCTCGATCCGCTCATTCGTCGCAACGATCAGGGGGCTTGGCGTGCGCGGGCCTTCATCCTGGCGATGCATGGCGACATGGCCAATGCGGAAAAGATCGTGCGCATGGTTGCGCCGCCAGAGACGGCGGGGTCCATGGTCAACTTCATGCAGCGCCTTGCCGGGCTGAGCGTCGGCGCGCGCGCCCATGCTGTGCATTTTGGCACCTTGCCGACAAGTGGGTCGAGCGTGGTCGTGGCGTCTGCGGCTGATGAGGGCTTCCGCCCGGTTGATGCCGCCTCTGCCGCGCGTCTCTCGGCACCTGTCGCGGAGCGCCCGGCCATAGTCGCCGCCGCGCAGCCGCTTGATCCGCGTGAGGCGCGCCGACAGGCTAAGCGTCAGAAGGAACTTGCGCGCCTTGCTGAAAAGGGTCGAGGCGCAAAGCCTGCGGACAGCACGCCCGCCAAGCCCGTTTCACCGGAAGTTGCGGCGCGGACGTCAGCTGCGATGCCGGGTCCGAATGATCGGCTTGTGGTTGTGAAGGGTGCAAAGCAACTGCCCTTGCCCGATGCGGTGGTGGTGCGCAGCGCGACGGATGCCGCGCCACGGCCGACGCAGGTCGCGACAGTTGCTGCCGCGTCTTCCCCCCTGCCATCTCCGCTGTTTGAAGTTCCGCCCTCACCACCCAAGCGTGTGGTGACGCAAACCTCCGCGCCTTCATCCGAAATACCGGCGACGGGGACCAACGGGACATCGCGGCCGGCTGCTTTGGGCTCACCCCCACCTTCAATGGGCTCAACCATTGTTCCGGTGACGGGCCCCGCCGCCCCGTTGAACCCGACGTCCGCCAGCGTGACCCCGGCCTCGCAAGGGCTGGCGCCTCAATCAACGTCGACACAAGTCGTGTCGGCCCAGACTGCGCCGGCGCCATCTGTCATCAAGCCGACCGAGATTGCCGCATCGTCGACGCCATTGGAGCAACCGCCGATGATCGCACAGACGATCACGCCAGCATCGACACCTTCTGCCGCCTCGCCCTCGGCATCAGGGTCGGCGGCACCTGCGCGTCCGCGTTTGAGCTTGGGTGAAATCGTCCAGACGCTTGAACTGGAAGAGGAAACCAAATCTGTCGCCCTGCCCGATGAAGCAAAAATGAAAGCCGCGCGCATTGCGGCGCAGAAAAAGGCGGCGGCGGACGAAAAGATTCGCGCAGAAAAAGCGGCCGAGGAAAAACGGCTTGCCGAAGAGGAGGCAAAGGCAAAGCGCAATCCGGCGCGCATCTGGGTGCAGGTGGCGACGGGAAATAATCGCGCAGGCCTTCCCGGCACATGGCGTAAGCTTAAGGATCAGGCGCCCAAGGCGCTGGCGAAGCAAAGTGCTTGGGTCGCTCCCTTCCGTCAGACCAATCGTATGCTGGTCGGGCCGTTCAAATCGGCCGGTGACGCCCGTGAGATGGTCAATAACCTTGGCAAGGAAGGTGTGCAGGCAACAACCTTCTCGTCCGATCCGGGGCAGGAGATTGCCAGAATCGGCGGCAAGTGACGGTGCGTGCGCCCTATGCCAGCGATCCTGCGGCCAGCAGGGGCCGCCGCCACGCCGAGCCCGGCGGCACTATCCGCGGGCCCCGCACGGCCTTCCAGCGGGATCGGGATCGTATCATCCATTCCATTTCGTTTCGGCGATTGCGGCACAAGACGCAGGTGTTTGTCGCCCCCGATGGCGATCACTTCCGCGTCCGGCTGACACACAGCATTGAAGTTGCCCAGATTGGCCGGACCATTGCCCGTGCGCTTGGGCTTGATGAAGATCTGACAGAAGCCCTGTGCCTCGCGCATGATTTGGGGCATCCGCCATTTGGCCATGCCGGCGAGTCCGGTCTTGAGCAGGCGATGGCGACATCGGGCGGGTTTGACCATAATGGCCATAGTCTGCGTATTCTTAGCCGTCTTGAACGGTCTTATCCGGGCTGGCCGGGGCTCAACCTGACGTGGGAGACGCTTGAAGGCCTCGCCAAGCACAATGGCCCGGTCTACGCGCCGGGCTGGGCGATGCGGGAGGTGGATGCGGACTTTCCGCTTGATCTCACCCAACGCTCTTCGCTTGAGGCGCAGGTGGCTGCGATTGCGGACGACATCGCCTATGATAATCATGACATTGATGATGGGTTGCGGGCGGGGCTGCTCGAATTCGATCAGGTGATCCAGGCACCGCTCGTCGCTCACGGCTGGGCCCGGCTTGAAGGCCGATATGCAGGCGCGGACCGCCGCCTGCTCGCCGCAGAGCTTGTGCGTGGACAGATCGGGGCGATGGTCAATGATGTGATTGACGAAACGCGCCGCCGGATCGTCGCGGCAGGCATCGACACAGCCAGTGATGTGCGCGCCGCGCCAATCGCGATGGTCGCTTTCTCCGCCGATCTGGCAAATGCGGAGGCAGAGCTGAAACGCTTCATGTATGCCAATCTTTACCACCATCCGCATCAACTGGAGATCGCGGCGGCCTGTCGCTCAGTCGTCGCCAATCTGTTCGCGGCCTATCATGCAGATCGCGCGCTTATGCCCGAAGAATGGCGGGCAAGCGCTCCAGAAGACCAGCCCGCGCTTGACCGGCATATATCAGACTTCATCGCAGGCATGACCGATCGCTACGCCATCTCGCGCCACCGAGAGATTTGCGGGCCGGTGGACCTGCCCGACGCCTTTTGATCCGATAAATCCTTGTTATTCCTGCTGGCCGTGTTAGCCCTTGTGCCGCACGACAACGGGGGGCGTCATGCGAATTCTGGTTTCAGGTGCGACCGGCATGGTCGGAGAATTGCTGCTTGCGCGGCTCTGTGCGTCGCCGAAGGTTGACGTGATTACGACCATTGGCCGCCGCGCATCGCAACTGTCGTCAGAAAAGCTGGTGCAGCTGGAAGGGCCAGTTGAGGCATGGCCGTCATTGATCGAAGGCGGTGCCTTTGATGTGGCCATATCCTCGCTTGGCACGACCATCCGCGATGCAGGCTCGCAAGGCGCTTTTGCGGCAATAGACCATGATGCACTCTTGTCTTTCGCGCGCTCGGCACGGGCTTGTGGTGCACGGCACTTCCTGATGGTGTCGTCGGTTGGGGCCCACGCGGCGTCGCGCAACTTCTATTTGTCGACCAAGGGCAGGGCAGAGGCGAGTGTCGCCAATGTCGGCTTTGAGCGGCTGGATATTCTGCGACCGGGCCTTTTGCGCGGCGTGCGCAAAGGGGCACCGCGCTTTGGTGAGCGGCTGGCGATGATGTTCAGCCCGGTTCAGGACCTCCTGACCCCCCATGTTCTCTCTCGCTATCGCTCAACACCCGCGCAAAGCGTCGCGGCGAGCCTTGTGAATTTGATGCGGGAAGAGCAGCGCGGCATATTCATCCATCATAATGATGAGATGGCAGCACTTGCAAAAGCCGTCGCCAGCTGACTCCAAAATGGACCAATATTTGGCTATTGGGGCGACGCGTCGTTCCAAATTACGAATCTATTCAAGCAAATGGGCTGAGTAGAGATAAGTCAGGAATATAATTCATACGATATATTTCGATTATGGACAATTTTTGGCGAGACTATCCACCAAAATGGCGTAATGAACTCATCATTCTGCGGTGAGGGGTGGAAATGAGCGAACAAGCGATCAAAATAGAGCGGGATGAAATTCGCCTCATGTTGGTCAGTCTATGTGGTTACGCACCGCCGGAATTTGACCGTGCTCTGGCGAATCTCCCATGCCAGATCATCAATGTTCTTGATATTGAACATGGTTTTTCCATTTTTGAAGATGGCGTGGTTCCCGAATTGATGCTTGTGGCGCTCGATCGGGATGTTTCGATGGAAGAAGTGGGCCGCATAGAAGCATTGGTCTGCACCGCCAATGCGATTTATTGCCCGGTTATTCTGTCTGCGCCGCTTGAGGCTTTGGACAGGCTATCGGGTGAGGTCTGGGCCGGGTGTGACGCTGTTCTCGTCGACCCCAGCGAGGTGGACTATGCGGCGGCGGTTGCGCTGGCGACGGGGGCAAAGCAGCCGGTGTTGAGCGATGTCGCGCGCGATGTGGATTCCGCGCGCCTTCAGCGGCTGGCCGATGAAGTCGGGCGGATCGCGCGGACGCTGGCCACTTTGTCGGCTGCCGCACCACTGCCCACATCGGCGGTTGCAGATGTGCATCCCATGTTCATTGGTGAGTCGGTGCATCATGAGGTTGGTGTATCCGCAGCAGAAGTCCGTGCGCTGATCCGCATGAGGCGGATGCGTGAACGCTTCTTCGACAAGGAGCTGCTGGCCGATCCTGCATGGGATATGCTGCTTGATCTGATGGCGGCCAGATTAGAGCGTGTTCAGGTGGCCGTATCGAGCTTGTGCATCGCGGCGTGTGTGCCGCCGACAACGGCGCTTCGCTGGATCAAGAACATGACCGACGCTGGCCTTTTTGAGCGTGTATCGGACCCGGATGACGGGCGGCGCATCTTCATTCGCCTGTCTGACGCGTCGGCGGCTGCAATGACGCGCTTCTTCACGGCGATGCGCGTTGCGGGCGAGGTTGGAATCTGACCTCATTGTATTGACGTAAACGTAAAGCTGGTCGATCAGGTGGCGAGGAGAGACATATGCCACTTGTTCTTATCGAGCGCGAAGACGCGATTGCCGTTGTTACCCTGAACCGTCCTGAGGCGATGAACGCCCTGTCGAGTGGACTGCGCGCCGAACTGGCCGCAGCCATGGTCGCGCTGGAAGCCGACCCGGCTGTTCATGCGATTGTGCTGACCGGGGCAGGCGAGCGCGCATTTACGGCCGGCCTCGACCTTAAGGAATTAGGGGCGGATACCAGCAATCTTGGCGCTGCCAATGCAACCGAGGCGAATGAAAACCCGGTCAAGGCGATCGAGAGCTGCACCAAGCCCGTCATTGGCGCGATCAACGGTGTGGCCATCACGGGCGGTTTTGAAGTGGCGCTTGCGTGCGATGTTCTCATCGCGTCGTCCAACGCGCGCTTTGCAGATACTCATGCGCGCGTCGGCATCATGCCTGGCTGGGGCCTGTCGCAAAAATTATCGCGGCTGATTGGCATTTATCGCGCGCGTGAATTGTCGTTCACCGGAAACTTCCTTGATGCACAAGCGGCGCGCGACTGGGGCTTGGTCAATCACGTCGTTGCGCCTGCTGACCTGCTGCCGACAGCCAAAAAACTCGCGCATGAAATGGCGGGCGTCGATCCGGTGATGCTGCGCAACTACAAGGCACTCATCAATCAGGGCTTTGAAGCGTCCTTTGGTGAAGGGCTGGCACTTGAGGCCAAATTATCGACTGCTGCTAACAGTGCAGTTTCTGCCGATGAGGTGGAGGCACGCCGCCGCGCTGTCATGGAACGCGGGCGGACGCAGGCCAGCTGATCGACTTCTGGAAGAAGCGCCCAAGGCTTGTTGGAGTCGAGGGAGGCTGCCGAAAAAAAAAGCGCCGGCCCTCAGGCGGCCGCGCGCGTAAACAATAAGGGAAGGCTCGCATTGGCTTGCCACGCGGGCATTTCCTCCTCCGGCACATCATTGTCAGCGCGGCGGGGGGCAGGGGTGCTCGCCGCCGCCGCGGGGAGACGATTGCGGCAATGGACGACAGCCCAAAGCGCATTGGGTGCGCCAAATGGGCAAACGGAGCAGAAGCAGTCAGTCATAAAAATCCCCCAGAAGGGATGCCCCCTTCGCTGACTGCTTTCGCGCGGACTCTTTATGGTAACAATTCCGTAAAAGGACGGAGGGGCGGAACGGATGGAGGGAGGTTCTGGCTGAAATGAAGGGGGCTCAGGGCCTTAATGCGGCAGGTGACTCCAGCCATTTTGAATGACGAGCAGCCCGACGATCAAAATGACGATGCCAGACACAAATGGCGCCTTGCGCATGAAATCGCCAAAGCCTGTCCAGCGTTTCTCGATGTGCTTGAGGCTGAGGGCCGCCAGCACGCCAGAGGCGACCATTGTGAGCGCAAGGCCAATGCTGAAGGCGATCACGAGGGCTGCACCCAGCCCGATACGATCGAACTGAAGGCATAGCATCAGCACGGTGATCGCGCCGGGGCAGGGGATGAGGCCGCCGGTCAACCCAAAGATGATAATTTGCCCTGTCGTGACGTGTCGGTTTGAGAAGCGACGACGAATATCTTCAGCATGGGCCATTTCATGCGCATCAACATAGCCTGCTGTCGCCAGTTCCATCTGATCGACGGCATCAAGCGCGTGCGCGTGACTGTGTGAATGGCCGTGCGAATGGTGATGTCCATGGTCTTGATGCTCATGCTCATGCGCCTCGTGAAAGTGCGTTGCGGCAAGCTGCTCATGGCGCGCGCGCCAGAGCATCCAGAGCGCCATGGCGATGATGATGAGGCCTGAAATGAGCTGGAAATATGGCTCGGTATCACCAGCCTTCATGCCGTGGAACAGCCACATACCACCCAGCGCGACGAGCCACACGACGGCCGTGTGCGATAGCGTGGCCGCAAGGCCCAGCAGCACGGCCTGACGGACCGTGCCGCGCACCGCCACAATGAAGGCGGCCATCATCGTCTTGGAGTGGCCAGGTTCCAGCCCATGCAAAGCGCCCAGCAGAATGGCGCTTGGAAAAAAGAGCCAAGCCTGAAACCCGTTTTGCTGAAGCAGTGCGCCAAAGTCGTTCATGGCGCCTGTTAGCGGGCGGGCGGCAGTGTGGCAATGCAGCCACAGATTGCGGCAATGTGATGTGCGCAGCCGTCATTATTCTCGACAGCCAAGGCATCTATATTTACGCCATGATGAAATGTTCACATATGCGAACATTGAAATATGGGAGAGGGATGCCATGCGCCGTTCACGTGCTTTGAATTTCACTCGTGCGAGTCTCGTCGTAATTGCGGCAATGTCAGCCATGCCTGCATTTGCCCAAGATGCCGCACAAGCCGACGATGCCGCTGCCACGGGCGACATTGTTGTCACCGCGCAATTCCGCCAGCAAAAGCTCCAGGATACGCCGCTTGCCATTACCGCCGTCAATGCCGCGATGCTTGAAGCGCGCGGCCAGACCAGCGTTGAGCAGGTGGCCGCACAAGCGCCGAACGTAACGCTGACGCCGCAGGGGCAGCAAAATGGTTCGGGCCTGATCGCGTTTATCCGCGGCGTCGGCCAGACCGACTTCAACTTCGCGCTTGAGCCCGGCGTCGGCGTCTATGTCGATGACGTGTATATTCCGACCCTCACGGGCTCGCTGCTCGATCTTATGGATCTTGATCGTGTTGAAGTGCTGCGCGGGCCGCAGGGCACGCTGTCTGGGCGCAATGCCATCGGCGGCGCGATCAAGCTGTTCTCGGTCAAGCCGCAGGGCAGTGGCAAGGGGTCTGTGCAGGCGTCCTACGGGTCATATAACCGCATTGAGCTGCGTGGCGTGTTTGATCTGGCGCTTGCGGACAATCTTTTCATGCGCGTCTCCGGTGTCTCCAAGAACCGCGATGGTTATGTGAAGCGCCTCGATTATGGACTGACGCATCCCGGTTCGGGCGTTCCGTCGAACAATGCCGGAAGCCCCGTGCTGGGCACGCTTGGCGGGCAATCTTATGCGGCAGGCAAGGTCGCATTGCGCTATGTTCCAAGCGACACGATCGAAATCAACGTCGCAGGTGATTATACGCGTGACCGTTCAGAAGCCGGTGCGTCGGTCCTCAAATATTACAACAACGCCTCGACAACGGGCGATGGCGTCGCCTGGCTTGCCAGCACCATCGATGGTTCGCCGATCCGCGGTAATTGCCAGTTCGTGCCCTATGGCGTGAATAGCTGCGATACGCTGACGGGGTATAACAAGAAGTTCGTGAGCTATGGCACCTTTGCCGATACGCGCACCGTAACCGCGCAGGCTCCGTTCAAGCCGGTGATCTTTGAACCGCACCAATGGCTCGACAATTATGGCGTCATGGGCTCCATCGACATTGATGTTTCGGATAATATCCAGCTCAAGTCGGTCACCGCGTGGCGTCATTATAAGTCGGACTGGTCGCAGGACGTAGACAACTCGCCGATCGCCAATCAGCAGCTCCGACAGATCCTCGTCAATGACCAGTGGAGCCAGGAACTTCGCCTCAACGGCAAGCTCGCCGATGGCGCCTTCGAATACACAGTGGGCGGCTTCTACTTCAAGCGCACGGGCACGCTGACCGCGCGTGTGGACCTGAACTATGCAGGCCTTGATTTCCTTCATGGTCCCGACCCGACGCCTGCTGAAAACAAGGCGGTGTTCGCAACAGGCATCTGGCACGTCACCGATGCCTTTAACATCACCGGCGGCGTGCGCGAATCATGGGATTCCAAGGATTATATCTTCCACCGCCACAACCCGGACGGCACCTTGCCGGGTGCCTGCACCGCCGCGCCGCCGGTTGCGACCTATTCGACCGGGGTTCCGAACTGCCTCATCAGCGGGCTGGACGGATCGCCCGCCAGCTTCAGCTCGAAGCGGTTCGACTGGCGCATTGCCGCGGATTACCGCTTCTCGCCTGAGTTCATGGCCTATGGCCAGGTGGCCACTGGCTATCGCGCGGGCGGCGTCAATCCGCGTCCGTTCTTCGGACCGGCCAATGGTGCGCTGAACCAGATTAAGTCGTTTAGCCCGGAAACGCTGACCTCGTTTGAAGGCGGTATCAAGTCTGACCTGTTTGACCGCAAGCTGCGGTTGAACGTCTCAGGCTTCTACAACAACTATAAGGACATCATCCTCACGCTGTCGCGCTGCCCGATCTCACCGTGTCTCCAGCCGAACAATGTCGGTGCCGCGCACGTAAAGGGCTTTGAAGTTGAAACGACAGCCAAGCCGCTGCCGGGCGTCACGCTTGATGCGGCGCTGAGCTATATCGACTTCAAATACACCAAGCTCACCGGTGACACCGCGGTCACGCTGGACATGGTCACGCCTTATACGCCCAAGTGGAAGTGGAGCTTTGGCGCGCAATATGACTTTGATGATGTGCTCGGCGGGACGCTTTCCGCGCGCTTCGATGGCTCCTACCAGAGCCATGTCTATACCGAAGCCGTCAACTATGACGCGGTGTCGGTGACGACAACCGCGCCGGTGGTGACGACGCCTGCGATTGCCGGCGTAACAGCGCGTCCCGGCGGCGGTTCGCTTGCAACGGTGATCGCCTCGAACCGCATCGACGGCTATTTCCTCGGCAATGGCCGCCTGACGTGGAAGTCGCCGGAGAAGGACTGGTCGCTCGGCCTTGAGGTCCAGAACATCTTCAACAAATACTACTTCACCTCGCTCTATGAGCAGTTTGCGAGCCCCGGCACCATCTCCGGTGCGCCGGGCTTGCCGCGGACCTGGATGGTGACGCTGCGCCGCGATTTCTGATCGGCGTCGAATAGGACAGGGAAGGGGGCGGAGATTTTCGCCCCCTTTTTTGTGTCGCCGCGCAAGTTTCCACATAAGTATTCCTTTTGGCCGCAGACCGGCTTGCCGCCCTTTGCGGCTCATGCAATGCGCGACCTGTGAAGGCCGCAATCGACATAGGAACCGACAAGCACGGCGCGCCGGTTCGCATCGACATTGAAGAACTGCTCGCCACGCGATTGCTCGTTCAGGGCAATAGCGGGTCTGGCAAGTCACATCTGCTGCGCCGCCTGCTTGAGGAAAGCGCGCGCATGGTGCAGCAGGTGGTCATCGACCCTGAGGGCGATTTCGTCACGCTGGCGGACGAGTTTGGTCATATCGTCATTGACGCAGGCGCATATGATGCGCGCGACATCGTGAAGATGGCGACGCGTGTGAGGGAGCATCGCGCCTCGGTTGTGCTTGCGCTCGACAATCTGGAGCTTGAAGCCCAGATGCGCTGTGCCGCCACCTTCCTTTCAACCATGTTCGATGCGCCGCGGGAATATTGGTATCCTGCACTTGTGGTGGTCGATGAGGCGCAGATGTTCGCACCTGCTGCCGCTGGCGATGTGAGTGACGAAACCCGCCGCCTGAGCCTTGGCGCGATGACGAACCTTATGTGCCGTGGGCGCAAGCGCGGGCTGGCGGGGATTATCGCCACACAGCGCCTTGCCAAGCTCGCCAAGAATGTGGCGGCGGAGGCTTCCAACTTCCTGATGGGCCGCACCTTTCTTGACATTGATATGGCGCGCGCCGCCGATCTTCTGGGCATGGAGCGTAAGCAGGCCGAAACGATCCGCGATCTGGATCGAGGGCAGTTTCTGGCGCTTGGCCCGGCCGTGTGCCGTCGGCCGGTGTCGGTGCGGATCGGTGCTGTGCGCACCAGCACACGTGGCGGGGGACAAAGCCTGATGCCTTTGCCGATCGCACAAGGGGAAGAGCTTCAGGCAAAGCTCTTCGCGGTTGATGCGCCCGAACTGCCCATGTCGCCACCTGCGCCTCCACCGCCACCTGCGAGCGATGACATCATCGAACAGGTCGTCGCCCATGCCGTGCAGGAGGTGGTTGATGCCGGGATGTCGCACGAGGGCGCGGCGGTAGAGGATATTGTTGTTGAAGTGCTGGCAGACATGGTTGCCGATCGGGAATGTGCCTTCCAGCCAGTTTCTGCGCTTTATCAGGATTTCACTGTGCGCTGCCGGATGCGCAAGCTGCCGCGTGCACCGCTTGATCTTGCCGCGTTCCGCCGACGCCTCGCGATGGCGGTGGCTGGGATCGTCGATGAGCGCGCGCCGGAATGGCGTAATGTCGTGGCGCTGGCCGGGCGCATCCCTGAAGATATGCTGACGCCCTTCCTCATGATTGCCTGCGCGGCCACATCAGGTGCGCCATGCCCGACAGACGAGGATTTCGCGCGCGCCTATGGAACAAGCTCTCCCGGCCGCGTCCGTCGCCTCATCGAGCATATGGAGCGCAACGGCTTCATCGTCGTGCGGACCGATTTTGGCGGGCGCCGGTCAATCGGCGTTCCTGATCTTGGCGTGACGACGGCCGCCTCGGAGGAGTGATTTCCTCGACCGTCAGGCCAAAATATATGTTATTCCTTCGCTGATGTTGTAATTTCACATCCATGATTCTTTCAGGAGGGTGAAATGACGCAAATTGCGGGCAAGACGGCATTCATTACTGGCGGAGGCTCTGGCGTGGGCCTTGGGCAAGCCAAGGCGCTCCTCAAGGCAGGCGCCCGCGTCGCGATTGCGGACATTCGGCAAGACCATCTCGATGCAGCAGTCGCGCATTTCGCAGCCGAAGGCGTGGCAGTTCATGCTGTGCGCCTCGATATTACAGATCGGACGGCCTATGCGGCGGCAGCGGATGAGGTGGAGGCTGCACTGGGGCCGGTCCATTTGCTGTTCAACACCGCGGGTGTCTCGCACTTCGGGCCGCTTCAGCAGGCAACGGCGGAAGACTGGCAGTGGCAGATTGATGTCAACCTCAACGGTGTCATCAATGGCATCCAGACCTTCCTGCCGCGGATGCTGGCGACAGGAGAGGGGTGCCACATCATCAACACCGCCTCGATGTCAGCTTTTGTCGCCTTGCCGGGCACGGGCATCTATTGCACGACCAAGATGGCGGTTCGCGGCCTTTCCGAATGTTTGTCGATGGATCTCAAGGATACCCGTGTGGGCGTGTCTATGCTGTGCCCTGGGGCCGTGAATTCGAACATTCACGAAGCACTGCTTACGCGTCCAGCACATCTGCGCAATACCGGCTATTATGAGCCGACGCCGGAAATGATGGCGCATTTGAAGAGTGTGATCGAGCATGGGATGGAGCCTGAACGGCTAGCCGGGTATGTGCTGAAGGCAGTTGAAGCGGACGAACTCTACATCTTGCCCTATCCCGAATTCCGCACGACGCTGGAAGAAATTCATGATCGCGTCATGGCCGCCCTCGCAAAGCCTGAGGATGATCCTGAATATGAGATGCGGATTTCCAAAGGCGTGCCCGGCGGAAAGCAGGACTAAGCCGCCAAACAACGCATTGTTGGCATAGCGGGATATAGTCCGGCGGCCTCATGATCCGCTTGCACCCGTATTTCCCCGGTATGGCCGGTGGTGGGGTCATCGACTAATTAGAATGGGTAGGCAGGAAGTCCTTGGGTCGCACTTTGGTTCTTCACGCTTCTTCTCTCTTCGACTGCGGGAGGTGCGCCATCAGGCCGCATCTCCCGCTTTTCTTTGTGGCGCAGAGGAGCATCTGAATTGCTGACGGCAATTCCCTTGACGCGGGCCCAAAAGGCCGTAATTGACCCATTCCCGCACTGGGGCGCTTAGCTCAGTTGGTAGAGCATCTCGTTTACACCGAGAGGGTCGGCGGTTCGAGCCCGTCAGCGCCCACCAGTGTCGGCCTTTGGGAGAGGGCCTGTATGTTCACGGATCAGACAGTCTGGATCACCGGTGCTTCGTCAGGCATCGGCACTGGTTTTGCGCGGCAACTTGCGAAGCAGGGTGCCTATCTCATCCTTTCAGGCCGAAAGGTCGATGCGCTTGAGGCCGTTGCCGCGCAGTGTGGCGGTGCGGGGCGGTGCCTGGTGTTGCCCTTCGAGACAACCGACTATGATGCGCTTCCGGCGCTTGTCGACAAAGCATTGGGCTGGCGTGGTCAAATCGATTGCCTCATCAACAATGCAGGCATCTCGCAGCGCAGCCTTGCGATTGAGACGAAATTTCCGGTTTACCAGAAGGTTATTGATGTCGATCTGCTGGCACCCATCGCGCTGACGCAGCTTGTTCTGCCGCATATGGTGGGCCGCAAGTC
The DNA here is from genome assembly GCA_937873035.1 of uncultured Sphingomonadaceae bacterium. Lineage (GTDB taxonomy): Bacteria > Pseudomonadota > Alphaproteobacteria > Sphingomonadales > Sphingomonadaceae > Aquisediminimonas. The sequence goes on along the minus strand of CALMVA010000013.1, from coordinate 11,086 downwards.
CGGTCGGCTGGCGTTCATTTCCAGCGTCGCGGGCAAGGTCGGCTCACCGATGCGGACGGCCTATTCCGCCGCCAAGCACGGGCTGATCGGCTATGCTGATGCGTTGCGCGTTGAAACAGCGGCACTTGGTCTTCAGGTTCATGTCATTGCGCCGGGGTCAATCAAAACCGATGTGTCGCGCAATGCCATGGTGGCTGATGGATCGCGTCGTGGCCAAAGCGACGATGCCATTGAAAACGGCATGGATGCCGACAAGGCGGCCAAGCGGATGCTGAAGGCCATGGCGCGCGGTGAGCGTGAAATTCTGATCGCCAAGGGCGTGGAGCGTCATATCGTTCAACTGCGCCGCAAATCGCCCAACAAGCTGTTTGACGCGATGGAAAAGATGATGGCGTCTGGCTACGCCCAGAAAATGAAAGACAGCGCCGCGAGCTAGCGGGGGGCGGTCTTGATGGCTTCAAAGCCATGCTCAGGATCGCTATTCTTTCGACTTTCCGGGCTGTTCGGTGCTCCTGCCTCAGTCAAAATCGGCCTAGATCTGGCCGAAATCGACGCTCCCTTGTCGGGCGCGCTTGGGTGTGGTCGTCTGGTAGAATTCCAGAACTTTCTCCATGTCTTTCAGATAATCGCCTGTCGGCCAGATTGCACCCGCAAGGCCCACCTGCTTCTTGGCATAATCCATAAGCCCAAGCACGAGTGGCACCTTGGCCTGCACCGCAATATGATAAAATCCGGTTTTCCAGCGCGCCACTTTAGACCGCGTGCCTTCTGGCGCGATTGTGAGCATGAAGCTGTCGCGCCGTGCAAATTCGTCAACCATGGATTGCACATAATTTTGTGATGACGAGCGATCGATGGCAATGCCGCCCAGCTCGCGCATGGCGCGGCCGAATGGCCAGCGGAAAAGCTGCTTTTTTCCCATGAAGGAAAGCGGCACGCCCAGCGTTGTAGCAGCGCCCAGAAAATAGACGAAATCCCAGTTGCTGGTGTGCGGCGCTGCGATGATGACGCATTTGCGCAGATCAGGGTTGGCGTTGATCTCCGTCCAGCCTTGCCGCCGATAAAACCACAGCACTGTGCCGCGAATGGCGCGCGCCAGCCAGGTCAGCTTCTCATCGCTCGATTGCAATCTCATCCTCCCCCCGGTGTGCCTTGCGGCACAGCGAGGAGAGGTGATCGGTTCTTGCGCCGCTCAGGTCAAGCCTGCCCGCGCGGGACGCGTTATTTGCCCTGGCTCCGCCACCGCTTGATGACGCGCTCCAGAATCTCTTCTTCGCCGCCCGTCTGCTGCCAGAGTTCGGAGAAGAGCGGATCGGTGGATGCCGGGCGCTTGTTTGCTTCGAGATCGTCGAACGCAACGCGGATGGGGATGGCGACGCCTTCGCCGCACATGATGCACTCACGGTTGCGCAGCGAGGGGATGGTATCAAGGAAGCCCTTGGCCCCTTCAGGCATGGCCGCGCGCACGAACGCCTGATCGCGCTCATTGTTGAGGCGCATGGCGATGATTGTGCCGCACTGTGAGAGAACGCCTTCGGCAAGGTCGGAGGGGCGCTGCGTGATAAGGCCAAGCGAAACACCATATTTACGGCCTTCCTTGGCGATGCGGCTCAGGATCTTGCCGACCGAGCTGTTATGCGCGTCCCGCTCTGAGGGAACATAGCGGTGCGCTTCTTCACAAACGAGGAGAATGGGGCGCTGCGGTTCGTTGCGCGACCAGATCGCATAGTCGAACACCATGCGCGAAAGCATGGCGACCACCACCGAGGTGATGTCTGATGGGACGCCAGATACGTCGATGATCGAAATCGGCTTGCCATCACCCGGCAGGCGGAAGATGCGACCGAGGAAGTCGGCCATTGTGTCCGCAACCAGCATCCCTGAAAACATGAAGGCATAGCGGGGGTCAGACTTGATTTCGTCAATCTTGGTCTTGAGGCGGATATAGGGCGTGCTGTCTCCCGCCTTGTCGAGACGGCCCATTTCAGATTGAATCATCGCCGAGAGGTCTGACAGCAGATAGGGAATGGGCGAGTCGACCGTCAGCTTCGAAATGCCTTGCGCAACGCGGCTTTTCTGGCGCGAGGCAAGCAGGCATTTGGCCAGAATGTCGCTATCGATCTGTCGTTCATTGCCCATCGAGGTCACAAAGACTTCGCAATGCTCTTCAAAGTTCATCAACCAGTAGGGCATCTGAAGATTGCTGACGTCGAACAATGCGCCGTTTGTTTTGAACGCCGCTGAATACTCACCATGCGGATCGATCATGACGATATGGCCCTGCGGCGCGAGGTCGCAGATGCGGTGCAGGATCAAGGCCGCCGAGGTGGATTTGCCCGTGCCGGTCGAGCCGAGCAGCGCAAAGTGCTTGCCGAGGATGGCATCAACATAAAGCGCGCCCCGCACGTCACGGGTCGGATAGACGGTGCCGACCTCGATGTTCGGGCGGTCTTCAGCAGCATACATTTGGCGCACGTCTTCCGACGATACGGCATAGACGGGTGCACCGGGGGCTGGATAGCGTGTGACGCCGCGCCGGAAATTATAGACCTTGCCGGTAAGGCGTTCTTCATCGCCTTCGCCAAGAAAGTCGATTGCGGCGATGACGAAGCTCTGGTCACGCACGTCGCTTGTCAGTGTGCGGATATTGGCGAGGAGCCAGGTCGAGCCAACTTTGATTTTCACCTGACTGCCAACCTGGCCCGACATGGCAAGGCAGGAGTCGGTCGTTTCAGCCGCCAATTCGGCCAGCATCTGCGCGGACAGGAGCGCGCGTGAGCTTGATCCTGCGATGTCGATGACCTGCCCAATCTCGATCAATGCTGGCCGGTGCGACGTTGCACGCGGAACTGGTGCCGGATCTGGCATTGCGGATGGCGCTGTGTGCTGCGTCACCGGAGCAGAATCCTGAAAATGCTCGCTGCTTGATCCGCCGGATGCACTTTGTGGTTCAAACCCCACGGGCCGGTAACTATCCATGTTTTGCACAACTTTCTTTGGTCGCTCTCGTGGCAAGACATAGAGGTAACCGGGTTAAGAAATGACGAAACAGGGTTAAATTCGGCGGAACAGCACAGCCGCGCTCCACCCAAGAAGGAGCGACAACAGAACGGCGGAAAGCCCGTAAAGCATCGGGTAATGCTTTGCGCTTTCAGCAACAAAGCGTTCAAATCCAGACTTGTTGATCTGAACGTCACGGCTTGCAACGGCGAGGATCTTGCCATTTTGCACGAGAAAGGTCTCGGCCACATAGGTGCCGACCGGCACGCGCGCAGGGATGAAGAGCCGGGCGCGATAGAGAACGCCATCGGTGATTTCCACCGACCCCGGTGCTTCCGCGTAAAGATGTGAGCGCGCCCGCAGATCGATAAGACCGCGCTCGAAACGCCTTTGCGCATCGGGCTGTTCCCCGCTTGCAGGAGAGAGCTGGAGATTTTCCACACCAAGCTCGTAAATCGCGGCGGTCCGCTCATTCACCAGCTTGTTGAGCGGGCGGGAACTGGCAATGGCGTAATAGCCGGGCGCAGACATGAAGCGCGCGCTGGCAGCGTTGACCCAGATCAGCCCGCCCAGCTTCTGCTTCTCACGGACCGTGAGCGCCTCGGACGGGCCGCGCAGAACGACCACAATATCCGCATCTTGGGAAGGTATGCGCCCACCGGGGTATAGGATCGCGCCAAACAGCAGCAATTCGGCACCTGTGAAACTGTAGATGATGTCGACCTTGCGTTGCGACACATCAGGCACGAGCACAGGGGTGCTGGCGGCAACAAGCAGCGTGATGGCCGGAAGCAGCAAAAGGCGTCGCCACCAGTTCATAGCGACTGCACCGTGTAAATTTCAGACGGCCGCCAGCCAAGGCCAAGCGCAAGCCAGAGTGCGAGTGCCAGGATGACAATGGAAAGCCCCAGCCGCAGCCAGTCCGGCGGGAGCTTGGAGGCGAGCCGCGTGCCGAGTTGAGCGCCAATGACGCTGCCAACAAGCAGCAGCCCGGCGAGCACAATATCGACCGCCTGCGTGGTAAGCGCGTGGACCATCGTGGTGATCGCCGTGACGAAGAGGATCTGGAACAGCGACGTGCCGACCACGACACGCGTTGCCATGCCGAGAACATAGATCATCGCAGGCACCAGCACAAAGCCGCCGCCCACGCCGAGCAGCACGGTCAAAATCCCGACGCCAAAGCCCAGAACCAGCGGCGCGATGGGGGAGATGTAGAGGCCGGAGGCATAAAAGCGCCAACGCAGCGGCAGATTGGCGACGATGGGGTGGTGGCGGCGTTTGCGCGCTACAACTGGGGTGCCGGTGCGCTTGGCGTCAATCGCCGTCCACGCATCGCGGAACATCATGCCGCCGATTGATCCCAGCAGCACAACATAGAGAATGGCGATAATGGTATCCATCTGGCCCGCGCTTTCGAGCAGGGCGAAAACGCCTGCGCCCGCAAGCGATCCGAGCAGGCCGCCCGCCACAAGCAAGATGCCCATGCGGAAATCCACACCATCGCGCTGCCAATGGGCCAGCACGCCGGAAACGCTGGCGCCCGTGACCTGCGTCGTCGCTGATGCGGCTGCGACGGTTGGTGGAATACCATAGAGGATGAGCAGCGGCGTTGTCAGAAATCCGCCGCCCACGCCGAACATACCCGAAAGAATACCGACCGCGCCGCCAAGCAGCACGACCACCAGAGCATTCACCGACATATTGGCAATCGGCAGGTAAATATCCATCGCATGGCCGTCCTAGCCACAGAACGCCCGCACAGGAAGCACTGTCTCAGAAATCCTTGGCGATTGTGATGCTTGGGCCGGATCCGGGGCGCGCATTGCCTGCCACGCGAAAACGCCAATCGGCGGAGATGGAGGCAATGGGCAACCGAAAGCGGAGAGCAGGCCCAGTGTCCAGCCGTGAAAGGCCGGGCTGTGCGCCGCCCCAAAGCCCTATGCCAAGCTGAAGGCGCGGCGCGATCTCGGTTCGCGCTGTAACAGCGCCATCCGCGAATTTGAGGCGGCGTGAAAGGCCGACAATGCCTGTTTGCGCATAGACATCGATCTGCACCTTGGGCGCGACCTCAACGTCTGAAACGCCTCCTGCAGCAAGAAGCGCAAAGGCGTCGCGCTCCTGACCTGACAGGCGGATGCGCCGCTCCGCGACGATTTCAATCGGTAACCGCGCAACAGGCTGCCAACTCACGCCCGGTGCGAGCTCGCGGCCATTATATGTATGGAGCGCGGCGGATGTCCGCAGCGAGAGGCGCACTGTGTGCGGAAGTTGGTGTGGGAGGGGCGCAAGCAGCCGTGCGCCAATCTGGCTTCCACCCAATTGCCCGTTCGGTGCGCTTCCCGCCATCTCCGCTGAACGCCGGGCAAGCATCCAGAATGATCCTGTGATTCTGGATGTGGTTGCCGTGTGCGGCGCCAGCACACCGGGCAGGAGAGCGGTGCGGTTTGGGTGGATGTTGCTGGGCAAGGGGGCTGGGGGCAGAGCTCGTGGAACTTTCTGTGCCGGATCGATCAAGATGGCAGGTGCGGGCATGGGGAGCCGCAGAGCCGATGGCGGGCGCACGGGCGCTTTGAGCGCACCGGGGCCGGACCAGACAGTTTTTATATCGCGTCGCGGGCTTGTTGCGATGAGAACGCCAGGCTGGTTGCGCCCGCCCGTCGTGCGTTGGCCATTCGCTCCTGGCAGAACTGCCGGGCCGCCGAGTGCCGCAATCGATATGCGCGTGGCACTCCAGAGAAACAGCACAGCGAATAGTGTTTCAATGGCGCGGGCGCGCTTCACTGTCATTTTGTGCGTTCCAACGGCGAGCGATGCTCGGTTTTGTCCCAGCGCATCTGGCCTTCGCGCAGCATCCGCAGATAGCCCACAACCGCTAAACGTGCGGCCATCATCGCCACGATATTAGAGATGACCATGCGGGGGAGCGAAAGCAGTCCCTGTTGCCAGCCATAGTGCCGCCAAACGCACACGCAGCGCACAACGAGGCGCCACAACAGCAGCACGGCGTTCATAAGAAGGAGCCAGCCGAGCGCGGGGCCAAGCGTCATCATCTTCACGCCCATGAGCCACAAGATTGCCGCGAGCACCAAGGCACCATAACCAGCCAGCAGCACAATGGCAGAAAAGGGCGCGCGCCTATCCCGCAGGCGCATCCAGCTTTCCAGCCAGTTGCCATGCCATCCCATGCGATCCCATCCGGCCAGCGCAATGCCGATGGTCCAACGCGCCTTCTGCCGGACTGCGGTCTTGAGCGTCTCAGGAAAATGCGCCCGCGTGGCGACGAGCTGTGTGCCTCCGCTTTCGCGAATCCGAACAAAGGCGGCGGACGCCCCCAATTCACCAAGCCGCAGGCCAAGCTCATAGTCTTCGGTCAGGCTATCATCCGGGAAGGGGCGGCCCTCATAGTCATGCGCGATGGCGGCGAGCGCCATACGCCGGACCGCGCATCCGACGCCTGCTGAGGGCAGTGAGGCCCCAATGGCCTCGCGCACCACCATGTCGCGGCTATGGGCTTCGGCAAATTCATCGAGATAATGCCCGCTGATCCACGGCGAGGCCGTGGTGGGGAAGGGGAGGACGGGAAATTGGATGAGTGCAAACCGCTCGATAAGCGTGTCGCATACGCCCAGTTCATCGCGATGCACCAGATCTTCGGCATCGTGCAGCAATACGGCCTTGAAGCGGTGGCCTTGCCACGCTTCGTCCTCAGACATTGCCCGGTATAGGGTGTTGAGGCAGTCGGCTTTGGTTGTCGGGCCGTTGTGCGCGCAGATCACAAGCCGAATACGTTCATCGCTCAAGCCTTGAACCGCAGCCACTGTCTGCGGGTCGTTGGGGTAGCAGCCCACATAGAGCGTGGCATTGTGGCTATCCCAGCAGGAGAGGGCGTGCCGGAGCATATCGCCGATCACCTCATGCTCATCCCAAGCCGGGATGAACACGGCGATAGCTCCGGGGTGGCGCGGTGATGCCAACGCATCTGCCGAGGCCCGCACATGGCGGGAATAGACAAACACGCGTCGCCATCCCCGCCGCACCAGCCAAATGATGTCGACGATCAGATCGTCCAGTCCGCCGATCGCAAATCCGGTGGCTGCGAAAAGCAGCAACTCGTCTCGCGTGGCGGCGAGGATGAGCGTGACAAGACCCTCGGCCATTGTTCTCGGTCAGGCGACGATGGACGCCTGACGCACTGTTCGCGTTCGAGACTGGATCAACGCCTGTCGCAACGGATTGTCCGCCGTTGGCAGCGCTTCAAATGGCCCCGGTGCATCCCATGCGCCTTCCGGGCGCAATATTTTCATAGGATCATCGTTAAGCGAAATCGTGTTGCTGCCGGGCGGCAAATCCAGCCGCATCTCGGCATATTTCACATTCGCAAAATCGAGCAGCGGGCGCCCCTCAATCGGGCGGAAGCCGAAAATTTGCCAGAAACGCTGAAGATCCAGGCGGCTGTGGCCATAAAGCGTGCGATAGCCCTTGCGGCGGCAATGGTCGATTGCGGCGCGCACCAGCTGATAGGCAAGCCGACTGTTGCGATATTCCGCGCGCACGGCAAGGCGCTCAATCTTTGCAAAATCGCCAAAGAAACGTGCCCGAATACAGCCCGCCGCATCACCATCGACGCGGCCGAGCCAGTGGGTCGAGCAAAAGTCATTGCCATCAAACTCTTCTGCATAAAGGCAGAATTGTTCCGCCATGTAGGTCGCCGAGCGAACCGAGAAGACCTGGAAAATATCCTCGATATTGCGCGCGACCGATACGTCGAGCTGGGGCTTGGGGGCCGGTTGGTGTCGCTCTGGTAGCACGACCAGCAACTCTTCCGGGCAGCCGGGATAAACATCTGCGGCCTTCATGAAGCCGGAGGTGCGCTGAAGCCGCTTGGAGTGGTCGTTGACCGCTTTCGAGAAGACCGGAATGGGTGACCGGAGAAACGGCTCCAGCGCGTCTGCAAAGGCTGTCAGCATCCGCCCAAAGCTGCCGGGCATATAGATAAGCCAAACATAGATCGCCTGAGGCTGCTCGCCGCGTGGCGTGATCCAGCGCGGATCGGGGGCGGCTCCATTGAGGCTGCCGTCGATCAGGGCGGCAGCACCTTCTGTCGTCAGCGGCAGCAGCGCGACGATACCGTTGTCATCATGTGTCGCCCCTTCTTGCCGCGCGATGCGCACGGTATCGGGGTTGCGGCGAATAATCTCACGAATGACAGTGTTTGGCGCAATTTCCATGCTGATACGTGCTTCATCAAGCAGAAGTGAAAGCTCAGCCCAGTCGGGCACGTGAAGGTTGAATTTAAGGCGTTCAGACCGTTCGAGGCAGCGCCAGATCTTGGATGAAAAACCAAGCCGCCGAACGCCTTCATGTGTGCTTGCGACCTTTTCTTGAAGCATTTTGAAATTCCCCCGTTTCGCCGTAGAAATCCGTCATGGTTTCAAACGCGGTTACTTTATCCGGCGAAGGGGAGGACGAGGTCCTCCAATTATCTGAATGGGGTGTTCAGTCAGATGAACACCGCAAGCTCATGAGTCTGCTCGATAAAGTGAATTGGGAAGACTTGGGCATTGTGCGGCGCCTCGCTGAGGCTACCTCTCTGCGGGAGGCGAGCAAGGCTCTGGGTAAATCCGTCAACACCGTGCGCGCCCGACTCGACCGGCTGGAACGCGCACTTGCCACAACTTTATTCGCGCGCACGCGCAACGGATTGACGATCACGGCAGAAGGTCGAACCGTCTTGCGCGTTGCCAATGAGATGCGCCTGCTAAGTTCTGCGCTTCCGCTTTCTCGCGGCAACAACGTGCTGGTAAAGGAAGGCGAGGTGCGCGTCTGCGCATCAGAGGGTGTGGGCACCTTCTGGCTTACACCGCGCCTGCCGGACCTTAAATTGTCTCTGCCGGATCATGTCGTCACGCTCGACAGTTTCGCGGATCAGGAGCGCGTGTCGCCGGATGGATATGATGTGGCGGTGGGCTTTCAGAAACCGCAGGACATGGAGGCGATCTGCTCAAAGCTGGCGACAGTCCATGTTATCCCGTTCGCATCAGACCAATATCTGCGACAGCACGGTATGCCGACATCGCTCGATGATCTGGCAGGGCATCAATTTGTTCAGCAGGAATCGCCGGGCCTGAACTCGGATGCCATTCGCTTGTTCTTCACCGGGGATGTGTTGCGCAAGCTTGTCGCCATTCGCGTCAGCTCAAGCTTTTCGCTCTATTGGGCGGTGGTGAACGGCGTCGGCATTGGCGCAATGCCAACCTATGCGCGTGTCATCACGCGGCGGGTGCGGCCGGTTGAGTTGCCGATCCGGCTGCGGTTTGAGCTCTGGATGTCCTACCGCCGTGAGGCGCGCCATTCCGAACCGGTCCAGAAGGTGGTCCAATGGCTGAGGAGCAGCTTTGATGCCACAAAATACCCGTGGTTCGGTGATCGGTTTGTGCATCCCGATGAGTTTTCGGTGCTGCATGATGATAGTCAGGTCGTGCCGCTTTTCGACCATATGACAGGTGAGGGTTAGGCGCGGGGCGCAATCTGGGCTAGACCACTTCCATGCGAAGTCCAAAGCTAAAGCAGGCGCCCGCTTGGCGCGAATTTTGGGATAGCGAAGCGGCAGGCGGCGTCGCGCTGATGGTCGCCGCGGCCTTTGCAATGCTGGTTGCGAACAGCCCGCTCGCGCCCGACTATTTCGATACGCTCCACATTCAGCTCGGCCCACTTTCGGCGTTGCACTGGATCAATGATGGGCTGATGGCGCTGTTCTTCCTGCTCGTCGGGCTGGAGATCAAGCGCGAGGTGACGGACGGCCATTTGTCTGCCCCGGCAGATCGCACATTGCCGGTGCTTGCCGCTATCGCCGGAATGGCGGTGCCGGCGGTCATCTATCTTGCCATGGTCGCGGGCCAGCCCGAACTCCATCGCGGTTGGGCTATTCCGGCAGCGACGGACATTGCCTTTGCGATTGGTATCGTATCCCTACTAGGGGCACGCGTTCCGGCGTCGTTGAAGCTGCTTTTGACGACGATCGCGATTGTGGATGACATGGGCGCTGTTGCCATCATCGCGATTGGCTATACCGATGCCATATCGGGCCAGTGGCTCTTGGCTGCTCTGGCTGTGATGGCGGGGCTGGCGGCGCTCAACCGCGCATCGGTGCGCCATCCGGGGGCTTATCTTGCCGGGTTCGCGCTGCTGTGGTTCACGATCCTTCAGTCAGGCGTTCATGCCACGGTTGCAGGGGTGCTGGCCGCATTATTCGTGCCTGGCCGAAAATCGTCGGCAGGGCCGTCGCCGCTCCTCCGGCTGGAGCATGGCCTGCAAAAGCCGGTGGCCCTCTTCATCGTGCCGCTGTTTGGCTTTGCCAATGCGGGCGTCAGCCTTGCCGGTGCCGATCTGGGTGGGCCTTTGCCCATGGGGATTGCCACTGGGCTGTTTCTTGGCAAGCAGATCGGTATTTTCGGGGCGATCTGGCTTGCGGTTCGCTTTGGCCTTGCCGCCCGACCGTCAGGGGCAAGCTGGCCGCAGGTCTATGGTCTGGCGCTGCTGTGCGGCATCGGCTTTACGATGAGCCTGTTTATTGGTGATCTCGCCTTTGCAGACCCGGCACATGACGATGGCGTCAAGATTGGTGTGCTGCTCGGCTCGGTCGCTTCCGCACTGGCGGGTGGGCTTTTGCTCAGCCGCGCGCGCGGGGCAAAAAAAGAGGCGGACTGAGCCGCCTCTTTTCGCTTTTTCGCTGGCCTGTCGGCTCAGAGCTTTTCAACCAGCTCGGGCACGGCCTTGAAGAGATCGGCGACAAGGCCGATGTCCGCGACCTGGAAGATCGGGGCGTCTTCATCCTTGTTGATCGCGATGATCGTCTTGGAGTCCTTCATGCCCGCGAGGTGCTGGATAGCGCCCGAAATGCCGATGGCGACATAGACTTCAGGGGCCACGATCTTGCCGGTCTGGCCGACCTGATAGTCGTTGGGCACATAGCCCGCATCGACGGCAGCGCGGCTCGCGCCAACCGCTGCACCGAGCTTGTCAGCAAGTGGGAAGATCGTCGCCTGGAAGGTTTCAGCGTCCTTGAGCGCGCGACCACCTGAGA
>CALMVA010000012.1 GCA_937873035.1 uncultured Sphingomonadaceae bacterium | reverse complement strand
GATTCTGAGCGCCTTGGAGGCCGGAAGGACGGGCCGCCGCGCGGCAAGACCATTGGGGATGGTGGATCACCCCCGGCGGTTGGCGGGGGCCCCGTTCCCCCGCCGCAAGTGCGCCCGCCCCCTCAAGGATCGCGTCGACCATATCCGGCGACGCCGCCTCAAACCGCGCATAAGCCGCAAGTTCGGCAATGCGGGTCACGTGCTCCAGCACGAAACGCTGCTCGGCGATGGGCGGGGTGTAGGTCATGCTCTTCTCTCAAACGGTTGCAACAAGTTGAGAGGCGCTATAGCGCGCGATCTGATGGACACAAACTCCCCCCTGCGCACCGAAATTCGTCCCTATAGCGAGACAGCGATAGCGGAGGCCGCGCGGCTCATCGGCGAGGGGCAATGCGTCGCCGTGCCCACCGAAACCGTTTATGGACTCGCAGCCGATGCCACCAATGGCGCGGCTGTGGCACGCATTTATGCCGCAAAAGGGCGCCCAAGCTTCAATCCGCTCATCGTTCACGTCCCGGATATGGAAATGGCGGAGAGCATCGCAGTGTTCAACGCAGAAGCGAGGGCACTTGCCGCTCGATATTGGCCCGGCCCGCTGACGCTCGTTTTGCCGCTGCGCAGCGACAGCCGCATTGCCGGCATCGTGACGGCGGGGCTTCCCACCATTGCCATCAGACTACCCGCGCATCCCGCGATGCAGGCGCTGCTCCGCGCGGCCGCCCGCCCGCTTGCAGCCCCCAGCGCCAATGCGAGCGGCAGCATCAGCCCCACCCGCGCCGAACACGTCGCCAAGAGCCTTGATGGGCGGATTCCGCTCATCGTCGATGCCGGGCCAACCGCTGTGGGTCTGGAATCGACGATTGTAGCCGTGGATGGCGGCGCGCTTCGACTGCTGCGCCCCGGCCCCGTTGATCTGGGGCTGGCGCTATCCTCTGACGGCAGCATCGAAGCCCCCGGCCAGTTGGCGAGCCATTATGCACCCTCCAAGCCGCTCCGATTGAACGCGGTGTCCATTCAGCCTGATGAATGGCTCATTGGTTTTGGCGACATTGCGTGCGACGCCAATCTCAGCCCCGCCGCCGATCTTACCGAAGCCGCTGCCCGCTTGTTCGATCTTCTGCATCAAGCCGACGCTTCAGACCGTCCACGCATCGCCATAACCCCCATTCCATCGGGTGGCCTTGGTGATGCGATCAACGACCGGCTCCAGCGCGCGGCCGCCTAGGCGGAAAATGCCAATGCTTGCATTTGGGCCCGCAATCGCCTAGATGATGTTGCAGCGCAGCAAGGTGATTGGCCTTGCCGAACCCAATGGCGAGCGTGATTGACTGCAAATCCATGCAGTGCAGGCCGGTTTTCGTAAGCGTTTCCCCAAGGCTTCCCTTGTCACGCGGGTCGTCAGTTCGACACCGCACGCGCGCGCCATTTTTGGTGCGTTCGCGCCTATTTTTGAGAGATTTTCATGACCCATTTTTCGGATCTTGGCCTTGCCAAGCCCCTTCTCGCCGCCCTCGCCTCGAAAGGCTATGAGACGCCGACGCCGATCCAGCTTCAGGCCATTCCGCCGCTGCTGGAAGGCAAGGATCTGTGCGGCATCGCCCAAACCGGCACCGGCAAGACCGCAGCCTTCGCGCTGCCCTCACTCCAATATCTGATGGAAAACCCCAAGCCGCGCGCACCATTGACCTGCCGTATGCTCGTGCTTTCGCCCACGCGAGAGCTGGCCGCGCAGATTGCCCAGTCGTTCCGCGACTATGGCCGCCAGATGCAATTCCGTGTTGAAACGGTATTTGGCGGCGTGCCCATTGGCCGCCAGATCAAGGCCCTCAGCCCCGGTGTCGATGTGCTTGTGGCCACGCCGGGCCGCCTGCTCGACCTGATCGACCAGCGTGCGCTTTCGCTGCGCAATGTCGAGATCTTCGTGCTCGATGAAGCCGATCAGATGCTTGATCTTGGCTTCATTCATGCGCTCAAGCGGGTCGACAAGCTGCTGCCCAAAGAGCGCCAGTCGCTCTTCTTTTCAGCCACTATGCCCAAGACGATTGCCGAGCTTGGTGATCGCTTCCTCACCAACCCCGTCCGCGTGTCGGTTACGCCGCAGGCGACAACGGCGGAGCGCATCCGCCAGTTCGTGACCTTTGTCGATCAGCGCGAAAAGCAGGCTCTTCTTACCATCCGCCTGCGTGAAGAGCCGATTGACCGCGCGCTGGTCTTCACCCGCACCAAGCATGGCGCGGATCGCGTGGTGAAGCATTTGCAGGCCGCTGGCATCGCGTGTGCCGCTATTCATGGCAACAAGAGCCAGGCGCAGCGCACCACGGCACTTCAGGCATTCCGCAAGGGTGATATTCGCATCCTTGTGGCGACCGACATTGCCGCGCGCGGCATCGACGTTTCGGGCGTCAGCCACGTGTTCAATTTTGAGCTGCCCAATGTGCCAGAACAATATGTTCACCGCATCGGGCGAACCGCGCGCGCTGGCGCAGAGGGTGTCGCAATCAGCTTTGTCGATGGCGAAGAGCGCAGCTGGCTGCGTCAGATTGAGCGCCTGACGCGTGTTCAGCTGGAGCAGGTGGCCCTCCCTGAAGATTTCGCGGCAGAAGTGGCGCGTATGCCGAAGCCCGCACAGACAAAGCCGACCAGCCAGCGTCGCTTCGATGAAGCCCGTGGCGGCAACCGCAATGGCGGACCGCGTCCGCACCGTCAGGGTGAAGAACAGCGCGGCGAGCGCGCCGATGGTGACCGTCAGCGCCGCCGCTTTGGCAACCGCAAGCCCTCAGGCGTCGGCAGCCACAAGGGTGCTATCCGCAAAACCGGCGGCGGCCGCCCGACCAAGTAATTCTCGACCTTATTCGCCGGTCGTCTTGAGGCGATCGGCGAATCCCTTGCGCAGCTTCGCCAGTTTGGGCGGAATGACGGCGAGGCAATAGGGGTTTCGCTGCCCCTCGCCGTTCCAATATTCCTGATGATAATCTTCCGCCGGATACCACGTGCCGAGCGGCTCTATGCTCGTGACAATAGGCGCGGGCCAATCCGGCTGCGCGCGTTCCATGGCGGCACGTGCTTCCGCCTCTTGGGCGGCATCATGCGGGAAAATGGCGGAGCGATATTGCGTACCGATGTCATTGCCCTGGCGATTGAGCTGGGTTGGATCGTGCGTTGCAAAGAACACATCCAGCAAATCGCCATAGCTGATCTGCGCGGGATCAAAAGCAATGCGGATCGCCTCGGCATGGCCGGTGTCGCCACCGCAAACCTGCTTATAGCTTGGGTTGGCGAGCTGCCCGCCAATATAGCCGCTTTCAAGGCTCTCGACGCCCGCCAAATCCTGAAAGACCGCCTCAACGCACCAGAAGCACCCGCCAGCGAAAGTTGCCGTTTGCGACATTTTCTCAAATCTCCTCGCTTTGCGCGAGAGATAGGCGCGGCGCACCTCAACGGAAAGGGCCGACTCAGCCCAGCGTGCCGATAAATTTCGGCGGACAACAAAAAAAGGGCGACCGAAGCCGCCCTTTCTCTAACCTTACTACGGCGAGAAACGACTACGGGCTGACCGCGTCGTTGCTGCCGTCAGCAGCGATCACGATGCCCGCGATCACAGCAGCTGCAGCGAGCACAGCGATGATAACGCTGCCGCCGAGGTTGTTGTTCTTGGTCTGCGCCGACGAAGCGCGAACCGACTTGGTCACAGCCGGGGCGACCGAAAGACGGCTAGCCGAGCTCTGAGCCGCAGAAGCGACAGTGGGGACAGCAACCATGGCAATGGCGGCTGCAACCGTGGTGATTGACTTACGCAGGTTCATAGGGGGCTCCCTTTCTTTCGTTGCACCGTAGTCAGCGACCTATTTGCATCTCTGTCACAATCAATCAAGACCAAAAGAGTGAATCAGAGGCACAACTCATCTTGTATTTGGCCCACATTTGGGAAAGGCAAAATGTCCTAACGACTTAACGAGGATCAAAGGAGCCGCCCCACACGCAGGCACAGAATAATTCGCAGATATTGGTTACGATTCAATTACGCCACATCGTCGGATTTTTCCTACGAAAACCGCGAAAATTCATAGGCATCGGCAGCTAGAACACCGGGCTGACGAGCGTCGCGCTCCAGAAAAGCACTTGAGCTCCACAATGAAGGCCGCTCCACCCAAGCCGAAGCCTGCCCCAAAAAACTGTCCCACGCGGAGGGAAACTCACCCCGCAAGCGACTGCTTTATAGAGATTTTCATGATCTGGCTGGGGCGGGAGGATTCGAACCTCCGAATGCCGGTACCAAAAACCGGTGCCTTACCACTTGGCGACGCCCCAATGCCTGTCGGGGCCGCCCGTATAGCGGCCCTTTTCATTTAGGCAATGCGTCAATCGAGCCGCGTCACCCAGTTGTGGGTATCTGCCACGCTGCCGCGCTGGATGCCCACAAGGCGATCCTTGAGGCGCTGGGTTGCCTGTCCGGGGCCACCTGCCCCGACCGTGAAGCTGCCGGAAGGGCTGGAGACCTTGCCAATCGGGGTGACAACTGCCGCTGTGCCGCAGGCAAAGGCTTCCACCAGCCGCCCGCTCCTGGCATCTGCTTCCCACTGATCGATGCCGTAACGCTCTTCACGCACGATCAGGCCTTCTTCGCGAGCAAGCGTCAGAAGCGAATCGCGGGTGATGCCGGGCAGAATGGTCCCAGAAAGAGGCGGCGTCTGAATCGAGCCATCATCGAACACAAAGAAGATGTTCATGCCGCCCAGTTCCTCGATCCAGCGGCGTTCAGCGGCATCGAGGAAGACAACCTGATCGTGGCCGAGCTTGATGGCTTCTGCCTGTGCGACGAGGCTGGAAGCATAATTGCCGCCGCATTTGGCGGCCCCAGTGCCGCCCGGTGCCGCGCGGCTATAATCCTGCGAGACCCAGAGCGACACGGCTGGCGCGCCGCCCTTGAAATATCCGCCTACGGCCGATGCGATGACCATGAAAAGATATTCGGAAGACGGCTTCACACCCAGAAAGACTTCGCTCGCAATCATGAAAGGCCGCAAGTAAATCGATCCGCCCTCCACATCGGGGAACCAATTCTTGTCTATATCGACAAGCAACTTGCACGATTCGATGAAAAGATCTTCAGGCAGTTCGGCCATCGCCATACGGCGCGCCGAGGCGTTGAAACGCTGGGCGTTCGCCTCTGGGCGAAACAGCGCCATGCCACCATCTTCGCGTCGATAGGCTTTCAGGCCTTCAAAAATCTCCTGCGCATAGTGCAGCACTGCGGTTGCCGGATCGAGCACCAGCGGCTGGCGCGCAGTGACTTTCGCATCATGCCAGCCCTGTCCTTCGGTATAGCGGATCGTCACCATATGATCGGTAAATACCTTGCCGAAACCGGGCGCTGCGATGCGCTCTTCGCGCTCCGCCGCTGGAACGGCATTGGCATTGGGCTCGATCTCGAAGGTCAACGTGGCACTCATGGGGAGTGAAACTTTCTTATCGCTAAAAGGTGAAAACAAGCAACTTCCTGTCTCCCGCTATGCGAGAGAGCGCCCGCCGTCAACAGGCGCGCGCCGGGATTCAGCGCCTTGCAGCTTCGGCAGCCAGCTCCCGGCTACGCTTGGCGGCGGCCGATACGGTGTCCCGCACGATATTCGTGAACTCACTCGCATCCATTGCCACAAGCCCTGCGTGCGTTGTGCCATTGGGGCTGCGCACGGCCTCTGCCAGATCACGCGGCGGCTTGCCCGTCGTCAACGCGAGCCGTGCGGAGCCTGCGACGGTCGCCACGGCAAGCCGCATCGCAAGATCAGCCGATATTCCTTCGCCAACGCCCGCAGCCGCCATTGCATCAATGAAGCGAAAGACAAAGGCAGGGCCTGAACCCGAAAGGCCGGTGATAGCATGAAAAAGGTCTTCGTCATCGACCCACTCAACCGCGCCAAGCGGGCTGACAAGGCTTTCCACCTGCGCGCGCCGTTCGGCACCCAGCGTGGCCGCATAAACAGCGCTCACCCCTTCCCCAATGGCGGCAGGCATATTTGGCATCACGCGAACATAAGCAGCCGCACCGGCAAGGTGACGAGCGAGTGACGCGGTTTCTACGCCCGCAAGAATTGATATGACCAGCGTGTTGGGCCCAATCGCCAAATTCGGGGCGACGGCCTCCAGCATCTGCGGTTTAATGGCGAGCAGCAAGAGCTGAGGTGCAGCGCCGACAGGTGCTGCGTCGACGCGCTCAACGCCTTCAGGAAGATCTGATGCCTGTGGGTCGATTACCAGCACGTTCGCGGCATCAACCCCGTGCGACAGCCAACCGCGCAACATCGCGCCGCCCATATTGCCGCAGCCGACCAGCCAGATCGGCTTTTCGGCCATCATGCCTCGCCCTGCGTTTCAACCATCGCCGAAGCGATGGCATCGCGCGGGTTCTTGCCGCCCCACAGCACAAACTGAAAAACGGGGTAGAAACGATCAAGTTCATCAATGGCAGCTTCAACCATCACTTCTGCCTGATCGAATGAGAACACCGCCTCCCCGCTCCCAGAGTCCAAAAGCACGGCATGGCGATAAGCAATAATGCCCGTGGACGGCCAATATTCAAAATGGCCAAGCCACAATTGTTCGTTGATAAGCCCAATTGTCTCGTAAATTGGCGAGGCCTGCGCGTCAGTAACCTTCACATCGGGAAAGGCCAGAAACTGGAGAACGCAGTCATCTTCACGCCACAGGCCGCGCAACTCATACTGGTTCCAAGCCCCCTTGGCAGAGGCAACAATTTCCTCTTCCCCCAGCCGCTCATGCGGCCAGTTATGTGCCGAGAACCAGCTCTCAAGCGTTTCGATAGGCGCGCCGGCGGCTTGCGCCATGTCGAGGGGTTCAATGCTCATCACGGCGTGATTGGCGTGCCAGACACGAAACGGGCAAGGCCGGGGCTGCAACTCGCCGACAAAATTGTGGACAAGAAGGCCGCCCCTCGCCAGCTACTTCTTGGCTTCAAGCGCGTCGAGGCGCGCCTTCAGGACATCGACTTCCTCACGCGCAGCGATGGCGATAGCTTTCATGACCTCAAACTCATCGCGGCTCACATAGTCCAGTCCGCCAATCCATTCGCGCACTTTTTCACGCGTGGCGGCCTCCGCCTCGCGGCCAACCCCGGCCAGCGTTCCGGCGGCGCCATTTACCAGCTTGGCGAGATCATCGAACAAACGGTTTTCGGTCTGCATCTATCATTCCTTGGAGAATCTGTTCTCAAAGCTGTATCTGGGTATGCGGCGCTTCCGGCACAAGCCCTTCTGCATCCGGGTTGAGCCGATCAATCTGGAAATTGATGATCGAGGCAAAAGCAAGCCAGGCAAGATAGGGCAAAAGAAGCAGACCTGCGGCCTTGCGGATGCGACCAAAATAAAATGCCGCAACCCCTGCAACCGCCAATATCGCAAGGATGAGATAAAATGCCAGCGTCACCTGATGCGCTGCAAAGAACAGGGGCGACCAGCACAGATTGAGCACGAACTGCAAGCCAAAGAGCGCCAGCGCCATGCCGCGCCCGGCGGCGCCACGCGCATGGAGCACCATGGCAAGCGCTGTGCCCATCAAAATGTAGAGTGATGACCAGACAAGGCCAAAAACCCAGCCCGGCGGCACGATTTCCGGCCGCGACAGCGCGAGAAACCAGCGATTATCATATCCCGAATTGGCAATTTTACCAGACAGAAAGCCGAGGAACAAAATTGCGGGAACTGTTACCAAAGCCCAGCGCAGGAACGACATTCTCAGCTGTTCCTTCGATGCGATCTCGCCCATCAATACCTCCGGTTCGGTTATAACCGGTGTTTACGCACGCTCAAAGGTCCGCTGCAAGACTTAGTGAATAGCGCCGCGAGCCATTTGGAATGAAAAAGCCGCTACCGCCCACAGCCCATCCAAAGGTATTGGTGACGTTGTTGACCGTGAAACGAAGCAGGCTGGGCCTGTCAGCGATCTTGAACTTGTAGCGTGCACCAAGGCTCATCACGGCGCGCGTGGGTATGCGCACGGTATCAAGCGCGTTCGCAGTCCGTGCGCTTGTCCCTTCAAACGCCGCATTGAGCGAGAGCGGTGCCACGCCGGGCACCTGATAATCCATGCTGATGATGGTGTGACGGCGGAATGTGCCTATGGGACGCCGCCCGATGATCCCGCGATCAACCTCTTCGCCGGACACCGTTGCATCGAGCCACACATTGCCCGCAACAAGGTAGACGCCCTTGGCGATCGGTCCGGCCAGAGAAAACTCGATGCCGCGATTTTCAACACGGCCCAACTGACGGAAGCGTTCATTGGCATCGAGATTGAAATAGGGCTTGTCGATGTCGAAATAGCCCAGCACCGCCGTAACGCCGTCGCTCACCTTCCAGCGAACGCCCGCTTCACGCTGCTTCGTTAAAATGGCGGGCGGCGCTTCGTTTCGGTTGATGGCCTCGACGGGCGCGACCGGGCTTTCTTCCTGCCCGCGTGTATAGCCTGCATAGAGCGCAATCCTGTCTGTCAGATAGCCAGCGACATTCGCACTCAAAAGCCAAGGGCGCGCGCGCGTTTCGGGGTAGATGATTGCCGGATCAGGATCCGTAATCCGCTTTGAATAGTCAGTTTTCTGCAAGCCAAGGCTTACTTCACCGACATTGGCCCACTGGCCCCGATAACCGAAGCCGACTGTCTTTTGCGAAACATGATCGTGCGTCTTTGGGCCGATGTCGGGCATTTGTTCAGGACGAAAATCCTGCACGCCAATCTGGCTTGGGCCAAGCTCGGCCAGCGCCGCACCGCCATAACGGCGAGACTGATCGCGTCCCTTGAGCGAAACCACCAGACTGTGCTTGCGCGGACCTTCGATGAAGGACCGGCCAATGCGCAACTCGCCAGATGTCGACGCAAAGCGGTTTCCGCCATCAACGACAACAACACGGCGCGCCACGCTGCCGTCCCGCGCGGTGCCGAAGAGCAGATCGATATGGTCTTCACTCACATCGACATAAGAGCGGAACACGCCAAGGCTGACATCAAAACCCGCGGGCTGCGCCTTGGCGACCATACCATAGGTGCCCAGCGTTCCACCAAAGTCTGACCATGGCTGCCCCAAGAAACGGTCTCGCGGCACCCGCCGGGGCAGGAAATCACCATTGGTGAAGATGAGCGTCTGGCTCTCTTCATCCCGCACATGGATGCGGCTCCAGAATGGCATGATCTCAACATCGGGGCTAGCGTCCGCGCTCGTGGTGTAATTTCTGGTGTAGATTGAGGTGATCGCATGG
>CALMVA010000011.1 GCA_937873035.1 uncultured Sphingomonadaceae bacterium | reverse complement strand
GCTCAACCGCATGACTGCACGTATGCAGCAAGGCTTTTGGACATTCCAAGCGCCGTGGGGTTACAAATATGCCCGTTGGTCAGGCGGCGGAAAAATCCTCGCACGCAACGAGCCTTTGGCCTCTATCATACAGGAAGCGCTCGAAGGCTTTGCGAGCGGACGGTTTGCCAGCCAAGCCGAAGTGATGCGCTATCTCGAACTGCAACCGGCTGTGCCGAAGATGCGCAATGGCAAAGTGTCGAACGAGCGCGTGAAGCAAATTCTGACGAACGCGCTCTATGCGGGTATCGTCTTTGTGCCGTCTTGGAATCTTTCACCTCGGATCGGCAAGCACGAGCCACTCGTCAGTATCGAAACATTCAATGAGATTCAGGAACGCCTGAAAGGCAAGGCGCGCGGTGCAGCCCGCGCCGATGTTAGCAGCGACTTTCCGCTGCGCGGACATATCTGTTGCCCGTGCTGTGGTCATGCACTGACCGCAAACTGGAGTAAGGGCCGCATGGGTGCGGCTTATCCCTATTACCTGTGCAGACAGCGTGAGTGCGAGTTGCGCGGCAAATCCTATGCGCGCGCAAAGGTGGAAGCTGCGTTTGAGGAAATGCTCAAATCCATCACACCTGCAAAGCAGCTCATTGATCTTGCGACGGCTGCGCTCCGCAATGCGTGGAACGCGCAAACTCTGAACGCAGAGCAATCGCGCAAGGTGATCGAAAAAGAGCTGGGAGAAATCGACCGGAAAATTGAGGGACTTCTCGACCGGATCGTTGACGCTGGCAGCCCTTCGGTGATCGCAGCGTATGAGCGGCGCATCGGTGAATTCGAATCCAGCAAGCTGCTTTTGAAGGAAAAAATGGCCAGTGTTGGGCAGCCGAAAAAGGACTTCGACGAAACTTTTCGAAACGCTTTGGCGTTTCTCGCAAGCCCTTGGAATCTTTGGAATAATGGTCGCCTAGAGGATAAGAAATTAGCCCTCAGACTCACATTTCCTCAACAGCTCGTATATGACCCAAAAGGCGGCGTTCGAAACACCGTTTTATCCATACCTTTCAATACGTTATATGACTTTTCAGGGCATGAAAACAATTTGGCGCGCCCGGCAGGATTCGAACCTGCGGCCCCAAGCTTAGAAGGCTCGTGCTCTATCCAACTGAGCTACGGGCGCGCGCTGGGCACCCCATAGAGCGGTTTTGGGGCGAGCGGAACCTCCAGAGGTGACAGCGCGGCATTTTCACGCCAGTGATTGCGCGATGGAGCAACCCCGAACCGCCAACCTCCCCTCCTCTGGCCGTCCGAGCCTGCCCACTCTGGGCGTGTGGCTGATGGCAGCACTCGCCTTTGGTGGCGGGCTGCTGCTGCGGCTCGCATCAGGGCAGGGTCTGCCGCTCTGGATCGACGAGACATGGACGGGGATGATCGTCAGCCAGCCGGACTGGGCGTCCTTCTGGCGCGAGGCGTGGCTTGATGTGAACCCGCCGCTTTACTACGCGCTGATGCACCTCTGGACGGCGGTTGCGGGCCTGTCTGACAGCGCATTGCGGCTGCCGAGCCTTGTCTTTGTGGCGGGGGCCGCGCTCCTGCCGATCCTCTGGCGCGCGCCCGGCTTGTCGCGGGAAGCCTCGCTGGTCTGGGGCGCGCTTCTCATCCTCTGGGGGCCGGGGATCGACATTTCGCTCGATGCGCGCGGCTATGGGCTGCTGCTGCTGCTCTCGGTTGCACAGGCGATTGGCTTTGCCCGGCTGATGGCATCGCCTTCCCGCGCCCGCGCATTCATCTGGTCGGCACTCGCCAGCCTTGCGATCCTGACGCATTATTTCGCGCTGCCGCTGGCGGCGCTGCAAGGGCTGGCCTTTGTCTGGCGGCACCGTGCGCGTGCGCTCACCTGCTGGCCCGCTGCTCTGGCGTTCGCGCCTGGCTTTGGCTGGCTCTTCATCCATCTGCCGCGCCTTGCCGATTATGCGCGGCCAGACATTGCCTGGTATGAGCCGATGACGTTGCCGCTGGCGGCGGGGCATCTGCGCTATGTGCTGGGCCAGCCGGGCTGGATGCACCTCGCGCTCGTCGCCGCCGCGCTTGTCGCCACGCGTCTGGCGTCGCGCGGGCCATTCCACCCGGCGCGCGATGCGGCGACGGAGAAGGCGCTGCACATGGCCGTGCTGTGCGGCGTCGCGGCACTTATCGTGACGCTGGGGATCGGGCTTGTGCGCCCGTCAATGACCGAGCGTTATCTGGTGCCCGTCGTCCCGTCGATCCTGCTTGGCCTTGTGCTCGCCATCCGCCGCGAGAAGCGCGCGCATCTCGGCTATATCCTGCTGATCGCCGCCTTTGGCGCGCAGATGCTCGATACCCAAAAGCTGCGCACCCGGCTGGAGGCGCGCAGCTTTTACGGCTTTGAACAGGCGAGCGGCTTTGTCGGCGCGCGGGGGGCCAAGCGCCTTGTGTTCACATGGGACCATCCCGCCTCGCACATCCTTGATGCTGGCTCGCTCGCCAAGCTCGGCGGCTTCTTCCTTGCGCGCGATGGAGCGGCGGTGCCAACGCAGGCGGTGGTTCTTGCCCCCGGCGACAACCCCAATCTCCGGCTGCGCGATGCGGCGGGCAATGAGGAGAGAAGCGCCATCATCTGGATCTACAACCGTGCCCGCAATTCCGCCGCACGCACGCACCCGCCCGATCCGCGCCTTTGGTCAGGCTGGGCCTGCCGCCATGATCGCGCCCGCTGGGTCGGGGTGTTGGCCTGTGTCAAGGCCACACCCCGCTAGGCGTTTGGACAGATTGCCAAATCCGCCCGCACCGTTCATCTTGGCTCCATGAGCGAACATCCTCTGCGCGCCATCAAGGCGGAAACCGTCCACCAGTTCCGCAGCTTCGATGTCGTGATGGCGGCATTTGTTGCGATTCTACTGCTTTCCAACGTCATCGGTGCGGCCAAGGTCGCGACGCTTGGCGGGTGGGAATTTGGCGCGGGCATCCTCTTCTTCCCCTTGGGCTATGTCATCGGGGACGTGCTGACCGAAGTTTATGGCTATGCCCGTGCGCGCCGCTGCATCTGGGTGGGCTTTTCCGCGCTGCTCTTCATGGCGTTCATGAGCTGGGTCGTCGTTTCGCTGCCGCCCGCGCCGGGCTGGACGGGGCAAGCCGCTTATGAAAGCGTGTTCGGGCAGGTGCCGCGCATCGTCTTCGCCTCGATCGTCGCCTTTTGGGCGGGCGAGTTCGTCAACTCCTATGTGCTCGCGCGGATGAAGATCTGGACGCAGGGCAAGCATCTGTGGAGCCGCACCATCGGCTCGACGGTGTTCGGGCAGGGCGTGGACAGCCTCATTTTCTACCCGCTGGCCTTTTGGGGCATCTGGGGCACGCAACAGGTGCTGACGGTGATGGTGACCAACTGGCTTTTGAAGGTGACATGGGAAGCCGTGCTGACGCCCGCGACCTATCTCGTCGTGGCCGCGCTCAAGCGCCATGAGGGCGTCGATCTGTTTGACGAAGGCACCGATTTCACGCCCTTCAGGACGCGGGCTTAGGCTAGAAATAGCTTCGCGCGGAGACGCAGAGCGCGCGGAGGATAACGGGACTTACTGCCTCCCCGCACCGCTCGCCCTGAGCTTGTCGAAGGGCCGTCCTTTGCTGTGAACCAAGGCGTCCAGAAGAACAGGGCTTCGACAAGCTCAGCCCAAGCGGGTTTGAGAAACGCAGAGTTTCAGAGCGGGGGTTTGGATAACCTCAAACCACTCCGCCTTCTCTGCGTCTCCGCGCGATAATATCTGACTTGGCCGGGATCAGCCCGCCGATCAAAACGGAACGTCGTCGTCCAGATCGCTGTCGAACGGGCTGGGTGCGCCGGAACCGCCAAAGTTGCCGCCGGACTGGCCGCCGCCGAAGCCGCCACCACCCTGGTTGCCGCCACCGGACGACCGCTCACGACCCCAGTCACCACCGCCGGAGCCACCGCCACCGCCACCGCCGCCGCTTTCACGGCCGGAGAGCAGCACAAGTTCACCCCGGAAGCGTTGCAGCACGATTTCGGTCGTGTAGCGGTCATTGCCGTTCTGGTCGGTCCATTTGCGGGTCTGGAGCTGGCCTTCGATATAAGCCTTCTGCCCTTTACGCAGATAGTTCTTGGCAACCTTGCCGAGATTTTCATTGAAGATCACGACATTGTGCCACTCGGTCTTTTCCTGCCGGTTGCCGTCGCGGTCGTTCCACGTTTCCGACGTCGCGAGCGTGAAGCTCACCACTTCCCCGCCATTGTTCATTGATCGTGCTTCCGGGTCTTTCCCCAGATTGCCGACCAGAATGACCTTGTTGACGCTACCCGCCATGTTCTTCCCTTCAGAGCCCCAAAAATGTTGAGAGCCAGTATGTAGCGCCTGCCGCGACATATGCCAGTGCGAACAGATAGCCGACCATGATTGCGGGCCATTTCCACCCGTTGGTTTCACGCCGGACGACGGCAATCGTCGAGATGCACTGCGGCGCAAACACAAACCAGGCAAGGAAAGCGAGCGCCATGGGGATCGTCCATCCTGCGCGCAGCCGCTCGCGCAGGCCCTGTTCGGTCGCGGCTTCATCGCGCGCATCAACCGCATAGGTGGTGGCGAGCGCCGACACCGCGACTTCGCGCGCCGCCATCGCGGGGATAAGCGCCAGCGCCATATCGCGGCTGAAGCCGATGGGCTTCACCACGACTTCCAGCCCGCCCGCGATCCGCCCGGCGATTGAATAGTCAATCTGGCTATGCGTGGAGCCTGCGGGCACCTGCGGGAAGCTGAGCAGCGCCCAGAGGACGACGGTCGTCGCCGCGATGATCGTGCCCGCACGCCGCAAAAAGGCCGCCGCACGCTGCCACAGGCCGAGTGCGATGTCCTTGAGATTGGGCATCTGATATTTGGGCAGCTCCATCATGAAGCCCAGCCCCTCGCCCTTGACGACGGTCTTGCGCAGCACGAACGCCGCCAGCATCGCACCGGCAATGCCCGCCATATAGAGGCCAAACAGTACCAGCCCTTGCAGCCCCAGCCCCGGCCCGACCTTGGCATCGGGGATGAACGCCCCGATGATGACGGCATAAACGGGAAGCCGCGCCGAACAGGTCATCAGCGGGGCGATGAGAATGGTCGTCAGCCGGTCGCGGGGATCTTCAATCGTGCGCGTCGCCATGATGCCGGGCACGGCACAGGCAAAGGACGAGAGCAGCGGAATGAACGCGCGGCCCGAAAGCCCCACGCTCGCCATCAGCCGGTCCATGATGAACGCCGCGCGGACCATATAGCCCGACATCTCCAAGAAGAGGATGAAGGCAAAGAGCACAAGGATTTGCGGCAGGAACACGACGACCGCCCCCACACCCGCAATCACCCCGTCGATCAGCGCCGAGCGCAACAGGCTATCGGGCATCACGGCGCGAACCCAATCGGTCAGCATCCCGATCCAGCCCTCGATCATATCCACCGGGCCTTCGGCTGCCGAATAGACGAGCTGGAACATCACGAAGAGCGTGGCGAACAGGATGATGGGGCCGATCACCGGATGCAGCACTACGCTGTCAATCATCCGCGTCGTCTTGCGCACGCTGCGTTCGGCAACAACAGCCTCGCGCGCCGCCGCACGGGCACGGGCGCGCAGGGCAAGCGGGTCCATCTGGGGCAGGCTGCCCGCAGGCGTCGGCACCGTGTGGATTGCATCCGAAACCAGTGCGCGCAGTTCATCCAGCCCGCGCCGACGGACGGCGACGGTTTCCACCACCGGCACGCCGAGCGCCGCCGCAAGCTTGCCCGCGTCGAGCGTCAGCCCGTCGCGGGTCGCCAGATCGACCATGTTGAGCGCAACAAGGCAGGGCAGGCCGAGTGCGATGAGTTCAATCGCAAAGCGCAGGTGATTATCAAGATTGGCGGCATCGACGACGATGACGAGCGCATCGGGACGGCGCTCGCCCGCCTGCCGCCCCAGCACGACATCGCGCGTCACCGCCTCATCGGGGCTGGTCGGGTGGAGACTATAAGTGCCGGGCAGATCGACAAGCTCCACCGGGCGGCCATCATCGAGCGCAAAGCGCCCCGAATGGCGCTCCACAGTGACGCCGGGATAATTGCCCGTTTTCTGGCGCGCGCCCGTGAGCGCGTTGAACAGCGCGCTCTTGCCTGCATTGGGATTGCCGACGAGCGCGACGAGCGGAATGGAGGTCACGCCGGTTCCACCTCTACAGCGGCAGCGTGCAACGCGCGGATGGCGACAGTCATACGCCCGACGCGCACCGCCAGCGGATCACGGAAGAGAAACCAGCCCCTGTGCAGCGGCTCCACCTCAACGCCGGGATCAAAGCCCAGGCAGCGCAGGCGGTGCGCCTCTGTTTCACCGAGCCGCGCCCAATCCACGCGCGAAATCCGCGCGGTGCTGTTCAACGGCAATTGATCGAGTTGCACGCGCAAATCCGTTCCCAAACCCCTAATTGCGACTGATTATCATTTACGCGCAACAATTGCGAGTCCGAATTATGTGGCCGGATAGCGCAGGCGGCCAAGGAAGCGCGCCATGCTGAAATGCCTGCTGCCTCCTCCGGTCCATTTCGCCTTTGCCTTCTCAAACCGCATGATCCCTTCGATGCGTCGTGCAAGAAAGGCGCGGGTCTCGGCCCAGTCTTCGCTGTCGTCATTGACGAAAATCAAGAGCGTGGCGGCATAGACCGAGCCAAGGATCGCGCGCTTGGTATAATGATTATAGTCGGTTGCGGTGTCGCCCGCCGCGCGCCACATCGCATCCGCTGCGTGCCAGCCCAGCCGGGCGGCAGCGCCTGCGTGGCGCGGATTGGCGAGGATCGACTGCGCCCGGCGCAACGCTTCACGCTGCGGGGCAAGCACATGGAGCCGCGCCTCGACAAGCGCGGTGATGCGCTCGCGGATCTTCATCGTGGCCAGCTTTTCGGGCGAGCAGGCCAGCGCCATCGCGCGGTCGACATGGGCAAACCAGGCCTCGACCATCTGGAGCGCACCATCGGGAAAGGCGAGGCCCGCCACATCGGCATCCACGCCCATGCGGGCAGATGTGGCCTTGAGCGCGGTGGGCGTCCACCCGTCAAAAGCCGCGTCCGACGGCAGTTCTGCGGCCAGCACGGCGCGCATTTCCTCCAGCGTCATGTTAGTAAAATCGGCGGACACGCAACGATACTTTCCCTGCAACAAAGGTGACAGCGCCTAGATGGGATGATAGACTTCCCGCGTCAATCAAAGCTTCAACCAACTGGGGGAGTCGTCTCAAATGGCGAAATTTTTTGGAAATCTGAATGCGGTGCTCGCCGTCGGCGTCGTGCTGATGCTTGTCGTCATGTTCGGCGTGCAGGGCTCAATCGATCACAACTGGCTGCTGCGCTGGGCGCACGTCATCTGCGGTATCATGTGGATCGGCCATCTCTATTATTTCAACTTCACCCAGATGCCGACGATGCCGAAAATTCCGGCAGAGCTGAAGCCGGGCGTTTCCAAGCATATTGCGCCGGCTGCGCTGTTCTGGTTCCGCTGGGGCGCGGCCTTCACCGTTTTCACGGGTGTCGCCGTCGCCATTCAGGCCGGTTACGCGCATCAGGCCTTCACGCTGCAAGCGCCGTTCCGCACCATCGGCATCGGTATGTGGCTGGCGCTCATCATGGCCTTCAACGTGTGGGCCATCATCTGGCCGAACCAGAAAAAGGCGCTTGGCCTTGTTGAAGCCGACGACGCCACCAAGGCGAAGGCTGCCACCACGGCGATGATCTTCAGCCGCACCAACACGCTGCTGTCGATTGCCATGCTCTACTGCATGATCTCGGCCGAAGGCGGCTATTGATCCTTTGATCGGTCGGGCTGGCGCACGAGCACGAGCGCCAGCCCGATCAGCCCCGCCCCGACCATGTCGGGAAAGGCGAGCTTCTCGCCAAAGCTGATCCAGCCCATCGTCGCCGAGACTATTGGCTGTGTGAGCAGTGCCAGCCCGAAGACCAGCGGGCTCACCTTGCCCAGCGCATAGACCATCATCCCCTGCCCGATAAGCTGGCTGACGATGGCGAGCGCCAGCACCGGCGTCCAGTCGGTCGGCATGATCTTCTCACCCAGCAGCAGCGCAATCGCCAGAAGCGGCAGGATCGTCGCGACGGTTGACCAGGCAAGCAGCGTCCAGCTTTGCAAGCGCTGGCGGGCCCGTGCGACGACGACAAGATAGCCCGTGTAGAAGATGCCGGCGGCCAGGCAGAGCATATCGCCAAACAGATTTTCAGGGCTGAGATCGGCAGAGCGGCCCAGCAACAGCGCAGCACCTGCGGCGGCAATCCCAAAGGCCGCCCCCTCGCGCCGGTTGGGCAAGGCGCGCGCGGCAATGAAGCCCCATATGGGGAAAAAGAGGCTCGCCGCATTGGCAAAAAGCGTGGCATTGGCAAGCTTGGTCTTGAGAATACCGATATGCCACGCGGCAAGGTCTGCGGCAAAGAACAGGCCTGAGAGCAGCATCGTGAGGTAAAGCGCGCGCGTTTGCAGCGTCAGCGGCTGGCGACGGTAGCGCGCGATAACGAACAGAACAGGGGCCGCCAGCGCCATGCGCCACATGGCAGAGGCGCTCGGCCCCACATCGGCGAGACGCACAAGCCACGGGCCGAAGGCGAGCGCGAAATTGCCGAGGAACAGCGCGCCCAGCACGGCCACCCTGCCTCCCGCTTCATGCCCCCCAAGTGATTGTTGCTGTCTCGCGCCGGTCATGGCACCCATATCCGGAAGGCAAGACAACAACGCAACAGGGGAAGATATGCCCACGCTTTTCGATCCGATTGATCTGGGTGCGATCCACGCGCCCAACCGCATCCTCATGGCGCCGCTCACCCGCGGCCGGGCCAGCCCCGGCTTCCTCCCCAATGATCTGATGCGCGATTATTACGCGCAGCGCGCCTCGGCAGGGCTCATCATCACCGAAGCGACCGGCATTTCGGCAGAAGGCCTTGGCTGGCCTTCTGCCCCCGGCATCTGGAACGACGCGCAGACCGAAGGCTGGAAGCCTATCACAGAAGCCGTCCATGAAGCGGGCGGGCGCATCATCCTGCAGCTTTGGCACATGGGCCGCCTTGTCCATCGCAGCTTCAACGAGGGCCGACCCGGCGTCTCCTCATCGGCGACCACCGGCCCCGGCCATGCCTATACGCCCACCGGCAAGCAGCCGCTGGAAGAGGCCCGCGCGCTTGACCTCAACGAGATTCCGCGCGTCATCGGCGATTATGTTCACGCCGCCGAAAACGCGAAAGCGGCAGGGTTTGACGGGGTGCAGATCCACAGCGCCAACGGCTATCTGCTCGACCAGTTCCTGCGCGACAATTCCAACTTCCGCGATGATGATTATGGCGGCAGCATCGAAAACCCCATCCGTCTGACCAGCGAAGTCACCCCCGCTGTCGCAGGCGTCTGGGGGGCTGACCGCGTGTCGGTGCGCCTCTCGCCCAATGGCGATTCGCAAGGCGTGGATGATAGCAACCCGGAAAGCCTGTTCACCGCGGCAGCGGCAGCCCTCCAGAAGATTGGCATCGGCTTTCTCGAACTGCGCGAGCCGGGGCCGGACGGCACCTTTGGCAACACCGATGTGCCCAAACAATCGCCCGCCATCCGCCGCGTCTTCACCAATCCGCTCGTGCTGAATTCAGACCTGACGGCAGAGGGCGGACAGGCGCTGCTCGATGCCGGGCTTGCCGATGCCGTGAGCTATGGCCGCCCGTTCATCTCCAACCCCGACCTTGTCACCCGCATCCGCGACGGCAAGGCCTGGGCAGAGTCCGAGATGCGCACCTGGTATACGCCGGGGCCGGAAGGTTATACCGACTATCCGGCGGCCGCCTGAAGCTAAACTCCCCATCCCGTCACGCCAGCGCAGGCTGGCTCTCTTGTTCCGTAACAGGAGACCCCAGCCTTCGCTGGGGTGACGGCGGTGGGCACAAGGCAGGAACGCTTCACCAGCGGAACACCCAGCACAACTCATTCCCGTCATGCCAGCGCAGGCTGGCATCTCTTGTTCCGCAACAGGAGACCCCAGCCTTCGCTGGGGTGACGGCGGTGGGCACAAGGCAGGAACG